>NZ_JBVHXY010000001.1:30748-295187 GCF_055569215.1 Kitasatospora sp. NPDC029312 | reverse complement strand
ACCCCCACCACCCCCCCCCCCCCCTCCCCCCCCCCCCCCCCCACACCCCCCCCCCCCCCCCCCCCCCCCCCCCCCCCCCCCCCCCCCCCGCCGTCGTCCTCGGGAACGTTCAGCGCCTGCCGCCGCAGGACGGGCAGAACGCCGCCCCCTCCGGCACGTCCTGATGGCACTGCCCGCACTGGACGGGCTGCGCCAGTCTGGATCCGCAGCCCGGACAGAACGGCGTGCCGTGCGTCTCGGCCTGGCAGTGCGGGCAGACCAGTTGGCGCGGCGTCCGCACGTCGAACCCCGCGCCCGACTGCTGCCCCGCCTGGTACGCCCGGTCCGACACCATGTCGTTGAGGCCGCGCCGCTGCGCCGCCAGCGCTTCGGCCGCGGTGTCCGGGGCGCAGCTGAAGCAGAGGCCCTGGGCCGGGTCGAAGCAGCGGCCGCAGACGTAGTGGGTGCACCGGGCACAGCGGCTGAAGTGCGTCTGGGCGTTCCCGATCGCGCGCTGGAAGGCCGCGTCGCGCGAGGAGCCCCAGGTCTGGCCCGCCAGGCCGTCGGCGGCGTTGCTGATGGTGTTGGCGTTCCCGCCGACCAGGTTCCAGGCCGCGCTGACGCCCTTGCCGATCCAGCCCGCCACCTGGCCGGTGGTGAACCGCTCGAAGGGCGAGCGCCAGGTGTCGGAGCAGCGGTAGCAGTAGAACTCGAACTGGAAGCCCGCGCCCGTCCCGTGCTGCTCGCTCAGGTCGCGGTGGTTACTGCTGAAGTAGATCTCGGAACTCACGTCGTCCCCGGTTGCTGATGTGGCCTGTTCGGCGGTCGATCCCAGGGACGACAAGGGTCCTGGAACGGTTCCGCCTCCGTACCGTTCCTCAGCGGGTCCGGCGCGAGGCCCGGCGGCGGCGCCACAGCGCGAGCGGGACGAGACCGGCGAGCGCGAGCGCGGCCGGTGCCGGGGGTGCTTCCACCGGGGCGCCCGCAGCCCCCGAGGGCACCTTGTCGAAGGTGTCCGGGACGGGCAGGGCGGACCAGTTCGAGATCGGCCACGCCACCACGAAGGCCCGGCCCACGACGTCGTCCACCGGAACGAAGCCGTCCCCGGTCAGGTTGTGGTGCGGACGGGAGTCCCGCGAGTTGTTCCGGTGGTCGCCCATCACCCAGAGCTTGCCCTTGGGCACGGTGACGGTGCCGACCGGGTCGTTGTCGCAGGGCGTCGCGCCGGGGAACAGGTACGGCTCGTCCAGTGCGGCGCCGTTCACCTTCACCGGGCTGCCCGCGTCGCACTCGACGGTGTCCCCACCGACCGCGATGACCCGCTTGATCAGGTCCTTCTCGTCCGCCGAGGGCATCAGGCCGACGGTGCTCAGCACCTTCTGAACGGTGCCCGAGAAGCCGCCGTCATCTGTCGGAGTGCCCTCCAGCCAGCCGCCCGGATCGTGGAAGACCACCACCTCGCCGCGCTCCGGCTCCGCGCCGAACCACGGGGTGAGCTTGTCCACCAGCACCCGGTCGCCGACCTGGAGGGTGTTCTCCATCGAACCGGAGGGGATCGAGAAGGCCTGGACGAAGAAGGTCTTGATGCCGAGTGAGAGCAGCAGGGCGATCACCAGCAGGATCGGCAGCTCCTGCCAGAACGGGCGCTTCCTCCGCGCGGGCTTCGCGTCCGGCTCCGCGTCCGGCTCCGCGTCGACCGCACCGGCTCGTCCGGCCCGCTCGTCCGGCGCCGCCCGCTCCTTGGCTCCACCGCTGTCGCCGGACTCCGTGCTCTGTCGCACACTCATTCCTCGGCCCCTCCCGACGGCCTGGCGGGGAGCCCGAAGCGGAAACCCCCTGTCAGGGAACGAACCTACCGAACAGAGGTTCCCGGGCGCGCCCTGACGTGGATGCGCTCACCCTGGGGGCCGAACAGGCTGAGGAACTCCACCGGCTGCGAACCGGCGTTGCCGAAGGCGTGCGGCGTGCGGGTGTCGAACTCGGCGGCCTCACCGGCCGTCAGCACCAGGTCGTGCGCGCCGAGCACCAGCCTCAGCTTCCCGGACAGCACGTAGAGCCACTCGTACCCCTCGTGGACCTGCAGTTCCAACTCGGGCCCGGTGTTCCGCCCGGGCGGCATGATCTGTTTGAACGCGTGCAGCCCGCCGAGGTGGCGGGTGAGCGGGACGATGGTCTGGCCGTTCCTGGTGACCGGGCGCGGATGGATCCGGGGGTCACCGGTGGCCGGGGCGCCGACCAGTTCGTCCAGCGGCACCCGGTACTCCCGGGCCAACGGCAGCAGCAGTTCCAGGGTCGGCTTGCGCTGCCCGGACTCCAGCCGGGACAGCGTGCTCAGCGAAATGCCGGTCGCGGCGGCCAGCTTGGCGAGCGTGGTGCCGCGCTCCCGGCGCAGCGCCCGCAGCCGGGGGCCCACCGTGGTCAGGACGTTCTCGAACTCTTCGTCGGCCATGGCTGCCATTCGCCGGGATGGCAAGGGCGTTTGTCAATCCGGCACACCGCAGACCTCTTCACGGCCGCGCCCTCCCGTAGCGGGGAATCCCGGGAGCCACGGCACCCACCGACCCTGGTCCGACGTCAACGGTCCTGTTCGGAGGGCACGTTCGCCGAGGTGAAGCGGTGACGGACCGCTTGGAACGCCACTACGCTACGTGTCATGACTTCTTCGGGTACGGCCCCCGGGCGGGGCACTGCGGTGGTGGTCGGCGGCGGTCTGGCCGGGGTGGTGGCGGCCTGGGCGCTGCGGGGCTGCGCCGAGCGGATCATCGTGGTGGAGCGGGACCGCTACCCGGACGAGCCGACGTTCCGGGCCGGGGTGCCGCAGGGGCGGCACGCCCACCTGGTGCTGGAGGCCGGGCACCGGGCGATGGAGGAGATGATGCCCGGGATCAAGCAGGAACTGCTGGCCGCGGGCGCCCACCGGGTCGCCGCGTCGGGCGATCTCAAGTGGCTCAGCTCGGCCGGGTGGATGGCCGACTACCCCGCCCAGGTGGGTTTCCTCTCCTGCACCCGACCGGTGCTGGACAAGGCGATCCTGGACCGGGCCCGCACCGAGCCCTCGATCCGGTTCATGGAGGGCACCGACGTGGTCGGGCTGCTGGGCTCGGCGCGGGCGGTGACCGGGGTCAGGGTCCGTGAGCGCGGCACGGAGCCCGCTGCGGAGCGCGGTGAAGTCCAGGAGATCCCGGCCGAGTTGGTGATCGATGCGTCCGGCCGCTCGACCGCCCTCCCGGACTGGCTCACCGAACTCGGCTGCCGTCCGGTGCCCGAGGAGCGGGTGGACGCCGGCGTCGCGTACTCCTCCCGGCTGTTCCACCGCCCGCCCGGCGTCGACCTCGGCTACCAGGCCGTCTACCTCCAGACCAAGGCGCCGGACGAGGCGCGGATGGGCGTCCTGCTCCCCGTCGAGGGCGACCGCTGGATCGTCAGCCTGGCCGGGATGCGCGGCGCCGAACCCGGGCCCGGCGAAGAGGGTTTCACCGCCCACCTGGCCCGGCTGCGCGACCCCGGCCTGCGCGACGCACTGCTGGACGCCGAGCCGGCGGGCGAGGTGCGCGGCTTCCTGCCCGGCCCGGGCGTACGCCGGCACTACGAGCGCGGCGCACCGGAGGGCCTGGTGGTGGTCGGCGACGCGGCGAGCACCTTCAACCCGGTGTACGGCCAGGGGGTGACCGTGTCGCTGCTCTGCGCCCAGGCGCTGCGCCGCACCGCGCTGCGGCACGGCGGCCTGGGGCCCACGACGGCCCGCGCTGCCCGGCGGGAGATCGCGGCGGTGTCCAAGAACGCGTGGATGATGTCCTGCGCCGAGGACGTCCGGTTCGCCGCCACCACCGGCGGGCCCTCCGGTCCGCTGATCAGGCTCCAGCACCGCTTCCTAGACCGGGTGCTGGCCGGCGCGACCCGCGACCCGCAGGTCACCGCGGCCTTCCACGAGGTGCTCTCCCTGGTGTCGCCGCCCTCCCTGTTCTTCCGGCCCTCGGTGCTGGCCGCGGTCCTGCGCGGCTGACGGCTGCGGAGCCGGCGGGCTTCAGGCGGGCGGACGGGCATCGCGCGGACGGGCGCTTCAGGCGGGCGGCTTCCGCTCCGCTCACGCGCTGAGGTGCGCGGCGACGTACGGCAGCGCGATCTGCTCCAAAGCACCCTGCCCGAAGGCCGGGTGGACGTTGACCTCGAAGACCACCCCGCCGCTCTCGGCGGCGAGGTCGACGCCCGCCAGTTCCAGCCCGAGCGCGTCCGCCGCATCGATCGCCAACGCGGCCAGACCGTCCGGGAGTTCGTCGATCTTCAGCAGGGTGGAGACGGCCCCCCGGCACTCGTTGCAGGGCGCGTCCGGATCCGCCTGGACGTGCTCGACCGCGCGGACCACCTCGCCGCGCAGCACCACCACGCGGTACTGGTGACGGCGGCCGTCCGGGAGGAAGTTCCCGGCGTCGCGGGCGATCAGCCAGTCCACTCCCGCCTCGGCGTAGCGGCGGGCGGCGTCGGCGAGTTGGGCCCGGGTGGTCACGTGGAAGACGTCCTCGCCGCCCATCCCCACGCAGGGCCGGGCCCAGACGTCGCCGCCGAGCCGCTCGAAGGCCTCGGCGGCGGCCTCCCGGCTCGGCCGGGACAACACGGTGCTGGGCATCTGCGCGACGCCGTCCCGGGCGAAGCGGGCGACGGTGAGGTCCTTCTCGGTGGCCGCCCGCCACGCCTCCGGGTCGGCGCCGAGCGAGCGGACGCCGAGCGCACGCAGCTGCCGCTGGCAGTCGGCGAAGGCCCGGCGCCGGTGGGGCGGGATCTCGTAGACGACCACCGCCTCGGCGGTGACGCTCCGTCCGTCCGCGGAGAGCCGGATCCGCTCCTCGCCCTCGGCATCGATGCGGCCGCTTCCTCCCGCCATGAAGTGCCGGGCGTCGAGGTGGACGGGCGCGCTGCCGGTCAGGGCCCGTACCGCGGCGGCGAGGACGTCCCGACTGCCCTCGGTCGAGCTGTGATCGGTCAGGAGAACGAGGTCACGTCTGCTCATGCGGCCATGGAAGCGGCCTCACGGACTCCCGGACAAGACGGTCCCGCGCGCCACGGTGACCGAAACCGGTCACTCGCGGCCCCGGGCCCTTCCCGCACGGCCGGCGTCACGTGCGCCACTTCGGTGTCACGTGCGCCACTCCCGATCGGCAATTCGAGCCCGGTTGCCGCCGATTCGGGTGCGGCCGCGCCGCCGGACCGCTATCGTGACCCCCATGTCGACGCCCCGAATCTCCTAGCTGACGGACCCGCCTCCACGCCACCCGTGTGTCCATCAGCTGTTTCGGAGCGTTATCCCGTGATCACCACTCGTGGTGTCGACCTGCGCGTCGGCGCCCGCCTCCTGCTGTCCGACGTCACCCTGCACGTCGCCCCCGGCGACCGGATCGGCCTGGTCGGCCGCAACGGCGCCGGCAAGACCACGCTGCTCGCCACCCTCGCCGGCCTGCTGCAGCCCGCCGCCGGCACGGTCACCCGTACCGGGCCGGTCGGCTACCTCCCGCAGGACTCCCGGGCCGCCGACCCGACCGTCACCGTCACCGACCGCATCCTGTCCGCCCGAGGCCTGGACACCGCCGTCCGCGCGCTGCGCGCCGCGGAGCACGCGATGGCGCAGGCCGGCTCCCCGGCGGAGGAACGCCGGGCGATGGACGCCTACACCCGGGCCGAGGCCCGGTTCCAGTCCCGGGGCGGCTACGCCGCCGAGGCCGAGGCCGCCCGCGTCGCAGCCGGGCTCGGGCTGCCCACCCGGCTGATGGACTCCCCCATCGGGCCGCTCTCCGGCGGACAGCGGCGCCGGGTCGAGCTGGCCCGGATCCTCTTCGCCGACCAGGGCACCCTGCTGCTGGACGAGCCCACCAACCACCTGGACGCCGACTCGGTCGCCTGGCTTCGCGGCTTCCTCGCCGCCCACCAGGGCGGCCTGGTGCTGATCAGCCACGACCTGCAGCTGGTGGAGGAGACCGTCAACCGGGTGTTCCACCTGGACCCGACCCGCGCCGCCCTCGACATCCACAACACCGGCTGGCGGGCCTACCTCGCCCAGCGCGCGGCCGACGAGCGCCGCCGCGCCCGGGAGCGGGCCAACGCCGAACGCAAGGCCGCCGCCCTGCACGCCCAGGCCGACCGGATGCGCTCCCACGTCGCGACCGCGACCACCGCCCGCAGCATGGCCCGTCGCGCCGACCGGATGCTGGCCGGGCTGGAACCCGTCCGGCGGGCCGAGCGCACCGCCCGCATCCGGCTCCCCGAGCCCGCGCCCTGCGGCCGGACCCCGCTCGGCGCGATCAGCCTGGCCAAGGCCTACGTCGGCCGACCGGTGCTGACCGGCCTGGACCTCGCCGTCGACCGCGGCAGCCGGCTCGTCGTCCTCGGCCTCAACGGCGCGGGCAAGACCACCCTGCTGCGGGTCCTGGCCGGCCACGAGACCCCGGACGCCGGACGCGTCGTCGCCGGCCCGGGCCTGCGGCTCGGCTACTTCGCCCAGGAGCACGACACCCTGGACCCGGCGCTCAGCGTCCGCGACAACCTCGCCCAGGCCGCTCCCGAGCTCACCGACGGCGAGCTGCGGCAGGTGCTCGGCGCGTACCTCTTCCGCGGCGACGACGCCGACAAACCGGCCCGCGTCCTCTCCGGCGGCGAGAAGACCCGCCTCGCCCTGGCCACCCTGGTGCACTCCGGCGCCAACGTGCTGCTCCTGGACGAGCCCACCAACAACCTCGACCCCGCCTCCCGCTCGGAGGTCCTGGCCGCGCTGGGCACCTATCCGGGCGCGATCGTGATGGTCACCCATGACCCGGGCGCCATCGAGGCCCTGCGGCCGCAGCGCGTCCTGCTGCTGCCGGACGGGGACGAGGACCTCTGGCACGACTCGTACCTGGACCTGGTCGCGCAGTCCTGACGCCGTGGGCCCGCCCGTCCGTCCACGCCTGGGAGGAGCAGTCGGAAATGATTGACAAACTCAACCTTTCATCCCTAGAGTCGAGAATTGCTTCACGTGCTGAAAGTTCCACGTGCCAAGCGCCACCACCCCCTCAAGACCGCGAGATCCCCATGCACGACAGCATCCCTTCTGTGGTCGCCCGCCTGCGGGCCGAATTCACCACCGGCCGGACCAGGCCGCTCGCCTGGCGCCTGGACAAGCTGGCCGCCCTGCGCACCCTGCTCACCGAGCAGGCCGAGGTGTTCCAGCAGGCCCTGCACGCCGACCTCGGCAAGAGCGCCGCGGAGGCGTACCGCACCGAGATCGGCTTCACGCTCAACGAACTCGACCACACGGTGGCGCACCTCGCGGACTGGCTGCAGCCCAAGCCGGCCGCGGTGCCGGAGGTGTTCCGCCCCGCCGAAGCCAGGGTCGTGCGCGACCCGCTGGGCGTGGTGCTGATCATCGCGCCCTGGAACTACCCGCTCCAGCTCGCCCTGGCCCCGCTGGTCGGCGCCCTGGCCGCCGGGAACACCGCGCTCGTCAAGCCCAGCGAGCTGGCCCCCGCGACCTCCGCGGCCATCGCCGAGCTCCTGCCGCGCCACCTCGGCGAGGAGGCCGTCGCGGTCGTCGAAGGCGCCGTCCCGGAGACCACCGCCCTGCTGGAGCAGCGTTTCGACCACATCTTCTACACCGGCAACGGCACGGTCGGGCGGATCGTGATGGCCGCCGCCGCCAAGCACCTGACGCCGGTCACCCTGGAGCTCGGCGGCAAGAGCCCGGTCGTGGTCGAACCCGGCGCCGACCTCGCCGTCACCGCCCGACGGATCGCCCGCGGCAAGTTCCTCAACGCCGGCCAGACCTGCGTCGCCCCCGACTACGTCCTCGCGATCGGTGACACCGCGGCCGGCCTGGAGAAGGAACTCGGGGCCGCGGTGGACGAGTTGTTCGGCGAGAACCCGGCCGAGAGCACGGACTACGGGCGGATCGTCAACGAGCGCCACTTCGACCGGCTCACCGCCCTCCTCGACGGCGGACGCACCGTCATCGGGGGCGAATACGACCGCACCGCGCGCTACCTCGCCCCGACCGTCCTCGCGGACGTCCCGGCGGCCGCGCCGGTGATGCAGGCCGAGATCTTCGGCCCCATCCTGCCCGTCCTGGCCGTCCCCGACCTGGACGCGGCGATCGCGTTCATCAACGAGCGCGACAAGCCGCTCGCCCTCTACGCCTTCACCGAGTCCGCGGACACCAAGCGGCGCCTCGCCGAGGAGACCTCCTCCGGCGCGCTCACCTTCGGCTTCCCGGTCTCGCACCTGGCGATGCCCGAGCTGCCCTTCGGCGGCGTCGGCGAGAGCGGCATGGGCCGCTACCACGGCGAGTACTCGATCGACACCTTCAGCCACCTCAAGGCCGTCGTCGACAAGCCCCTCGCCTGATCCCCGCCCGCACGACCTCGGCCCGCCGGACCCCTCCGGCGGGCCGTACGCCGTGACGGCGGCCGCGCCGCCCACGGCCGCGACGCTACGGCTTGCGTGCCTCGATCAGGAAGCGCGCCGAGTGGGCGACGAACGGCCCCTCCGCCCGGATGCGGGCGTCCAGCTCGCGCAGCCGGTCGCGGTACGCGTCGACGGTGAAGCCCGGGACCATCCAGACCACCTTGCGCAGGAAGTACACCACCGCGCCGATGTCGCGGAACTCCATCCGCAGCCGCTCGGAGCGCAGGTCCACCACCTCCAGCCCGGCCGCCCGGGCCTCGGCGGCCTCCGCCTCGGGGCGGCGCCCCTCGCGCGCCTCGGGCTGGGGGCCGAGGAAGTACTCGACCAGCTCGAAGACCGAGGCCGGGCCGACGTGCTGGGCGAAGTACGCGCCGCCGGGCCGCAGCACCCGGGCGATCTCCGACCACCAGGCACGGACCGGGTGCCGACTGCTGACCAGGTCGAAGGCGCCGTCCGCGAAGGGCAGCGGCGGCTCGTCCGGGTCGGCCACCACCACCGCGCCCAGCGGGTGCAGCAGACGGGTCGCGGCGGCCAGGTTCGGCGGCCAGGACTCGGTGGCCGCCAGCGCGGACGGGGACCCGCCCAGCCGCACGGCCCCGGCGAGCACTTCGCCCCCGCCGGTCTGGACGTCCAGGGCAGCCGTCGCCGTGCCCAACCGCCCGGCCAGCAGCCGCTGGTAACCCCAGGACGGCCGGTCCTCGCAGGCCCGGCCGTCCAACCAGGAGAAGTCCCAGCCGTCCACGGAAACGGCCTCGGCCTCGGCGATCAGCTCTTCGAAGGTGCGCACCCTCGCATCATCGCCGCGCCGGCGGCCGGGCGCAGCCCACCGGGGCGCCAGGAGTACACGCCCCAGTCCCACCGCGAGCCCTCCGGTAGCTCGATCATCACACCGGCGGGCGAGTTCCAGGGTGCCGGCAACTCCGGGCGCCTCCCCCGACGGCTGAACCCCGAAGCCGTCAGCTGAAGCTGCGCAACCCTCCCGCTTAGCGCGTACGGCGTCGGCACTACTCCGTCGATCCGGCGCGCCACTCACGGTGGGCGGCGAGGAATCCGCAACGCTGTTCGGGCTCGACCGCCCAGTCGACTCGCCGGACGGCATTCCCCGGCTCAGCCCGCATGCGGGCCGCCGGGCCCGGGGGTGCCGGACCGGGCCCGCTGACCTCGGCTACCACATCACCGGGAGCCGTTCGGGAATCCGCTTCATGAAGCCCGTGCGCCAGACCAGTTGACTTACTGGAACAGCGAGTTCGAGGTCCGGCAGTCGGTCCAGCAGGGCCTCCAGGGCGATCCGGGCGTGGACACGTCCGAGTGCGGTGGCGGGGCAGTAGTGGGAGCCACCGCCGAAGGAGAGGTGGTCGGCCGCGTTGGCGCGCTCCAGGTCGAAGCGGTGCGGGTCGGGGAAGGCCTCCGGGTCGAAGTTCGCGCCCTCGACCAGCACCAGGACCAGCTCCCCCCGTTTGACGTCGACATCTCCGAGCCGCACGTCGGCGAGTGCGATCCGGGGCAGGGCATCGCCGATGGACAGGTTAACCCGCAGCAGTTCCTCCACGCCGGCGTCGACCAGGTCCCGGCGGTCTCGCAACAGGTCCCAGGCGTCACGGTGGGTGAGGAGGTGGACCAGGGCCATGGCGAGGAAGCCGGAGGTCGAGACGGTGCCGGCACCGAACATGGTGACGCCGACGGTGGCGAGCATCTCGTCGGTCAGGTGCGCGTAGTCCGGGTCGTCGCGCAGGGCGGCGAGTTCCCCCATCAGGCCGGAGGTGGCGGGATCGTTCAGCAGGACGGTCATGCGGGCGATGTCGCGGTCCCAGTTGATCTTCGCGCCGGCGATCGGGCAGGCCGAGTTCATGAATGCGATGTCCAGGCTGCGCAGGAACGCGCGGCCCTCGCTCTGCGGGATGCCGAGGATGCGGCAGTGCAGGCCTGCGGAGTACGGCTCGCAGAACGCGCCGCGCAGGTCGGCCGTCGGGCCGTCCTCGACGAGCCCGTCGACGAGCCGCTCCGCCTCCTGGCGCAGCCACCGCACCAGCCCCGGCGCCTTCGGGTTCAGCGCCTTCATCACCGCCTTGCGTAGACCGGCGCCGGTGATGTTGCCCATGTTGTTGACGACCTCGGGCGGGATCGTCAAGGCGTACTGGCGGGGCACGCCCGGTCCCGAGGTGTCCTTCAGCGAGAACCGGTCGTCCGTCAGGACCTGTTTGCACAGCCGGTACGAGGACACCAGCCAGGCCTCGTCCCCGGCGATCGTGCGCACCCGCCGCACCGGAGTGGCCGTGCGCAGCTGCGCCAGCCCGGCGGGGAGCCGGGTGCCGTCCCGGGAGAACGGGAAGTCGAGCAGGTCGGGGCTGCCGACGACCGGGGGCCCGGCCTTCGTGGTCGTGCTCATGCGCGGGCTCCTTCGGCGGGGGTGACGATGGCGTGGCCCTGGTTGCGGGAGGCGCGCAGGCCGGCGCCCCGGGCGTACAGGAGTTCCGCGAGCGGCAGGAGTTGGTGGTAGCAGTTGAGCGAGGACGGCACGTCGATGATCGCCGGGGTGTCGAGGAACAGCGGCGCCTCGGCGCACACGTACTCCAGGCACACCGCGCGCTGCCGCTCCGTGGGTTCCCGCCCCCGTGCGGCCAGGAACCGGCTCACCAGGTCGTCGCAGGCCTTGCGGAGGTCGGTGTCCGTCTCCAGGCGGCGCGTCAGCTGCCGGTGGATCTCCTGGTAGGCGGTGTTGGCGCGGAAGTCGGACATGGGCCGCCAGCGCAGCCGCGCCTGGCCCGGGTCCGCCGTCGTCACGGCGTCACGGACCTTCGCCCGAACGCTCCGCAGGTTCTTCGCCGCTTTTCGGCGAGCGTCATCGGGGCCGTATCCGCACGCCTCGTACATCTCGGACACGTGGAGGTCGGTGTAGACGAAGTCGACCTGTTCGTAGTGGTCCAGGCTCCAGACGGCCAGGTCGTGCAGGCGCCGGGCGGAGAAGTAGCTGTTGCCGGGCGAGACACCGATGACGGCGTGCGCGCCCTCGTCGTGGATGACCTCGCAGTGGCGCGTGTAGGGCTTCACATGGAACACGTCGGCCATCAACGGGGGTGCTGTGATCACACGCGTGGCCCTCCACCGCGTGCTGCTGCCGACCGGGCCCCGTGCCCCTCGGTGTGACGTCGCGGCCTCATCACTCTATCCACGCCCTACAAGCGCGGACAGTCACCATCTGACCTTTGTCCGAAACAATGACAGACCACGGCGCTGGGTTCAGCCGCGGCCCCAAGCAGACAGGACCAGGCTCAGGAGGTCCTCCACGCCACCCTCGCCGCCCCCACCCCCGCGGCGGTCAAGTCCGCCGAGCCGTGGTGGCAAGCAGCGCGTGGAAGTGACGGTTATCGCGTTCGGGCACGTCAGGCGCCCTGCCCCGCCTCGGGCCGCGGGCTGTCAGCGCCGGGTCAGCAGGCCCCGGACGTAGGCCGCCTGGCCGACGTGCTGGAGGTCGTCGGCGATCACACTGATCAGACGCACCCCCAGGGTGACCGGGGGCTGCCACGACTCGTCGACGATCCTGGCGAGGGCCCGGTTGTCGAGGCCGCGCACGTAGTCGACGGTCCGTGCGTGGACGGCCTCGTGGTAGCCCATGAGGAGGTCGGCGGTGGCGGTGACCTTGGCGACCTGCGCGGGTCGGTGCCCGTAGCCGGTGGACGACGCGGCGAACGGCAGGGCGAACCGGCCCGCCCAGCCGTCGGCGGTCCACACCTGTTCACGATCGGCCGCATCCGCGAGGTGGTCGTCCTGCACCCGGGTGAGGTGCCAGACCAGCCAGGCGATCGAGTTGGCCGAGTCCTGCACCCGGAACGCCAGCTGCTCGGGGGTCAGGCCGTCGACCACGTCGGAGACCGTGTCACGGATCCTGTCGAACGCGTCCGCGAGAAGATCGGTACTGGTCACACCGGCCACAGTCGCCTCCCGGTCGAGTACCCCGCCCCACCGGCGGCGTGGCGGCTCACGCGCCGCCCCGACGATTGTGTCCCGCCCGCGGGGCCCCGGCCACCGGGCCGAGGCGCCGCCAAGGGGCAGCCGCCGGGGCAGACGGTAGGGCGGGAGACGAACCGGCGTGACTTCCTCTCGACACTGCAGACACTCCCGGCCCGTCGCCGTACGGTGCCGCCACCCCCTCGCCCGCGCCCACAGCCCGGCGGTGTCGGTGCTGGCGCGGCTGCCTCGGCGAGCCGATCATGGCCCTGGCGTGGTCGGGACCACGGTGAAACCTCCGGCTCGCCCACCGCAGGCCGTCCCGCTTCGCCCGTGTCGTCCACACCAGAAGGGCCCCTCCATGGCCGTCTCCCGGACACCCCACGCCGACCGCCGTGGCTCGGCACGCCGCTGCGTGAGCGCGGCCCTCGCGCTCGGTGTCGCCGTCACACTGACCGGTGCAGGGCACGCGCCGAGGGCACGGGCCGACGACGGTCCGTTCCCCGTACCGGTGAGAGTCGGCCACGCCCACCAGGTGATCACCGTCAAGGCGGCCGGCACCCGCGCCACCGTGACCCTGTGGGTTCGCCAGGACGGCGTCTGGCGGTCCGTCGACTCCACCACCGACGCGCGCATCGGGTCCGGCGGCGTGCACAACGGCCTCACCCGCATCCAGGGGACCGGGACCACACCGACCGGCACGTACACCATCACCCGGGCCTTCGGCATCTCCCCGGACCCGGGCACGAAGATGCCCTACCACCACGTCACCACGCACGACTGGTGGGTGCAGGACCCCTCCTCCGCCTACTACAACCGCATGCGCACCGACACCCAGGGCGGCTTCCACCTCACCGAACAGGGCCCCCTCGGCAGCGAACACCTCGCCAACTACCCCGTCCAGTACGACAACGTCCTGGTCATCGACTTCAACACCTCCCCCGTGGTGAAGGGCCGCGGCGCCGGCATCTTCCTTCACGACCTCGGCCCCCAGGCCGGCGCCACCGGCGGCTGCGTCGCCGTCCCCGCCGCCTTCATGGCCCGGACGATGCAGTGGATCGACCCGGCCGACCACCCCGTCATCGCGATCGACCAGTAGCTGTCCGGCCGACGGTCGTTCCACGGCTCGGCCCTTTCCACGGTCCGGAAAACCGGTACTCCGCGCCGGTTCGCCCGGGCGAGGATAGCCGCCGGGCGGTCCCCGCCGCCCCGCCCACTTCGCCCGTCCCTGGAGACGACGCCATGGCCCGGCCGCCCTGCCGACCCGCCCGGGAGTAGTCGGCCTCAGGCGCCCGTGCCGTGGGTGAGTCCGTCCAGGGTGAGGTCGAGGAGGCGTTCGGCCTGCTCGCGCTGTTCGGGTCTTCCGGCGGCGAGGGCGACGCCGGTGAGGGCGGCGAACAGGTCGGCCGCGCTGATGTCCGACCGGATGGTGCCGGCGGCCGTGGCGGCGTCCAGCAGCGAGGTGAGGGCGCCCATCATCAGCTCGTGGCTGTGGGCGTAGGGGTTGACGCCGGAGGCGACCACGGCGCGAAGGGCCTCGGCCATTCCCAGTTTCGCGGTGGCGTAGTCGATGAAGCGCCCCATCCAGGCACGCAGCGCCTCGCGCGGCGGCATGGCCGCCAGGAGGTCGGGGGCGGAGTCGCACAGCCGGGTCAGTTCGCTGCGGTAGGCGGCCTCGATCAGTGCTTCCCGGGTGGGGAAGTTGCGATAGAGGGTGCCGGAGCCCACGCCGGCCTCCTTGGCGATGCGTTCGAGGTGTGCCTCGAGCCCGTCCTCCGCGAAGACGCGCACGGCCGCCGAGAGGATCTTCTCCCGGTTGCGCCGTGCGTCGGCCCGCAGTGGGCGCCCGGTGTCTGCGGTGGTGTCTGCGGTGGTGTCTGCGGTCACGAAGGGGTTCCTTCCTCGCCGAGGTGGCTAAGTGGAGGCGTCGCCGCTTATAGTCGAAAGTAACCGGCGGCGCCTCCACTTCATGAGTGTACGAGTGCCGAGGACACGCCGTCGCGCCCGCACCGTGCGGGCACCCGAACCCCGAGGAGCAAACAATGGGCCTCCCCCTCGAAGGCAAGGTCGCCGTCATCACCGGCGGCGCGTCCGGCGTCGGTCTGGGGATCGCCCGCGAGTTCGTGCAGCAGGGCGCCCGGGTGGTCATCACCGACCTGCGGCGGAAGTCGTTGGACGAGGCGGTCGCCACGATCGGCCCGAACGCCTCCGGCATCGTCGCCGACGTCACCGAGCTCGCGGACATGGAGGCGATGTACCGGGAGGTCATCGCACGGCACGGACACCTCGACACGGTGGTGGCCAACGCCGGCATCGGCGCCCACGCCCCGCTCGGCGCGACCACCGAGGAGCAGTTCGACCGGACCTTCGGCGTCAACGCCAAGGGCGTCCTGTTCACCGTCCAGCCGGCGATCGCCCTGCTGCCCCCCGGCGGCACGATCGTCATCATCGGCTCGACCGCGTCCATCCAGCCCCCCGCCGGCATGGGCCTGTACGGCGGCTCCAAGGCCGCGGTGCGCGCCTTCGTCCGGTCCTGGATCCAGGACATCAAGGGTTCCGGCATCCGCATGAACGTGCTCAGCCCCGGCGCCGTGGACACCGAGTCCCTGCGGCACGCCCTCGGCGCGGCACAGGGCCCCGACGCGGTCCCGGCCGCCGTCCGGACGATGGGCGAGGGCAACCCCACCGGCCGGATCGCCGACCCCCGCGAGATGGGCACCGCCGCGGCGTTCCTGGCCGGCGACGCCTCCAGCTTCATCACCGGCGTCGAACTCTTCGTCGACGGCGGCATGGCGCAGGTCTGAGGTCACCCCCGACCGGCCACCGCGGCCTCCAGCGCGAGTGCGGCGGCCGGCTGCCGCCCCCGCGACCAGGTGACGTGACCGCGCCGGGTGGGACCGGTCAGGAATCGAGAAGCCCCGGCCGGCGGGCCGCCCGTAGCGTGATGGCCATGGGAACCAACGAAACCACCGCGTCCCTCGCCTCCGTCACCCTCGAGGTGGCCGACGCCGGGGCCGCCCACCGCTTCTACACCGCCTTCGGCGTCGACCAGCATGTTCGCCTGCGGGAGTCCGAGGCGCCCTCGACCGGGTTCCGCGGCTTCGCCCTGGCGCTCACGGTGTCCCGGCCGGCCACCGTCGACGCCTACCTCGCCACCGCCGTGGACGCCGGCGCCACGGTGCTCAAGCCCGCGGCGAAGTCCCTGTGGGGCTACGGCGGCGTCGTCCAGGCGCCGGACGGGACAGCCTGGAAGGTCGCGACCTCGGCGAAGAAGGACACCGGGCCGGCCGTCCGCGAGATCGACGACGTCGTCCTCCTCCTCGGCGTCGAGAACGTCAAGGCCACCAGGGAGTTCTACGTCGGCCGGGGCCTGACCGTGGCCAGGAGCTTCGGCGGCAAGTACACCGAGTTCGCCCCCGGCGAGCCCGGCGCCGTCAAGCTGGCGCTGTACAAGCGCCCCGCTCTGGCCAAGGAGGTGGGCGTACCCGCCGACGGCACCGGCTCGCACCGCATCGTCCTCGGCGGCACGGCGGGCTCCTTCACGGACCCGGACGGATTCGTCTGGGAGGCCGTCACGCCGGCCGCCGCCGCACCGGCCACGCGGTCCTGACCTGCCACCCCGGCCGCGCGGTGCTGACCCGCCACCCCGCGGTCGCTACTTCTTCCTGCGGCGCTTGGGCGGTTCCTCCGGTTCCGGGCTCGGGGTCTTGGGCGTGGTGCGCATCATCACCGTGTAGTTGCGGTGGACGAAGAGCCGGTCGATCTCCGGAACGCTGGAGGAGCCCACACCGCAGCAGGCGTAGTGGATCGTCAGCGGCGGGGCGTTCTCGCCCTGGTCCTCGTGGGCGTCGAGGAGTTCCTGCACCTTGTCCCGCAGCGTGCCGGCATCGACCGAGACCGCGCCCTCGGCCAGGTGCCTGGCGTCAAGGGGCATCAGCTTGTAGTTGATGACCTCCTCGCCCGCGCGGAAGGTCTTGGGGTAGTCGGGCGGCATGGGCTTGCGCTTGTTGTTGTCCCCGACCAGTTCGAGGTCGTCCGTGGTCGGCGGGTGGCCGGATTCGACGCGGTTCGCCACCTCGTTCTCCAGCCACGCGCCGGGCGGGGCGTAGACGACGAGTTCGACGCCCGCGGGCACCGTGAACGTGGCCTTGAGCGCGCGGCTGCGCGGGTTGTCGGGGTTCTTGGGCAGGCGCTGGTTGTCGCCGAACCGCCCGTGCCCGCTGATCACGGTCGAGGACTGCCCCTGCTCCCCGTCGGTGCCGGGCATCCGCTGGATGGCCGGCGCCCGAGAGGCGAGCATCCGGCCCACCGCGGCGTTTCCCACCGTTCCCTGAAGCTCCGTCAGGGAACCGGACAGCGACCGCGTCGCGGACGCCGGGGATGTCGCGGGCCGCGGTGTTCTACGGCTCCGACGGCCTTCCTGCGCGTGCATGGCGTCGCTCCCCTCGGTCCGGGATTCACTCGGAACACGGTCAGGGGCGATGGTAGGCCCCGCATGCGGTCAGGGGCAGGGCGCCGCGGCCACAACCGGGGGCAGGCATGTCTGCCTTCCCGGAGCCCCGGTCGTACCCCGACTTGCCGGAGCCGGCCGGGAATCCCCGCACTGGTTCTCCGGGCCGGCGTTCGCCTGGACTCGCCCGCTCCGGCGGTGAGTTCACCACCCGCCCCGACGGACGCCCTCCAGCTCGGCCACCGCCTCCACGACCCGCGCCGCGCCGTCCTCCTGCGCCATCGCACGAGCGGTGGCCGCCGCTCGCCCGCGAAGTGCCGGATCGTCAACGGCGTGACGGATGGCGTCGGCCAGCCTGGCGGCGGTCAGACCCGCGAACGGTACCGGGCCGGTGGCCGCACCGAGTCGAGTGAGCCGGTCGGCCCAGAACGGCTGATCGGCCGTCACCGGCACCGGGACGCTCGGGGCACCCGCCCGCAGCGCCGCCGCCGTGGTACCGGCACCCGCGTGGTGGACCACCGCGGCCACCCGGGGGAAGAGGTGGGCGTGCGGAAGCTCGCCGACCGTCAGCACGTCGTCCCCGACGGCCGCGAGCCCTGCCCACCCCGCCTGCAGGATGCCACGCACTCCCGCCCGCCGCAGCGCGTCGACCGCGAGGGCGCCCAGGCGCTCGCCGTGCCCGGCCGCCATGCTGCCGAAGCCGACGAACACCGGTGGCGGTCCGGCCCGCAGGAAGTCCTCGACCTCCGCCGGGAGGCGGTACCCGGCGGGGACGTGCGGCCACCAGTTGCCGACCACCCGCGCCCCCTTCCGCCAGTCCTCCGGGCGCGGCACCAGCGCAGGGCTGAAGCCGTGCAGGATCGGCCAGTCCGCCCGCTCCCCGGCCCGTCGCCGCGCCCCCTGCGCACGGGCCGGAAGCCCCAACCGCGCCCTGAGTCGACGCGCGGCCCCTTCGTGCAGCCGGTCCACCACGCGCTGGCCGAGCGCGCCCGCCGCCCGGTTGCCCCAGCGGCCGAGCGACCGGCGCGGACCGACGACCGGCGGGAACTCCCCCGTCGGCAGGGTCGGCTGGAGGTAGACGCCGAGGCTGGGCACCCCCATCGCCTCGGCCAGGTGCCAGCCGAGGGGGGCGGTCGTGGTGGCGAGCAGAAGCAGATCGGCACCGGGCGCGGCCGCGTCGGCGAGCCCGTCGCCGAGCCGGTCGATGAACTGGGCGGCCCGGGCCAGGAGCGCCGAGCGCCCGTCGGGCGCGCCCGCCGCCGTGCCGCGCGGGTCGACCGGCAGCGGACGGAACTCCGGGCCGCTCTCACCTACCAGCTGACGGAAGGTCTCCGGCGCCGCGAGGGCGACCTCATGGCCCGCGCTCCGGAGACGATCACCGAGCCCGGTGTACGGGGCGACGTCGCCGTACGAGCCGGCGGCCATGATGAGGATCCTCACCGCGCCGCCTCCGCATCCGCATCCGTACCGGTGCTCCGCCCGGCGTTGGCACCGATGGCACGGCGGAGGTACCCGGCCAGGCCGGGGCGCTGTTCGGCCGGCGGCACGACGAGGGCGAAGGCCCGGGCGTCCGCCTCGTAGTCGTCGGCGATCCGGCAGTGCATCTCGGGCGGGCAGGGCGTGAACCAGCGGGTGATGTGCCGCCGGTGCTCCTCGGCGAGCTCCAGCACCTCCGGGTGGTCGGCCGCAAGCCCGTGGTCGAAGGCGGCGAGCAGCCGCCCGCGCCAGTCGGCAGCCTCGGCCATCAGCTGCCGCCAGTCCTCCTTGGTGTGGGCCGCGGCACGGGCCAGCGACTGCCGGTGGCTCTCCCCGTCACCCCATTTGAGGTGGGCGTCGGCGGCGTAGCTGAGGTCGAAGACCACGTCGCCGAAGACCTCGAAGCGTTCCTCCGGGGTGAGCTCGACCCCGGTGCGTTGGACCTCGATCGCCCGCTCGGCGACGTCCACCAGCTTCTGCAGCCGTGCGATCTGGCCGGTGAGGGCGTCACGCCGGGCGAGCAACTGATCGAGCGCGTCGGCGTGCGGGTCCGCCAGGATGTCGGCGATCTCGTCGAGCGGGAAGCCGAGTTCCCGGTAGAAGAGGATCTGTTGGAGCCTGGCGAGGTCGGCCGCGTTGTACAGCCGGTAGCCGGCCGGGCTGCGTTCGCTGGGCGACAGCAACCCCGACCGGTCGTAGTGGTGCAGAGTCCGCACCGTGACCCCGGCGAATCCGGAGACCTGTCCGACCGACCAGCTCATGGTTCCCTCCCGTACATCCGTGCATCCATGCGTCCACGGATCCGCGCCTTCCGTGGGTCCTGCGTTCCGGTGCCCCAGCGTGCGGCCTGACGTGGGGTGAGGGTCAACATCCCGGCCCTGACCGTGACGTGCTGCGACCACCCGCGCACGCCGCGCAGTGGTCCGGCAGTGGCCCCCTGCTCCGCCGGGCGATCGGCACCCGAGGTCCCTAGCCTGGTGACTGAGAGGAGGCGAACACCATGCTTGGAGACGGACCGCTGCAAGCAGTCATCCCCGCCACCGATCTCGCCCGCGCCAAGGCCTTCTACACCGACACCCTCGGCCTCAAGCTCACCTCGGAAACGGAGGAGGAACTGAGCTGCGAGTGCGGCGGAACCGAATTCACCATCTACCACACCCCCAGCGGCGGGCAGGCCGCCCACACCCTTGCCAGCTTCAAGGTCGCCGACCTCGACCGTGAGATGGCCTCGCTGCGCGAGCGGGGCATCACCTTCGAGGAGTACGACTTCCCCGGCCTCAAGACCGTCGACGGCGTCGCCGCGAACGACGACATGCGCGCGGCCTGGTTCAAGGACAGCGAGGGCAACATCCTCTGCGTGGCCCAGCGCGTCAACCGGTAGCCGGCCTTTTACCCGCATCACCCCACCAGGCCGACGAGCGGCTCCACGGGAACCGCCCGTCGGCCCGTCACGTCCCCGCCCGCCCGGTGGGCGGTCCGGAATCGCGCACCGGGCAGCCGCTCACTTCCCGCCGAGCCGCCGCAGCAGCGCCCGTGCCGAGCCGACCGGGTCGAAGGCCCCCGGCCGCTCGCGGGTCACCGGGTAGCAGGCGAGCCCGATCAGCACCGCGCTCAGGTGCCCGATGCTGGTGTAGGTCCGGTTCTGGAGGAGAGCGACTCCGTAGACGGCGAGCACCCCGGCCAGGTAGAGGTACCGCCACGGTCGCACGATCAGATAGGTGAGCACCCCGACCACCCCGGCGAGCGCGTAGCTGACGCCGTAGTCCAGCGTGTGGACGGCCTTCGGCGGGGCGAGGCCCCGGTGGATCGCCCAGCCCAGGACGCCCTCGCTGAGGTACGTCGCCCCGACGTGGGCGACCGCCGCCACGGAGAGCCAGCGCAGCGTGCCGAGCCAGCGTTCCGCCGGCACGTGGAAGACGTTGTAGAGCGCGAAGTAGCTCAGCCAGCCGCCACCGGCGATCCACAGCGCGCTGGTCGCGAGCACCCTGACCGGCGACACCTGAAGGTGGTGCAGGTTGGTCGAGCGCCGTTGCAGGATGCGGTCGGCGGTCGCGGGGTCGACGTGCCGGATCACCTCGGTGGTGATCAGCAGGATCGCCAGCCAGATGTAGGTGCCGGGGGCGCGTCTGATGTAGGCCCACACCGCGTGGGCCGCGCGAGCCCACCAGCGCCGCCGACGCGCCTGGGGCACCTCGGTGGTGCTGCCGGACATCGGTGCCTCCTCGACGGTTCGTCCCCACCCTCGCCCGGCGTCACCGCGGGCCGCCGCCGCGGCGACCCTTTCGGGTGACCCGGCCCGTGCGCTGCCTCCGCCGCCGGGCACGACCGGCACTGTGGCCAGCGTGCACTGACGTACGCTGGCCCTCCGGCCCTCCGCCGAGCCGCCGGTACCTGACACGCGACAGCAAGGGCACCAGGCACACGATGACGGACCGCCTCGGGACGACCGGACCGACCGCACCGACCGCCACCGCCGCCCTCCGGCGCCCGCCCCTCAGGACCGCCGCCCTCCGCCTGCGGCTCACCGCGGCCTACGTCCTCCTGCTGACCGTCACCGCCTCCTGGCTCGCCACCCAGGGCCACGCCGAACGGGTCCGCTTCATGCGGCACAACAGCAGCAACGTCCACCACATGGAAGTCGGCAAGTGGTGGACGCTGTTCACCAGCGGCCTGGTGGTCGACGGCGTCCCGGCCTGGGTGGGCATCGCCGGCGTCGCCGCCGTCCTGGGCCTGGCCGAGTGGCGTTGGGGTCCGGCCCGTGCGGGCGCGGTCTTCGTCTTCGGGCACCTGGGCGCGACCCTGCTCACCGAGGGCGCCATGTGGGTCATGCTGATCCTCCGAATCCCCGGAGCGCTCTCCCGGGCCCGCGACGTGGGGATCAGCTACGGACTGGTCGCCACCGCCGCCTGCCTGCTCGCCCTCGGCCGCCGCCCCCTGCGCCGGTACGCCCTGCCCGCCCTCGCCGTGGCCCTGGCGACCGTCTGGGCCCTGGACCAGCAACTGGCCGACGCCGGACACCTGGTCGCCCTGGGGCTCGGCGTCCTCGCCGCCCGGACTCCCTGGGTCCGCGCCCACGCCTCCCGGCCGTCCGACGGCGGGCCCGCCAGCGGCTCCGGCGGCGCCCCCGACCGCGAACCGGCCCGCAGCAGCGCCCCCGGCCGCTGAGCCTCCCCGCCGTCCCACCCGGTCAGGACGGGCCGCGCAACCACCCACCCGCGCACGGGAATTCATCCTGACGTAGCCCTCGCGGGCCGGCTCGGAGAGCACCCTCCTCGCCTCACGCCTTCGTATGCTCTTGCGCTACTCTGCAAATCTATGCCAGAGTGCGGGCATCGGATCGAATAGGCCGAATCCCCTCACACGTCGCTACATCAGGAGCCCGCGCCGCGCGGGTGGTCAAGGGTGCATGCATGTCGAAGGTCTTGAGCAAGCTGCCGGTCGGTGAACGGATCGGCATCGCATTCTCCGGCGGGTTGGACACCTCCGTCGCGGTCGCGTGGATGCGCGAGCACGGCGCCGTCCCCTACGCCTACACGGCCGACATCGGCCAGTACGACGAGCCGAACCTCGCCGACGTCCCGGTCCGTGGCCGCGCGTACGGCGCCGAGCAGGCCCGCCTGGTCGACTGCCGGGCACCGCTGGTCGAGGAGGGCCTGGCCGCCCTCGCCTGCGGCGCCTTCCACATCCGCTCCGCCGGGCAGACCTACTTCAACACCACCCCGCTCGGCCGCGCCGTGACCGGCACCCTGCTGGTGCGCGCCATGCAGGAGGACGGGGTGTCCATCTGGGGCGACGGCTCCACCTACAAGGGCAACGACATCGAGCGGTTCTACCGCTACGGCCTGCTCGCCAACCCCAACCTGCGGATCTACAAGCCGTGGCTGGACCAGGCCTTCGTCACCGAACTCGGTGGCCGCAAGGAGATGTCCGAGTGGCTCGCCGAGCGTGACCTGCCCTACCGGGACTCCGCCGAGAAGGCCTACTCGACCGACGCCAACATCTGGGGCGCCACGCACGAGGCCAAGCGCCTGGAGTACCTGGACACCTCCATGGAGATCGTCGCCCCGATCATGGGCGTCGCCTTCTGGGACCCGGCCGTCGAGATCCGGACCGAGGACGTCACCGTCGACTTCGAGTTCGGCCGCCCCGTCCGGATCAACGGCCGCGAGTTCGGCACCGCCGTGGAGCTGGTGCACGAGGCCAACCTGATCGGCGGCCGGCACGGTCTGGGCATGTCGGACCAGATCGAGAACCGGATCATCGAGGCCAAGAGCCGTGGCATCTACGAGGCCCCGGGCATGGCGCTGCTGCACATCGCCTACGAGCGCCTCCTGAACGCGATCCACAACGAGGACACCCTCGCCACCTACCACGCCCAGGGCCGCCGGCTCGGCCGGCTGCTGTACGAGGGCCGCTGGTTCGACCCGCAGGCGCTGATGCTGCGCGACAGCCTGCAGAAGTGGGTCGGCCAGGCCGTCACGGGCAGCGTGACGCTGCGGCTGCGGCGCGGCCAGGACTACTCGGTCATCGACACCCAGGGCCCGAACTTCAGCTACCACCCCGAGAAGCTGTCGATGGAGCGCAGCGTGGACGCCGCCTTCGTCCCGGACGACCGGATCGGCCAGCTGACCATGCGCAACCTGGACATCGCCGACTCCCGCAGCAAGCTGGAGCAGTACGCCGGGCACGGGCAGCTGGCGCCGTGGAGCGGCCTGATCGGTGAGCTCGCCCCCGGTGGCGCCGCGCCGATCGCGGCCGGCAACGGCGACGAGGAGGACTCCACCGCGCTCGACCACGCGGCCATCGAGTCCGGCACGGACTGACCGGCCGACGTACCGACTGACCCGGCCGATCCGGCTGATCCGGCCGATCCGGCTGATCCGGCCGATCCGGCTGATCCGGCTGATCCGGCTGACGAACGCACCTGGGCAGGGCCGTCGCACCACACCGGTGCGGCGGCCCTGCTCCGTTCACCGTCCACGGCCGCCCCCTCCACGGCTCACGCTCCACCGGTAGCCCGAACGGCCCAACCGGACGTGCGCCCCGTCCCCGGCCGTAGCTGAATGGCGGACGGCGCCCGGCCACGGGAAGGCAGGTGCGGGGATGGGTGAGGCGATCGGCGCGATGCTGGCCTCGGCGGTGGCGGTCGCGCTCAACCCGCTGCCGCTGATCGCCGTGCTCCTGATCCTCGCCTCCCCGCGCGGCCGGACCAACGGACTCTCCTTCACGGCGGGCTGGGTGCTCGGCCTGGGCGTGGTCACGGCCGTGGTCGTGGTGGCGGGCGGCGCCCTCGACCCGGACAGCGGTCAGCCGACCTGGTCCTCCTGGCTGAAGCTCGGCCTGGGCGTCCTGCTCCTGCTGCTCGCCGTACGACAGTGGCGCGACCGCCCGCGACCAGGCCACATCACCGCGCCCCCGACCTGGCTGCTGGGCGTGGACCGGCTCACCGCCGCCCGCTCCGCCGGCCTGGCCGCGACCCAGGTGGCGGCGCACCCGAAGACGCTGCTCCCGGTGGTCGGCGGCGCCGCCTCGATCGCCGCCGGTCCGGCCGGCGTCGGGGCCACGACCGTGGCCGCCGCCCTGATGGTGTTGATCGGCTCGCTGGGGACCCTCGTCCCGCTCGCCGTCCACCGGCGCGGCACCGACCGCTCGATCCGCGCGCTCGGCGAGTGGCGTGCCTGGGCGGCCGGGCACAACGCGGCGATCATGACCGTCGTGCCCGTCGTCCTCGGGGCCGCCTACCTGGGCGATGCGCTCTCCGGGCTCACCTGAGGCACCCACGCCCCAGCCGGTCAGTTCCAGCCCGTCAGTCACAGCCGGTCAGCCGCTACCGCCACCCGGAGCACGGGCCGCTTCGCGGGGGTGCTGTGCGAGGGTGCGGTTCGGTGGGGCGGCTCGGCTCCTGGTCACCGGATGCGCACCACCCCGCGGCCCCGCACCGTCCGCACCCCCAGCCGCCCGACGCCGCCACCGTCCTCGGGGCCGCCGACCTCGGGGCCGCCGCCGTCTCCGGAACCGCCACCGCCCCCCGCGCCGCCGCAGGCGCGCGCGCCAGGCCCGAGCCCGGCCCCGACCGCGTCCCTGAGCGTCAGCAGGATCTCCCCGTCGTACCGCTCCGCCAGTCGCCGAACCAGCGCGGCCGCGCCTCCCGGTCGGGCTCGCGGGGCCAGCTTCGGCAGCCGTCCGGGGCCGCTGAGGTCCTCGGCCTCGGCGGCCCAGCGCGCCGCGTCGCCCCACTCGCCCTCGGCGGCGTAGTGCACGGCCAGGCAGTGGACGGCCAGCTCGTCGCCGTACTGGACGGCGATCCGCCACCAGAAGACGCCGTCCGCCACACAGCCCATCCCGTAGAGCAGGCAGCCGAGGGTGCGCAGGGCGGCCTTCTCGGCGAGTTCGAGGTCCAGAGCCAGTTCCCCCGGCTCCGCCGCTCCGGCGACGCCCGCGCACAGGTGCCGCAGGTCGCGCCGCAAGTCGCGCCGGAGGTCGGGCCGCCCGTCGGCCCAGGGGCGGCCCCCCGAGGGCGGGACGTGTGGCGGCCGGGCGGCGGCGGGCGGCCGGGCCGGTCGCTCGCGCGTGGTCGGGGCGCCCCGTCGGGCGGCGGCCAGCCGCTCGGCCAGCCGCCGGGTGAAGGCGGCCGGATCGTGGTCGCCGAGCTCCCGGTCGAGTTCGGTGGCGTGCGCGCGCAGCAGCTCGGTGATCCTCATGTCGCCTGCCCGTCGTCCGGGTGCTCCAGCAGGTACTCCAGGTGGCGCCGCCCCAGGCTGTAGTACGTGCGGGCGGTGGTGTGCGCGATGCCGAGTGCCCGGCCGATGTCGTGGTACGACAGGCCCGCCTGGCGCAGCCGGACCACGTCCGCCTGGACCGGCGCGGCGCGGGCGAGCTCCTCCATCGCCCAGTCCAGGGCGTCGAGTTCGGCGAGTTCCTCCAGCTCGTCCTGGCTGGTGTCGGGACGGCGCTGGGCGATCACCCGCAGTCGTTTGCGTTCGGTGCGGCGGCGCTCGCGCATGACGTCGACCACCGCGTCCTTGACGATCTTGAAGGCGAAGGCCTGCGGGTCCTCACTGGCCAGGGCCCGGCGCCAGTTCCGGTAGAGCGTGGTGCCGGCGTTCTGCACGGCGTCCTGGGCGTCCTCGCGGTGGCGCAGCCGCTGCTGGGCGTACCGGAGGTAGCCGGAGTTCTCGCGGGTGAAGAAGGCCTCGAAGTCGGTCGGCAGGTCGTCGAGCGGGTCCGCCCGCAGACTCCGCTCCTCGCCCGGCCCGGGAGTGTTCACACGCGCCCCCTCTTCCTGGGTCAGCTGGCCGGCCCACCGAGTGGCACGCCGACGGCCCCTTCGGGGGCTCGTGGTGTAACCGTCCGGCGGGCCCGGGTTGTTGACCGGATCGGGCGGACAATTGGCGACCGTTTCCGTTCACTTCCGAACAGTGCCGCTGACCTGCCCCTTCGGGCGGCGGGGCAGCCGCCCGGCGACGTCGACGTGACCCAGATCACAGTCGCTCGAGCTCCGGCTTGACAACCCCCACTGCACGCACACCCCATGGCCGCGCTACGGCGCGGGCTCCGCCACCGCCGAGTCCAGCGCGCCGGTCACGCGCTCCAGCAGCTCGCGCAGCGCGGCCAGGTCCTCGACCGGCAATCCGGTGGCGGTGAGCAGTCGGCGCGGCACCTGCCCGGCACGCTCGCGCAGGGCCGATCCCTCGGCGGTGAGGCCGACGGTCACCGACCGCTCGTCCTCCGGACTGCGCTCACGTCGCACCAGGCCGGCCGCCTCCAGCCGCTTGAGCAGCGGGGAGAGCGTGCCCGAGTCGAGCCGCAGGCGTTCGCCGATCCGCTTGACGGGCAGGTCGCCGTCCTCCCAGAGCACGAGCATCACCAGGTACTGCGGATAGGTGAGCCCGAGGTCCCGGAGCAGGACCCGGTAGACGCCGCCGAAGGCGCGCGAGGCGGCGTTGAGCGAGAAGCAGATCTGCTGGTCGAGGCGGAGCAGTTCCTCGTCCGCCATGCCCGGAGGGAGCGTGGTCATGCACCCATGGTACCGATGACCATCGCGCGATTGAGTTGTGCGCAATTGAATTGCGTGCTCTACTTATCGAGCGGGCAGCGACAGAGGCTGTCCGCCGACCGCCGCGAGACGAGCAGCAACACGAAGGGACCAACCATGGACGCGCTCTACACCGCCGCCGCCACCGCCAACGGCCGCGAGGGCCGCGCCGTCAGCTCGGACGGCCGGCTCGACCTCGCTCTCGCGATGCCGCCCGCGCTCGGCGGCAGCGGCCAGGGCACCAACCCCGAGCAGCTGTTCGCCGCCGGCTACGCCGCCTGCTTCGCCAGCGCCCTCGGCCTGGTCGGCCGCCAGGCCCGGGTGGACACCAGCGAGGCCTCGGTGACCGCCGAGGTGTCGATCGGCAAGGACGGCGAGGGCTTCGGCCTCTCCGTCGTGTTGCGCGTCGAGCTGCCCGACTCGCTCGCGGATGAGGCCGGTCTGCTGCTGGTCAAGCAGGCGCACGAGGTCTGCCCGTACTCCCGCGCCACCCGGGGCAACATCCCGGTCGAGCTGGTCGTCGAGTAAGTCCCGGACGACGGCCCGGGGCGCGCGGCCCATCCCGGTCGCCCACCCGGCAGACACGCCGAGGCCCGTCGCACGAGTGTGCGACGGGCCTCGGCGCGCACCCCCGCGTCAGGGGCCGCCCGGACCGGGCCCCGCCCGACCAGGCCCCGCCGGATCGCCGCCGCCCGGCCCGCCGGGGCCACCGGGGTCGCCGGGGTCGCCCGGCCCGCCGGGGCCGCCCGCCGAGCGCAGCGTCTCCAGTCGGTGGCGGTACTCCTCCGTGTCGATCTCACCCCGGGCGAAGCGATCCGCGAGCACCTGCTCCGGGGTCGGCCCGTGCGCCCAACCGCGCTGCCCACCCGGCCACGGCCCGCCGATGCCCGCACCGGTGGAGCCGTGCGGGACCGCCTGCCGCGAGCGGGAGACGTACCGGAACAGGGCGACGGCCAGCAACAACAGGAGTGCCAGGACCAACAGTGAGCCGATCACCGTCATGGCGATGCCCCAACCGCCCGGCCCGTGACCGGGCCCGTACCCGTGCCAATGCCTCATCGGGACCTCCTCCGGCGATCAGCGCCTTACCACCATCGTGCGCCCGCGACCGGTCAAAGCGCCGTGAAGAAAGCCTGAGAAATCGTTGCTGTGCTCGCCGGCAGGGCCACCGGGTAGCGTTGCCGCCCATGAACCACCACCCGCCGGACGACCACCGCTCCCCCGAGCAGCTCGTCGCCGCCGGACTGCTCCGCCGCCACACCGACCACGGCCCCCACCCGGCGCTCGGCCACTCCCCGATCGCTTACGTGTCCACCGCGCTCTGGATCGAACTCGCCGCCCTGGCCATCGCTCCCTCCGCCGCCGAGGCCACCGCCGCCGCCCTGCTGCGCGCCATCGCGGACGAAGCCGTGGACGCGGCCCTCGCCCCGGGCAACGAACGCGCTCCCCGGGACGACCTGTACGTGACCGACCCCGCCCACATCGGCCCGCACCGCCAAGCGGTCTGGTTCCGCCGCTACGGCCCGGGCGGCCCGATCACCGCCGCCTTCGCGCCCTGACCTCTGCCCTATGCGGACGCGGGCGTATCGGCGGGCCCTGCCGGGACAACGGCAGGCTGGGTAACCGCTCGGGTCCGAGCCTCCTGGGCGGCCCGGGCGGCCGGCGGATTGACGTCGGCTCGGCGTGCCCGCTGCATGGCCGTCAGCCGGGTGACCACCACGATCGCCGCCACGGCCGCCACCAGGCGCAGCACCGACCCGGCGGCCTCCACCCGGATGCTGCTGCGCAGGTGCTCGACGTCATCGGGGAGCGATACGTCCACTGGCCCCAGCATGGCGCCGGAGAGCCGGCCGAGGACCAGCGAGCCGATCCAGGTGGACCACCACAGGACGAGAACCTTCTCCGACGGCGTGCGCCGTCGCCCCTCCGCGTCCAGCGGCGCGCTCGCCCGCCAGCAGTCCACCGTCAGCTGCCAGGGGAACCAGAGCAGCACGACCGGAGTGAACCAGCCCCAGATGCTCCAGCCACGGCGGAGACGGTGCCCGTTCGGCAGCAGCAGGTCGGCGTTCTGGCGGACGCGGTAGAACCAGACGATGAACACCACCCCGGTGACCAGCGCCAACACGATGAACACCTCGTTCAGCGTGCTCGCCGTCGAATCCGCGGCGTCGACCTCGTCGAAGCCGACGTCACTACCGCCCGCCAGCCGGCCCACAAGCACATCGACCCAGAGGTCGACCGCGACCGCCACGGCCGCCACCGCAGCGTTCAAGCCGAGCAGGATGTTCACGGCCAACGCGAGACCGTCCGCCGGACTCAACGCCGCCGCCCACCCCGGCCCCGCCTCCGCGCAACCGAAACAGCGACCGCTGTCCGTCCCCACCGGGCGCGCCCCGCACGCCACACACACCATCAACTCGTCAACTCCCGGAATCGCCGCGGCGCGAGTGCGCACGCTGGTGCCCCAACATCCCGACGGGGATGGGCGCGCCGACTCTAGGGGATCCCCAACCTCCCCCGCCACGGAGAATTCGCAGCTCAGGAGCGGTATCGCCCGATAACCGACAGTTCATGCGCGGATCCATCGCCGATCCGCGGAGCCTTGCCGGGAGTGGAGATGATGTGGCCGTCACCGGCCGGCTCGGAACCCCGACGACGGCCCGGGCTCCGACGCCGGCTCCGACGCCGGTCGGTCAGCGTTCGACGCGCAGGCTGTGGCAGACCCAGCTGAGGCGGTTCGGTCCGTCGGCCGGGGGACGGCCGTGGTACGTGCCGTCGGCCACCGAGAGGTTGACGATCAGGTAGGCGTGCCAGCCGTTGCCCACGCCGTGGAGGTCGGCGTAGACCAGTTGCCCGGCGACGTACCAGTCCACGGAGTGCGCGCCGAGCACCACCTTCAGGTCGAAGGTCGCTCCCGGCCCGACTCCGGAGCCGCCCCCGTGCCAGTAGCGGAATCCGCCGCGGACGTGGTTGGAGATCTCCAGGACGTCCGGGTTGTCCGGGTGGTACTCGAAGACGTCCACCTCGTTGCCGCCGTCCCGCCAGGTCCAGATCGCCGGCCAGGCGCCCAGTTCGACGGGCAGGGTGACCCGCGCGGACAGCACGTCCCCGGTGTGGACCTGGAAGGCCTCCGGGCTGCCCTCGGTGGTGAGGAGGTTGCAGGTCCACAGCCCGCCGGTGGGCCGGCGGACGGCGGCGAACACCCCGCCGGGGCAGTACTGGCGGCTCAGGTAGTCGAGTTTGTGGTCGCTCCTGTTGGTCGGCCCCAACCGCGGATAGGCGCTGCTGCGCCCCGCGATCCACTGCCTGGTCGAAGTGAAGTCCGCGTCGAACACGACTGCCACGGCCGCCTCCCCAATGCTCCGGGGTCCCGGCACGTCGAACCGCCGGGCACACAGAGTGAGTTACCCGATACGGTCCGCAGTATGCGAAGGGTCCAGGAAGGGTTCCGGACGGCGGCCGACGCGGCGGCCGCTCAGCCGACCGACGCGGTGGCGCCCCCGGCGCGGAGCCGGTCGGTCACCGAGACCACCCCGTCGACCGAGCGGCAGAGGTTCAGCACGACCGGGACCAGGCGTGCCTCCGGCACGGTGCCGCTGAGCACCACCCGGCCCTGGGTGACCTCCACGCCGATCTCCGCCGGGCTCACGCCTTCGATCCGGCCGAGCACCTCCTCGACGATCTCCCGCCGGATCACCCCGTCCTCGCGCAGGAACACCCGCAGCAGGTCGCCGCGGCTCACCATCCCGATGACCCGCCCCTCCTCGTCCAGCACGGGCAGCCGCTTCAGCCCGTGCCGGCTCATCAGCCGCGCCGCCGCGACCACGCTGGTGCCGGGTGTGGTGCAGGTCGGCTGCGTCGTCATCAGGTCGGCCGCGGTGATCTCGCCGCCGGGCCCTACCCGCACCGACTCGGGTGCGGGCAGCAGGCTGCCGTGGTCCTCCTGCGCGGCCAGGGTGCGCAGCAGGTCGGCTTCCGAGACGACACCGAGCGGCCGCCCCTCCGGGTCGACCACCGGCACCCCGGTGATGTCGTAGTCGGTCAGCAGCGCGACGATCTCCCGGAATCCGGTCTCGGGCACGACCCGGACCACGGGGCTGGTCATCACGGATTCGACGGTGGCATGCCGCACGCCGGTTCACCTCGTCCAACGGTGCTCGTGGGGCCGGGCACGGATCGTCCCGGCCGGTACCCGCAGCATGACCCCGAACGGGCTAGATCACCAGGGGCCAAGGGGCTGAACGGGTGGGACCAACGACTCTGACGTGCGAACACGGCGCCCACGTCCGGGAGCGCGCGGCCGTCGCCCGCGCCCGGGTCTCACGGACGGCGCAACCATCACATGATCGACTCGTTGGACCGTCCACCACGACAGCACGGACGGCTCCGGGAGGGCTCCTTGGCAGAACGGACGGCGGGCGCGGCGCCGACGGCCCAGCGCGCCGCGGCGCGCCCGGTGGCGGAGGCCGAGGCCGCGCTGGTGCGGCACTACCGGAGGCTGGTCCGGCTCGCCTACCTGGCGCTGCCCGCGGACCGGGACCGGCACAGCCGGGTGCTCGCCGCCCACGGCGCCGTCCAGCGCGCCCTCCCCTTCCGCTGGACGCGCCGGGGCGAGTCGGCAGCCTCGGTCGGGGACGCGGTGGACCCGGTCTACGCGGCCCTGCGTCTGCGGGTCCTGCGCGCTGCGCTGCGCCCGCACCCGGCGGCACGGCTTTCGGCGCCGCGGGTCTGGGGCCTGCGGCTGTTCACCCCGCACGGCGGCGAGGAGGACGCGGCGCTGGACCACGCGCTCGCGGCGCTCGACGCCCCCGCCCGGGCCGCCTTCGCGCTGCGCGTGGTGGAGCGGCTGGACGCCGACCAGGCGGCCGAGGTGCTGCGGCAGGCCGGGGTGGCACGACCGGCGGAGGCGCTCGCGGCCGCCGCCGGCCTCCCGGCCGGGCCCGAGGCGGAGCCCCCCGCCTTCGATCCGTGCGCCGTGCGGGTGCAGCCCACCGACCTGCTGCGCCGCCGCCGGACGCTGACCGCCGCGCTGGCGGTCGGGCTGCTCGGGCTGACCACGACGGCGGTCCTGGGCGACGACGGACCGGCGCCGACCGGCCCCGAGCCGACGGTCCGGGCGGAGACGGACCCGGCCCGGCTGGTCCGGGTGGCGCCGGACGCCTGGCAGCACACCGCGCGGGTCGACTTCACCGCCTGGCCCGCGCGCGGTGACCGCCGTGGGGACGGCGCGCTGCTCGGCCGCGCCCTGGCCGCCTGGGCGCACCCCGGGCCCCGGACCCATGCCGACCCCGGCACCGACACCGCCCCGCCCGCCGCTGCGCCGAACCTGCTGTACGCCGGGACGGTGGACGGCACCGGCGTGGTGCTGCTGTCCGACGGCCGCCGGATCGCCCGCTGGACGGACGGCCGGCCTGACGGGCAGCGTGAGGGCCAGGGCGGCGGGCTGGACCTCGCCCGCGTCGACGGCTCCGATCCGACGACCGCGGGTGCGGTGGCGCTGCACCGGGAGGGCACGGCCGTCCGGTACCTGCTGGCGCCCTGGGTGGACGGCGCGGAGACCCGCCGGATCGACCAGCCCGATGCTCCGGTCCGCCCCTTGGACCATCCCGACGGGCTCACCGCGGCGGTGCCCGGCGGCGGGCTCGCCGACTGCCAGGGCGCGACCGTGCTCCAGTTGCGTTCCTCGCCGGTGATCGCCGAGAGGCACGCCTTCCTGCTGGCCGACGTGGGCGGCCTCGTCCCGGCCCACCTCACCTACGCCCCGCCGCCCGACCGTGCCCAGCCCGACCGTACGGCTGCCGACCGCACGTCACCCGACCGCGCCCAGCCCGACCGGGAGCCCCGCGAGGCGGCCGCCCAGGACGCCCTGCAGGCCTGGGCCCGGGCCGGCTGCGCCGCGCCGGACAGCGGCCCGGGCGTCAAGCAGCTGAACCTGTGGGCGTTCGCGGTCCAGCCGCTGCCGCAGAACGCGGGCTCGGCCGCCTGGTTCTGCCTGCGCTCGGACCGCTGGACGGGCGAGGGCAGCGCGGCCACCGCCGTGCTCCTGCCGGCCGCCCGGAGCGCACAGCGCACCGGCGGCGCTACGGGCCGGGCGTGCAGCCGGTTCGAGCCGGACACCGTGGCCTCGACCTGGTGGCGTTCCCCGCAGGGTGCGGAGTACCTGCTCGCGGCGGGCAGCCGGCGGGTCACCCGGCTGTCCGTCAAGGGCCCGGACTGGTCGGCCGACCGCCCGGCCCCGGACCGCACCCTCGCCGTGGAGCGGCCGGCCCGGGCGTCCGTCCAGGTCGAGGCGCTCCTTGACAACGGCACCCGGATCAGCCCGCCGCACTGACGGCACCGGCCAAGGCCGGCCGGTAGTCCGGGAGTTCCACGCTCGACACCTGCTTGCCCAGCTCCAGCATCCGGTCCAGCGCCCAGCGCCGGTTGAGCACGGCGTTGCGCAACCGCAGGCCGGTCGCGGTGCGCGGGGCCAGGAAGGGGCCGGTCCGGTCCCCGCCCTTCTGGCAGCCCTGGGCGTAGCCGCGCAGCAGGTGCTCGTAGCGGGTGAAGGCCGCCCGGTGGTCGCCGCGGGCGAGGGCCAGTTCGCCGGCCAGGACGTACGCGGCCACCACCGCCGTCCCGGTGCCCATGCCGCCGATGGTGGCGCCGCAGGCGGCGTCGCCGAGCAGGGCGATCCGGCCGTGGGACCAGTGGGGGACGTCGGCGCGGCTGATCGAGTCGAAGTACAGCTCGGGGGCGGCGTCCAGGCTCTTCAGCAGCTCCGGCACCCGCCAGCCGAGGCCGGCGAAGGCGCTCCGGACCAGTGCCTTCTGCTGCTCCGGATCATGGCGGTCGTAGGGCAGCTCGGGCGAGGCGAACAGGCAGAAGGCGCCCGCCCGCGTCGGGTCCCGGTGGTCCGCGCCGACGGACATCAGGCGGCCCGGCACGTTGAGGCCGACCCCGCCGACCGGCAGGCCCGCGTCGTTCGGCAGCTGCCAGGTGGCCGCGTAGTAGCCGAGGTGACGGACGAAGCGTCGCTCGGGACCGAAGGCGAGCCGCCGGACGTTGGAGTGCAGGCCGTCGGCCCCGATCACCAGGTCGAACTCGCGCGGCGCGCCGTGCCGGAAGGCGACCCGGACGCCCTCCGCCGTCTCCTCCAGGGCCGTGACCGAGTCGCCGAAGACGTACTCGGCGCCGGCGCTGCTGTGCCGGTGCAGCAGTCGGGCCAGCTCGCCGCGCGGGACCTCGACCTCGCCGCCGGCGAACTCCGCGGGCAGGTGCAGCAGCTGGCGCCCCCGCTGGTCCACGAAGGTCATCGGGCTGCCGCCGGTGCCGAGCGCGCGCAGCTCCTCCAGGACGCCCATCCGCTCCAGCACGGTCAGGTGGGTGCGGCCCCGGAAGTCGACGTTCTGCCCGCCGCCGCGCAGCGCCGGGGCGAGTTCCACCACGGTCACCTCGAAGCCGTACCGGCCCAGCCAGTGGGCGAGCGCCGGACCGGCGATGCTCGCGCCCGAAATCAGCACCCTGGTGCGCCGGGAACCGCGCGGAACACCGCGCCGGAGACCGCTGTCGGCGTCGTTGAGCAGGCCACTCATGGAAACCACCCCGTCCGAGGATCAGAGAACTGTGTCTGGCGGACACTGTTCGTTGCTGTGTACGGTAGACACAGTTGGCACGGACGGGCAACCCCTTGGACGGGAGCGGATGGATGGGCGAGGCGGCGAAGGACACGGTGCGACTGCTCTGGGACCCGCCGGCCAAGCCCACTCGGGGGCCCAAGCCGGCCCTCAGCCTGGAGCGGATCGCCGCGGCGGGCGTCGAGGTGGCGGACACGGAGGGGCTGGGTGCCGTCTCCATGCAGAAGGTGGCCGGACTGCTCGACTTCACCAAGATGTCGCTCTACCGCTACGTCCCCGGCAAGGCCGAACTCATCGCCCTGATGGTCGAGTCGGCCATCGACGAACCTCCAGCCCCCGCCGAGGGGGCCCACTGGCGGGAAGAACTCACCGCTTGGGCCCACCACTTGGCCACAACGTTCAGCCGACACCCCTGGCTGCTGGACGCCACCGTCGGCCCCCGGGTGCCCGGCCCGAAGGAACTCACCTGGCTGGAGCGGGTGGTGGCCGCCCTCGACGGCCACGGTCTGACCGGCGCCGAACGGATGGACGCCGCCGTCCTGCTCGCCGGGCACGTGCGCGGCATCGCCGAACAGGTCCGCGCCACCGGCCCGAACGGCTCCCCCGAGGCCGAACTCCTCGCCGCCCTCGGCACCGTGGTGCACCGCCACGCCGACCGCTACCCCGCACTGGCCGCCGCCATGGCCGAGCCGGGCGGGCACGACCAGGCCCTGGACTTCGGCCTGGACCGCATCCTGGACGGCCTGGCCGCCCTGATCAGCCGCCGCAGCGAGGGGCACCGGGCCCGATAACCGCTCGATCGGCGCCCCGCGGCACGGCTGGCATCCGGGCCCATGGCGATGTTCGTGCACCGGACCGCCGCGGCGAACGCTCCGCGCATCCGCCGCGCCGGCCTCCGGGCCGACAGCCGGGGCCAGGGCGGCGTTTGCGGGGTGTACTGCTTCCCGGTGCTGCCCTCGTACCCGCTCACCCACCAGTGGCTGCGCGAGTTGGCCCGGTTCGGGCCGAGGATCGCTGGTCGCCGTGCACATCCGGCTGGACGACGCCCAGATGGTACTCGTCGGGCACTACCGGGTCGTTCCCGAGGGCGCCCAGCAGGGGCTGTCGGCGGCCGAGGCGGTCGGCCGGACCGCCGCGCTCGCGGACCCGCGCGGCTGGGAGGTGGTCGTGCCCTGCACGGCTGGTCCACCCCGGGCGTCGCCGAGTTGCTGGACGGCCTCGCCGAGGACCCCCACCCGGACGTCCGCGGGGCCGTCGCGGACGTCCGGGAGCCCTGAGCGCGTGGCCCGCCACCTGCGGCTTTCCCCGTCGAGGTGCCCGTTCGGTCGAACCGGGTGATCATGGGACGAACCGTGTCTTCGGCGATCAGGCATGCCGGTGGCAGCCGGCGACGCCCGGAAGGGACCGCGATGTTCCAGCTCCTGTGGATTCTGCTCATCGGCTTCGTGCTCGGCGTGCTCGCCAAACTGATCCTGCGCGGGCCCCAGTCGATCCCCTGGTGGCTGACCATGCTGCTCGGCGCGGGCGGGGCCTGGCTCGGCAACGCCGTCTCGGGGTGGCTCGGCGTCCGCCACACCTCGGGCATCGACTGGATCCGCCACATCCTCCAGCTCGCGTTCGCCGTGGCCCTGGTGGCCATCGTGGCCCCCGCCTGGAGCAGGTCCCGCCCGCCCCGCTGAACCGGCTGGACCGGCTGCCCCGCTGATCCGGCTCGACTCGCCGGACCAGCCGGACCGCGCCCTCAGCCCACGTGCACGGCGGGTCGACGGGTGCGGTCGGGCTCGGCCTCGCGGAGGACCTCGCGGGTGACCGGCGCGATCTCGCCCTGGCCGAACAGGAAGAACCGCAGGAACTGGGCGAAGGGGTTGCCCTCCGTCCACTCGAAGTAGATGTGCGGCTGCTGCCCGGTGAGGTCGCGGACCTGCAGCAGCAGGGCGGCCAGCGCGTTGGGCACGCTGGAGCTCTGCAGCGCCAGCACCCGGTAGCGGTCGTGCAGCACCTCGCCGCGCACCGTCAGTTCGGCCTCGAAGTCGGACGGGTCGAGCACGGTGACCTCGACGAAGACCAGGTCGTCCTCGGCCGGGATGTCGTTGTCCCGGCGGATCTGGTGAAGCTTGTCGCGGTACTCGGCGAGGTCCCGGCTGTTCGGCTCGTTGGCGATCAGCCGCAGCGGGCGGTGCAGGTAGTCCCGGACGAACCGTTCGGCGACGTCGTCCAGCACCACGTCGGTGACACGCAGTTCGAAGGCGCGCTTGAGCCGGGACAGGAAGGACACCAGCATGATGCCCGCGATGAAGCAGGCGCCGATCTTGACGCCGTCCGGCCGCTCGGCGATGTTCACGGCCGTGGTGTAGACGAACACCGCGGCGATCACCGCGAAGCCGGCCGTCCAGTGGCGCTGACCGGCCTTGTGGGCGGCGATGGTGACGGCGATCGCCGCCGAGGAGATCAGCACCAGCACGCCCGTCGCGTACGCACTGCCCTGGGCGTCCACGTTGGCGTCGAAGATCCAGGTGACCAGGAAGGCGATCAGGGTGAGCACGATGACGGTCGGTCGCACCGCCCGGGCCCAGTGCGGTGCCATGCCGTACCGGGGCAGGTAGCGCGGCATCAGGTTGAGCAGCCCGGCCATCGCGGAGGCTCCCGCGAACCAGAGGATGGCGATGGTGGAGAGGTCGTAGACGCTGCCGAAGGCGCTGCCGAGGTTCTCGTGGGCGAGGTAGGCGAGCGCCCGCCCGTTGGCCTCGCCGCCCTTCTTGAAGGCGTCGGCCGGGATGAGCAGCGTGGTGATGAAGCTGGTGGTGATCAGGAAGCAGCTCATGATCGCGGCGGCGGTGGTGAGCAGTTTGCGCGCGCCCCGGATGCGGCCGGTGGGCTTCTCCTCGGTGTCGTCCGGGTCACCCTCGATGTGCGGCATCACGGCGACGCCGGTCTCGAAGCCGGACAGGCCCAGCGCCAGTTTCGGGAAGACGATCAGTGCGACGCCGATCATCGCGAACACGTTGCCGTGCTGGGTGACGAGCGCGTCCGTCCAGTCACTGAACAGGTGCGGGGCCTTGAGCACGTGCCAGAGCCCGTTGGCGACCACGACGACGTTGAGCGTCAGGTAGATCCCGACCAGGAAGACGGCCAGACCGATGGCCTCGCCGAAGCCCTTGAGGAAGACGGCGCCGAGCAGCGCGACCAGGACCAGCGTGATCAGCACCTGCTTGCCGGTGAGCGCGCTGTGCAGGTGCGGGTTCTCCACCAGGTGTGCGGTGGCGTCGGCGGCCGACAGGGTGATGGTGATCATGAAGTCGGTGGCGGCGAAGCCCAGCAGGGTGAGCACGAACAGCTTGCCCTGCCAGAAGGACAGCAGTCGCTCCAGCATCGCGATCGAGCCCTGCCCGTGCGGGCTCTCCTGGGCCACCCGCCGGTAGACCGGCAGCGCGCCCAGCAGGGTGACGATCACCAGCACGATGGTCGCCAGCGGCGAGACCAGTCCGGCCGCGAGGGCGGCGATGCCGGGCTGGTAGCCGAGCGTGGAGAAGTAGTCGAGGCCGGTCAGGCACATGACCCGCCACCAGCGCTGGCCCTTCTCGTGCGGCGCCTCGGCGTGCGGGCCGGGGTGCTGCTTGGCCATGTCGGACAGGCCTTCCAGCATCCACGCCCGGAACCTGGCACCCCACGTCGACGGAGCCGCCACCGGTCCGGCCGAACCCGACGAAACCACGTACACCCCTGTCCATGACGTCGGCCGGCCGCGTGCGGCTCCGGCCCCCCTGGCGGCCGCCGGACGGCGGGCCCGGTCAGGCTAGATGACCGGATCAGCACCGCCCGGCCATCGTGCGGGCCGACACACCAGGGTCCGCCCGGACGGCCCTGCCGGGTGACGGCCGGTCCCGGGCCGTGGCCGCGGATCCGGCGCGGCGGTCGGCATGAATCACCGGGAACGGGCGAGGATGTCCGCGCGCCTTGACGCGGGACGTTGACGCACCGCGTTGACCCACGAAGTTGACGCATCAGGTTGACGCCCTCGGCGCGGTCGACGCGCGCCGGAGGTCACGCCGGACGGCGACGGCCGGCGGTGGACGGCGGCAAGCGGCAGTCAGCGACGGACAGCGACGAACAGCGACGGACAACAGGGAGGCCGCGGTGGCGGAACCGAGTCGACGGGGGATTCTGGGCCTGGGTCTGCTGGCGGCCGCCGCCACCTCCTGCGGCACCCGTCACCCGGACGTGGGACCGCACCCCACACCCGACGCCCAGGGCGCCCCCCGCGAGGGTGCGCCCACCACCGACCGGCACGTCGGCGTCGAGAGCGAGCAGTCCCGGCCCGGCGACGCCGACTGGGAGATCACCGACCCCGGACCGGCCGACGCCATCGAGGGCTTCGCCGACCGGGTCAGCGTGCTGCCCGGAGAGCCCTTCGGCCTGCACGTCTCCACCACCGCGTCCGCCTTCACCGTGTCCGCGTACCGGATGGGCTGGTACGGCGGCGCCCGCGCCCGCCTGGTCTGGCGCCGCGAGCACGTCCCCGGCGGCAAACAGGCCGCGCCCCACGTCGACCAGGGCACCCGTACCGTGCTGACCGACTGGCAGCGCACCGTCACCGTGGACACCTCCGGCTGGCCCGAGGGCGCCTACCTGCTGCGCCTGGACGCCGAGGGCGGCCCCGGCCACCGCTACGTCCCGCTCACCGTCCGCTCGGCGAGCACCGCCGGCAGGACCGTGGTCATGAGCGCCCCGGCGACCTGGCAGGCCTACAACGAGTGGGGCGGCTACAGCCTCTACAACGGCCCGTCCGGCACCCTGGCCAGCCGCTCGCTGCGGGTCGTCTTCGACCGCCCGTACGACTACGACCACGGCGCCGGGCTGTTCCTGGTCTACGAGGCGCCGCTGGTCGCCCTGGTGGAGCGGCTCGGCCTGCCGCTCGCGTACACCACCGGGATCGACGTGGCCCGCGATCCCGGGCTGCTGCACGGCGCCCACGCCGTCCTCTCGCTCGGCCACGACGAGTACTGGTCGCCCGAGCAGCGCGCCAACGTGGTGGCGGCCCGCGACGCCGGGACCAACCTGGCGATCCTCGGCGCCAACTGCTGCTTCCGCCGGGTTCGCTTCGAGCCCACCGCCCTGGGCCCGGACCGTACGGTGGTCTGCTACAAGGACGCGTGGGCGCAGGACCCGGGCCACCAGGCCGGCGCCCCGGCGACCACCGACTTCCGGGTCGGCCCGGGCGCCGACCCGGAGAGCTCGATGCTCGGCGTGATCTACGACGGCTACCCGGTGGACGCCCCGTACGTGGTCACCTCGCCCGGGCACTGGGCGTTCGAGGGGACGGGCGTCGCGGCCGGGGCGTCCTTCCCGCACCTGGTCGGCGTCGAGTACGACCGGGTGGACACCGGCTTCCCGACACCACGACCGATCGAGGTCATCGCCCACTCCCCCGTGGTCTGCGAAGGCCGCCGGTCCCACTCCGACACCGCCTACTACACCGTGCCGAGCGGCGCCGGGGTCTTCGCCAGCGGGACGATGCGCTGGGTGGAGGCCCTCGACGCGCACGGCGCCGCCGGCGGCCAGGCCGTCCACGGCATCGACTCCACCGCCGGGGACCTGGTCCGCAAGGTCACGGAGAACGTCCTGCGCGCCTTCGCCGCCGGCCCGGCCGGTCGCACCCACCCGGCCCAGGACAACCTCGCCGCCGTCTACGGCCCGGCCTGAGCGGCAGACCCCCAGCTGACGCCGGGTCAGCCACCGGAGGCCCGTGCCGGGGCGGACGCGGGCCCGCGCCCCGGTTACACTCGCACGGTCTCGTCAAGAGCCGACGAGCAGACGAGCAGAGCCGTCCAGGACAAACCGACCGGTGTGGCGCGGATGCCGGCCGGCAAGGGCACGAGGGAAACAGAACATGGTCGAGGCCTCCCCGAAGGTCGTTGTCGTCGTCCCCACGTACAACGAGCGGGAGAACCTTCCGGTCCTCGCCGGGCTCCTCGCGGAACTCCCGGTGCCGAACCTGCACCTGCTGGTGGTCGACGACAACTCCCCCGACGGCACCGGCGAGATCGCCGACAAGCTCGCCGCCGACTCCGGCGGCACCGTCGGCGTCCTGCACCGCACCGAGAAGGACGGCCTCGGCCGCGCCTACCTGGCCGGCATGGCGCGCGCCCTGGACGAGGGCGCCGACGTCGTGGTCCAGATGGACGCCGACCTCTCGCACCCGGCCTCCGCGATACCGGCGATGGTGCGGGCCCTGCTCGCCGACGACACCGCCGTGGTGCTCGGCTCCCGCTACGTTCCCGGCGGCTCGACCGCCGCGGAGTGGCCCTGGCACCGCAAGGCGCTCTCCGCCTGGGCCAACTTCTACGTCAACACGATCCTCGGCCTGGGCGTGCGGGACGCCACCGCCGGGTTCAAGGCCTGGCGGGCCAGCACCCTGCGGGCCATCGACCTGCCGACCGTCCAGAGCAACGGCTACTCGTTCCAGGTCGAGATGAACTACCGGGTGATCCAGCGCGGGCTGACCATCAGCGAGGTGCCGATCCGCTTCGAGGAGCGGATCGTGGGCGCCTCCAAGATGAGCATCGGGGTGCAGGTCGAGTCCGCGCTGGCGCCGTGGAAGCTGCGCTTCAACCGCGACGGCGAACCCGCCGGGCTGGACTGACGCCCCCTGCGGCTGCGCGCGGGACCGCCGCACGGGACCACCGCGCGGGACCGCACGGGACCGCCGCGCGCGGCGCAGCCGGCCCCTCCGACGTGGTCATTCGGGTAGCAACCCGGCCGGGTGGCGGTGTCAGCCGCGACTGCGGGGAAAGAAGGCCGTCATGGTCTTTTCCCCGGAGTCCTTCACGACCCTGGCCCGCCGTGCCGCCCGAGAGCCCTTCGTCGTGCAGACCGTGCGGGCGACGGTGGCCGCCACCCTCGCCTACGCGGTGGCGACCCGGCTCAGCAGCGAGCCCGCGCCGCTGACGGCGCCGCTGACCGCCCTGCTGGTGGTCCAGGTCACCGTCTACTCGACGCTCAAGACCAGCATCCGCCGGGTCAACTCGGTGGTGGTCGGCGTCCTGATCGCGATCGGCTTCAGCGCCGTGGTCGGGCTCTCCTGGTGGAGCCTCGGGATGATCATCCTCGCCTCCCTGGTGATCGGCCGGTTCGTCCGGGTCGAGGAGTTCGTCCAGGAGGTGGCGATCAGCGCGATGCTGATCCTGGGCGTGACCAAGCTGGCCTCCCAGGCCTGGGACCGGGTGCTCGAGACGATGATCGGCGCGGCCGTCGGCCTGCTGTTCAACCTGCTCTTCGCCCCGCCGGTCTGGGTGGACACCGCCGGCGAGTCGATCGAGGACCTCGCCCGCCGGGCCCGGCACCTGCTCGTGGACATCGCCGAGGAGCTGGGCCGCCCCATCCCGGTGTCCCGGGCCGCCGAGCGGCTTCACGAGGCCCGCCGGCTCGACCACGCGATCGCCGAAGTCGACGCGGCGCTGCGCCAGGCCGAGGACAGCCTGCGGTTCAACCCCCGGATCAGTGAGGGCCTGCTCTCCCGGCTGGTGCTGCGCACCGGGCTGGACACGCTGGAGATCTGTGTGGTGGTGATCCGGGTGCTGGCCCGCTCGCTCACCGACCTCGCCAAACGGCGCGGGCCCGGGGAACGGCTCTTCTCGCCGGAGGTCGCGGTCGCGCTGGAGGAGCTGCTGGAACACGTCGGCGGCGCCATGGTCGGCTTCGCGGTGCTGATCACCACCCAGGTCAGCCGCAACGCCGAGGAGGCCGAGGAGCGGCTGACCGCCGAACTGGCCGCGGCCTGGTCGTGCCGGGAGAACGTCGCCCAGCTGCTGCTGCGCCAGGTGCAGGAGCACCCGGAGGCCTGGCAGCTGCACGGCTCGATGCTGGCCGAGGTGGACCGGATCCTGGACGAACTGGACCTGGAGCACCGCAGCCGGCGGCTGATGGAGGAGCTCGACCGGGCGTCGGTGGCGAACCGGGAGCGGTTCTCCCGGCTCGCCGGGCTGCGCCGCTTCGTCCGGGGGGAGCGGGGGCCCGGCCGCCGGGCGCCCGGGGCGGCGGAGCGCCCGGCGGCGACGGCCGGGCGCTGATCCCGCCCGCGCGCCGGCACGGCAGTAGGGGATTAGGGCGTCAGGGCATCAGCCAGGGCTGCTGCGGCAGCGGGTGGCCGGTCTCCAGGTAGGTCTTGAGGTTGGACAGCACCGCCGCCCAGCCCCGTTCGGCGTCCGCCCGCTCCGTCTCGTCCGCGAGGTTCTCATGGGTGACGGTGAGCCGGGTGAGGTCCTGCCAGCGCTCGAGCTGGAAGCTGACCCTCGACGGCCCACCCGGTCGGCGCTCCTCCGGCCCTGCCCAGCTGGTGACCAGGTGGCGCGGTCGCTCGGCGACCTCGACGATGCCGATCACGTCGGCGATGCCGGAGTCGTCGGCGCGCTGGTGCTCCCAGGGCGCGCCGGGCAGCCAGGTGGAGACGTTGCGGTGGCCCCAGTAGAGGCCGGACTCGTCGGCGTTGGTGAGCGCGTGCCAGACGCGTTCGGGATCGGCGCGCAGGTAGACGATGCCGCGGTGCGCGAAGGCGGTCACGGCGTCAGCCCTCGGCCGCGTCGAGCAGCGGCTCGATCTCGATCTTCCCCATCCGCAGCATGGTCGCCATCACGCGGTCGGCCTTGGCCCGGTCGGTGTCGGCGATCAGGTCGAGCAGGATGCGCGGGGTGATCTGCCAGGAGAGGCCGTAGCGGTCCTTGAGCCAGCCGCACGGACCCTCCTGGCCGCCGTCGGCGGTGAGCTTGGCCCAGAGTTCGTCGACCTCCTGCTGGTCCTCGCACTCCACCTGGAGCGAGACGGCCTCGGTGAACGTGAACTCGGGGCCGCCGTTGAGGGCCGTGTACTCGCGGCCGGCGAGTTCGAAGTCGACGGTCATCACCGAACCGGCCGCGCCGGGGCCGGCCTCGCCGTAGCGGGTGACCCTGGTGATCCGGGAGTCGGGGAACAGCGAGGTGTAGAAGACGGCGGCCTCTTCGGCCTGGTCGTCGAACCAGAGGAAGGTGGTGATTTTCTGCATGCGCCCGACGGTAACGGCGGGCTCCGTCACGGCGGGCCAGCCACGGCCGGGGGTCACCGGATCGGCGCCCCCGGCCGCGCCGACCGGGCCGGCCGGGTCCTGGGTCAGTGCGCCCAGCCCGCGTAGCGCTGCACGAAGCGCCCGCCGGTGTGGGCGGTGACGACGACGTCGTAGCGGCCCTGCGCGTCCAGCGGCCAGGCCAGGTCGACCTGCTGGCCGGGCTTGACCCAGACGGTGCGCGCGGTGCCCGCGAAGTCGTTGGGCGCGGCGGTGAAGCCCACGTCGGTCATGCCGTCGTTGGCCACCCGGAGGGTCAGCTTCAGGTCGGCGTGCAGGTCGGCGGTGACGATCGGGACGCAGACGTCGTTCTGCCCGTCCTGTCCGTCCCGCACCACCGTGCCGGCGAAGCGGCGCACGAAGCCGTCCGGGCCGTGCACGGTGAAGTCGTAACGGCCATTGGTGGCGGCCGCGTCCCAGACGTACGTGGCACAGGCGCCGGGGGCGACGGTGTACGGGGTGCCCGCGAACGGGAGCAGGATGTTCGGGTAGACGGTGTACGGGAAGGCCACCGAGCCGTCGTTGCTCATGACGCAGGTGACCTTTCCGGTCACCCGGTCCACCGAGACGTCGGCCCACGGCTGGTAGGGCAGCGGGCGGTGCGGGCGCTCGCCGCGCTCCTGGACGGGCATCGACTGGGTGCCGACGGCAGGGAGGGCGACACCGGGCAGCTTGGCGCCCGCGTCGGCCTTGGCCATCAGGGCGTTGGTGTCCGGCAGCCTGGGCAGCGAGTGGTCCGGCGCCGCGAAGTCGAAGCAGCTGGTGAGGTCGCCGCAGACGGCCCGCCGCCAGGCCGAGATGTTGGGCTCGGCGACACCGGTGACCAGCTCCATGAAGCGCAGCACCGAAGTGTGGTCGAACACCTGGGAGTCGACCCAACCGCCGCGCGACCAGGGGGAGACCACCCAGAGCGGCACGCGGTTGCCGAGGCCGATGGCGCGCCCCTGGGCGAACTCCTCGGGGGTGCCCGGCTCGGGGGTGGGCGGGACCATGTGGTCGAAGTAGCCGTCGTTCTCGTCGTACATGACCAGGAAGACGGTGTGCTGCCAGACCTCCGGGTTGGCCATCAGCGACTGCAGCGCCTGGTCGACCCAGTGCGCGCCGTAGGCCGGACCGGCTTCCGGGTGCTCGGAGAACAGGTAGGGCGCGACCAGCCACGAGACGGTCGGCAGGGTGCCGTCCTTGCAGTGGCGGTCGAAGTCGCTCGGGTCGAACTTGGTCATCGCGTTGACGTACCGCGGGTCGTCGTGCGGGAAGGCGTGGAACTGCTTGAAGTAGGAGAGGGCGTTGTCGTCGTAGTCGCCGGTGCGGTCGTCCTTGCTCGGGTTGTGGTAGACCCGCCAGCTGACGCCGGCCGCCTCCAGGCGCTCGGCGTAGGTGGTCCAGTCGGCGACGGGGTTGTCGGTGACCGGGGTGTTGTCGATCCAGGGGCCGGTGGTGCCGTCGCGGCCGGGGCCGGCGGTGCCGGTCCACAGGTAGAGCCGGTTGGGGTCGGTGGGGCCGGCCAGCGAGGTGAAGTAGGCGTCGCAGAGGGTGAACGCGTCGGCCAGGGCGTACTGGTAGGGGATGTCGTCCCGGGTGAAGTAGCCCATGGTGCGCTCGCCCTTGGCGGCGATCCACTTGTTCATCGCGCCGTTGTTGATGGCCTGGTGGCCGGTCGCCCAGTCGTGGGCGAGGCCGCCGGCGTTCTGCGCGTTGTACTTGGCGGTGTCCATCCGGTACGGCAGCATCACCCCGCCGTCGCTGCGGCGGCTGTCGGGCTGGCGGAACACGTCGGTGCCGTCCGGGAACTGGAGCGCCTGCTTGTCACCGAAGCCGCGTACGCCGCTCAGCGTGCCGAAGTAGTGGTCGAAGCTGCGGTTCTCCTGCATCAGGACGACGACGTGCTTGACGTCCTTGATGGTCCCGGTGAGGGCGGTGCGGTCGGCGGGGGCGGCCGCGGCCTGGCCGGCGGACAGGCCGGTCAGGGCGGTGGCGCCGACGGCCGCGGTGGCGCCGACGAAGGTGCGGCGGGAGAGCTCGGGCATCACGAACTGGCCTCTCAGAGCTGGAAGGTGGCGACGGCGGCGGCGGTGTCGGAGGGCCACTCGTTGGCCGCGGAGTTCGGCTCGGCCTGCGGCCAGTCGGCGACCAGGGTGTGCGCCTCGACCAGCTTCAGCGGGCCGGCGTACTGGACGTAGTCGATGCGGTCCTGCGGCTCGGGCCGGTCACCGCGCCGCTTGCGGGTGGGCGACCAGGTGCTGCCGGGGTGCTTGACCGGATCGCGGTTCTCCTCGCGGAAGCTGTCCGTCAGCCCGGCGGCCTGCAGGGCCGCGGTGACCGGCCAGTTGAGGGCGCCGAGGCCGTTGTGCGCGGCGGCGGTGGCGGCCGTCCAGTCCAGGTGGGAGGGCGAGGAGAGCGCGCCGCCCACCACCACCGGAAGGTGCCGGGCCAGGTCCGCGCGCACCGCGTCGGCCATCGCCTTGGCCTGCTTCAGGCGCGCCGAGGCGTTCTCGGCGGCCACGACCTGGGCGGCGGTGCCGCCGTCCTGCACGGCGTACGGCCCGTAGCCCGTCTCGTCGAGGTGCGCGGCCCAGAAGCGGAGGTTGCGGCCGCCGGGCAGCTGGACGGTGGCGGCGACGGCGGGCAGGTCGGCGGTGGCCGGGGTGAGGTCGGTCAGCGGGTAGCGGCTGAGGATGCCGACGCTGCCAGGGCTCTGGTGGGCGTACCAGCCGAGCGCGTCGGCCAGCGTCCTGGCCCGCTCGCCGGCCGTCTCCTGCAGCGCGATCACGTCCAGGCCCTGGGCGAGCACGACGCGCAGCTGCTTCTCCAGCGCGTCGCCGTAGGCGGCGCCCGCGTCGTGCAGGTTCCAGCTGGCGGCCTTGAGCCGGGGCGGGGCGGCCGGGTCCGCGACGGGGACGAGGACGGTGAGGGTGTCGGTGGCGCCGGTGCTGTCCTTGACGCCGACCACGACCACCTCGGGGTTCCTGCCCGGGGTGGCGGGGGCGGTGCCGGTGAGCGTGCCGTCGGCGGCGACGGACGCCCAGGCCGCGCCGCCGACCTTGCGGTAGCTCGCGGAGCCCGGGGCGTTGCCGACCGGGCGGGACCAGAGGCCGCCCAGCTTGATCCGCACGGCCGCACCCGGGGCGACGGGGGTGGCGGTGAAGGAGTCGACGGCCGCGTGCGGGCGGACGACCGCAGGCTTGGGGTGGAAGCTGAACGGGGCGGTCTGGGCCAGGATGCCGTAACCGTCCTTGGCGAGCAGGTAGGCGGTGTACGGGCCGCCGGTCAGCGCGGAGGTGTCGAGCTGGACGTCGCCGGAGGTGCCGGGGGTGTACTTCCACAGCAGCGAGGAGCCGGTGCCGGGCCGGCGGCTGCCGTCGTAGATGCCGACCCAGTTCTTGGCGTCGGGGGCGTCGGTGGTCCAGTGGAAACTGAGCCGGTCGCCTTCGGCGGGGCTGCTGGATGAGGTCAGGGTCAGGGCGCTGCCTGCGGCCACGGTTGTCCTGTCCGCCGCCGGGGCCCGGTCCGCCGGGGGACGGATTCCGGGGCCGCGCGCGGCTGGTCACGGAGGCTGGGAGGGAGAATGCCCCGTAGTTGGCTGTACAACTGGGGCGGCCCTCATTCATCCGAAGACCAGCGACCGGGACGTGAACGCCGCGTGACGGAGCATCGGGCGGTACGGGAACACCGTGGCGGAGCCGCCGTCAGGACACCGGCACGTGCGGAAGGGCCGCGACGGACGATTCGTCGCGGCCCTTCGGGGTCTGTCGGTTTTGCCCTGGTTCAGGACCGGCCCGGCGCCGGGCCGAGGCCGGGTCAGGCGCCGGGCCGAGGCCAGGTCAGGCGCCGGGTCGAGCGCCGGCGCGGCCGGGTGGTCGCTCGCTGCTGGGCGGGCTCAGCGGCGGGCCAGGCGGCGCTCGCCCGCGGTACCGGGCGCGTACGGCACTTCGTAGTAGGCGAAGACCTCGGGCTCGTCGGTGGCCGGCAGGATGTCGTCGGTGCCGATCGCGGGGGCCTGCCTGACCTTGTTCTTCGGGTACGCCACCCGCAGGTAGTCCGGGCCGGCCACCGCTCCCTCCAACGGGACGAAGGCCAGGCGACGGCGGCCCATCACCCCGACCGTCACGGTGGCGAAGAACGGCTCGTCGGTGGACGTCTCGACGTAGACCGATTCCAGCGTGCCGATGCGGTGGCCCTTCTCGTCGACCACGTGGTGGCCGCGCCACTCTCGGATGTCTGCCATAGCGATCCCCACGGCCTCGAACCTCCCGTGTCGCGACTACCGCCGGCTTCACAGCCGGGAGCTTCCATCCTGCGCCGGGACGGGCCCGGTGGCGCGGCGAAAGGGACATCCGGGGTCACCCGCACCTCGGGGCGGCGGTCGGCCGGGCCGGTGGAGGGCGGCGGGGACCTCACCCCCGTCCGGGCCCCGCCCCGCCGGAGTCCGGACGGGGCGGGGCGGGGCAGGCGGGGCCAGGCGGACCGGGTGGGTTGAGGTCGGGCCGTCAGCTCACAGGCCGGTCTGGATCTCGGCGCGGTGCCGGATGTACTCGTCGGGGTGTGACCGGGCGATCGAGACGGCCGTCTCGACCAGGGGGTGCAGCTCCGTCGGGTAGGCCCGCGCCACCAGCGGCAGCCCGGGAAGGATGCAGCGGCGGACGTCGAGGTCCTCGTTGGTGACGAATTCCCGCAGCGCGGCGGCGTTCCAGGCGTCCCGGACGGTCGCGCCCTCGTCCGCGGTCGCGTTGCGGCCGCCGGTGACCGACAGGGCCGTCCAGTACCAGGCGCGGGCGGCACCGGCGCGCTCCGGGTCGGTGCCCGTCCGCAGGTACTCGAGCAGGGCCTGACGGACCCGGCGCTGGCCGAAGGCCACCATGGCGGGCTCCACGAAGCGGCGGTTGAAGCTCGGGTTGGGGTCGTGGACCGCCGCCTCCATCAGCGCCTCGAAGTACTCCTCGGGCAGCTCGGAGCGCCCGGCGAGCGCCTTGTGGACCTCCCACCGGGCCACGCCCGGGTAGTCCGAACCCGGCGCGGCCTCGACTCCCAGCAGGAGGAGCAGTCGCGCGAGCCGCAGCTCGAACGCCTGCGCCCCGTCCTCCGTACGCCCGGGCAACGGCTGGAGAATCCGCACCTCGCCGGCCGTGTCCTTGGTTTCCACGAACATCCTCCTCATTCTGAGTCACCGGCAGACTACTCGCTGACACATCAGTTCGGAGGCCGTTTCGAACAGGCCGAACCCTGGGACGCCTGACCGGTCCGTACTTTGACGGTCCTTCAGTCGGTGAGTCCGGCCGTTCGCCGGCGTGCGGGCCGAGTGGCCGCCAGGCCGGGCGGCCGGGCGGCCCGGCCTGGTAGGCGATGGCGACCAGTGGGGCCCGGTCGCGGGCGTCGAGCTTGGCCATCGCCCGGTGCACATGGGTGCGGACGGTGAAAGGGCTGACGAACATCCGCTCGGCGATCTTCTCGTTGGTGAGCCCGGTGGTAGCCATGGACATCACCTCGCGCTCGCGGGCGGTCCGCACCGCGGCGAGCAGCTCCTTCGGGTCAGCCCCCCTTGCCGAGGAAACCCCCGGCACCCGGGCGGACCTGGTCCGCACGCAGCATGACCAATCCTCGATCGCGGCCCCCCGCTCCGTCGTCGTCTCAGCGCAGGCCGTTTGCGTACTGCGGACGCAGTACGGCCCTCCCCCGTACGGAGGAGCGCGCGCCCTGCGCCGGGAGCAGCCGGAACTCCTTCCGGAGGCGGCCGGGACGGGCCGGTGGTCTGCGGCGGGAGTAGACGCGGGTCACCCGCCCGGGCGGCGACGACGGGCCGGTGCCGTCCGGGCGCAGTAGCGTGATGTGCCTGGCCCGACCGTTTCCGTACGGTTCGGGAGGATCCGTCCCGATCGGTGCTGACCCCAGCCCGCCGCCGGAGGTGCCACATGGGCGTTCCAGCCGCCCGCATCGTGTTCGACGAGAACGACCGCGCGGCCGTGGCCGACGCGGTGACCGAGATGCTCACCACCGGCGCGCTCACCCTGGGCCCGTGGACCGAGCGCTTCGAGCAGGCCTTCGCCGCCGAGCACGGCGCCTCGCACGCCGTCGCGATGAGCAGCGGCACGGCGGCGCTGGAGGTGATCCTGCGCACGGTCGACGTCCGGGGCCGCGACGTGGTCGTCCCCGCCGTCACCTTCTACGCCACGGCCGGCGCGGTGGTGCACGCGGGCGGCCGCCCGGTCTTCGCCGACGTCGACCCGGCCACCCTCGCGCTCTCCCCGGAGACGCTGGCGGCGGCCCTCACCCCGGACACCGCGGCCGTCGTCCTCGTCCACATCGGCGGGCTGGTCACCCCGCGGGTGGACGCCCTGCGCGCGCTCTGCGACCAGCGCGGCGTCCCGCTGATCGAGGACGCCGCGCACGCCCACGGCAGCAGCCACGACGGCCGCGCCGCAGGCACCTTCGGCCTGGCCGGGGCCTTCTCCTTCTACCCGACCAAGGTCACCACCAGCGGCGAGGGCGGGATGATCCTGACCGAGTCGCCGGAGCTGCGGGACGAGGCCCGGATCTACCGCGACCAGGGCAAGGGCTCCTTCGGCGCCAACCACCACGTCCGGCTCGGCTACTCCTGGCGGATGAGCGAGCCGCACGCCGCCATCGGCGCGGTGCACCTGCGCCGGCTCAAGGAGTTCATCGAGACCCGCCGCGCCGTCGCCCGCCGCTACGACGCGGCGCTGTCCGCCGTGGACGGGCTGGAGCCGGTGCTCGAACCACCCGGCTGCCGCGGCAACTACTACAAGTACGTGGCACTGCTGGCGCCCGGTGTCGACCGCGCCGAGTTCAAGCGGGCGGTGGCCGAGGAGTACGGAGTGCGGCTGTCCGGCGAGGTGTACGACCTGCCGCTGCACCTGCAGCCGGTGTTCGCCCCGTACCGGAGCGGCCCCCTGCCGGTGGCCGAGGACGTCTGCGCCCGGCAGGTCTGCCTGCCGGTGCACTCCGACATGACCGAGGACGAGGCGGAGCTGGTGATCGAGGCCGTCTCGGCGGTGCACCGGCGGATGGCCGGGTAGCCGGAGCGAAGGGAGCAAGACCGTGCGGATTGCCGTCACCGGTGGCTGCGGGTTCATCGGCTCACACGTCGTGGACCACCTGATCGCGGCCGGCCACGAGGTCCTCGCCGTCGACACCACCGACCAGTACCTCAACCCGGACGCCGAGCACGCCCGGATCGACGTCCTCGACCTTCCGGCGCTGACCTCCGCGCTGGCCGGCAGCGAGGTGGTCTACCACCTCGCCGCGATGGCCGACGTCGAGCAGGTCTGCGCCGACCCCGTCCGGGCCGTGCGCGTCAACATCGACGGCACCGAGGCCGTCCTGGAGGCCGCCCGGCGCAGCGGCCTGAGCCGCACCGTCCTGGCGAGCACCGTGTGGGTCTACGGCGCCGCCCTCGCCGACGATCAACTCGACAGCGGCGAACAGGAGTTGGACGAGCACGTGCCGATCGATCTGGAGCACAGCGGGCACCTCTACGTGGCCACCAAGCTCGCCGCCGAGATGCTCGTGCACAGCTACCGCGAGCTGTACGGGCAGCACTTCACCATCCTGCGCTACGGCATCCCCTACGGGCCGAGGATGCGCGACGAGCTGGTGGTCGCCCGGTTCGTGCAGGCGGCGCTGGCCGGACGGCCGATCACCATCGCCGGGGACGGCCGGCAGAGCCGCAACTTCGTCTACGTCGAGGACCTCGCCGACGCCCACGTCCGGGCCCTCTCCCCCGCCGCCGAGGACCAGACCTTCGCCCTGGAGGGTTCGACGGCCGTCTCGGTGCGCGACATCGCCGACACCGTCGACCAGTTGCTGGGGCCGGTCACCATCGAGCACATCGACGGCCGCAAGGCCGACTACGCCGGACGGCGGATCTCCTCCGCCCAGGCGAAGCGGCTGCTCGGCTGGTCCCCCCGGACCAACTTCGCCGACGGCGTGCGCCGGTACGCCGACTGGTACCGCACCTCCGCCGCCACGCCCGCCGCCGGCTGACCGGAGCCGTCCCGATGCCGCACGCCCTGCTGGTCTCCGGCTCGCTCGGCCAGGGCCACGACGTGATGGCCCAGGCCTGTGCGGACACCCTGCGGGAACGCGGCTGGACCACCCGCACGGTGGACGCGATGGCCCTGCTCGGACAACGCTCGGGCGCCGTCGGGGAGGCCGTCTTCCGCCGCCTGCTCGACCTGCCCGGGGTCTACGACGCCTTCCACTTCTCCGCGCTGCGCCCCGGCGCGCGGCTCGCACTTCTCGCCGACGCGGCGGCCCGCGCCCGGCTCGTCCCGGCGCTGCGGGAGCTGATCGCCGCGCAGCGCCCCCAGCTGGTGGTCTCGGTGTTCGCGACCGCCACGTCGGCGGTCAACGAACTGCGTGACCGGGGCTTCCGGCACTTCGTGTTCTGCACGGACGTGACGCCGCACCGGCTCTGGGTGCAGCAGGGTACCGACCTGTTCCTGGTCACCTCCGAGGTCGCCGCCTGCGCGGTGCGCCGCTACCGGCCGGACGCGGAGATCCTCGTGGTGCCCGCGCCGCTGCGCCGGCCGTTCTACCGGCCGCCCGACCGGGCCGGGGCCCGCGCCGAGCTGGGCGTGCCGCCGGACGCGGACTGCGTGCTGCTGATGTCCGGCTCCTGGGGCCTCGGGCCGATCGCCCGCACCGCGGCCTCGCTCGCCGCCGCTGGGCCGCACGTGCTCGCGGTGGCGGGGCGCAACGGGGAGCTGGAACGGCGGCTGCGGGCGGCCGCGCGCCGGCGGCCCCGGCTGCACCCGTTCGGCTACACCGACCGGATCCCCACGTTGATGGCGGCGGCGGACCTGGTGGTCACCAGCTCCGGTGACACCTGCAGCGAGGCCCGGGCGCTCGGGCGGCGGCTGCTGCTGCTCGATGTCGTCCAGGGCCACGGGCGGGACAACCTCCAGCACGAGCTGGAGCTCGGCCACGCCGACGTCGTCTCCCCCCGTCCGGCCGAGGTGGTCCGCAACGCGCTCGCCGCGCTGGGACGGCCGGAGCCCCGGCCGTCGGCCGGGGCCACGCCGGAGGCGTGGTGCAAGGGTTTCGGGGCGGCGCTGGAGCGGGCGGGGCTCGGGTAGCGGTTCGCTACCGCTCCCTACCGCGGGCCCCCGGTTCCCTACTGCGGGCGCTGGGTGCCCGGGGCGGCCAGCGCGCCGTCGTCCGGCCGCGCGGCGGTGGTGAAGTACTTCGGGCCGTCCTGGGCACTCACGCTCACCCCGGCCGACGGGCCGCTCCCGTCGGCGGCCGCCGTCACCCCGGTCAGCGCCGCGGCCGCGATGCCGGTGGCCGCGATCGCGTGGGCCAGTCCGCCGGTTATGTCAGGCATGGTCGTCTCCCCCGTCGTCGGCGCGCCCGCCCCTGCGGTGGGCGCGGCGTACCGATCGTCCCAAGCCGCCCGGGCGGGAGGCAATGGGCGGGACGGCGTGGTCCCGCAGCGGTCCGAGGGTGAGGGCGTGGGCGTGGCAGTGGGCGGCGATGAGCGGGAGGGCGGCGAGGGTGGCGCGCCAGGAGCCGGGGGCGGAGGTGCAGTCGGAGTCGTGCAGCAGCAGCGTCGCTCCGCCGGTGAGTCCGGGGCGGGCGGTGGCGTAGACGGAGTCGCCGGTGGCCTCGGCCGTCCAGTCGCGGCCCCAGGCCGTCCACAGCACGCTGCGCAGGCCGAGACGGCGGGCGGCCAGGGCCGGGCCGGCGGTCAGCACGCCGTACGGCGGGCGGTACCAGACCGGGCGGGCGCCGCACAGTCCGGTCACCGCCTCGGTGGCGCGGCGCAGTTCGCGCAGGTCGCGGCCCGGCGCGGGGTACCACTGCTGCCGGTGGTGCCAGCCGTGCACGGCGACCTCGTGGCCGCGCAGCACCAGTTCGCGGCCGAGCGCGGGGGCGCGGTCCAGCATCGCGCCGAGCAGGAAGAAGGTGGCGCGGACGCCGAGTTCGTCCAGCGCGTCGAGGACGTACGGAGTGCTGCGCGGGTCCGGTCCGTCGTCGAAGGTCAGCGCGAGGTGGCGCGGGTCGGTGCCGTACCCGGCGGTGCGGCAGGCGACGGTGCGGCGCACCGGGGGGAGGCGGACCGCCGCCGGGGCGAGGTGCAGCAGCTGCGCGCCCGCCGCGGCGGCCAGGACCGCGGCCGCCCGGGCGCTCATCCGAAGCGGGAGGCCATCCGCCGGAACACACCGGGCGCGAGGCCGTGGACCCGGGCCGGGAAGCCCAGCCAGTGCGGGACGTAGAGGCGGTCGCGCTCGGTGGTGAGGGTGGCGATCACGGTCTCGGCAACCCGCTCCGCCGGGACGGGGCGCGGCCGCGCGCGCTGGTACGGGGTGCCGCGCCGGTCGAAGAACGGGGTGTCCACCGCCCCGGGCAGCACCAGGCGCACGCCGACCCCGGTGCCGCGCAGCTCGTACCAGAGGCTCTCGGCGAACATCGCCAGCCCGCCCTTGGTGGCCGCGTAGCCCGACTCGTCGCGCACGCCGACCTGTCCGGCCATCGAGCCGAGCAGCACGATCCGGCCGTGGCGGCGCTCCAGCATGCCGGGCAGCAGGTGGCGGACCAGCCGCAGCGGGGCGGCGAAGTTGACCTCGATCATCCGGTCCAGGGTGTCGGAGGGCGTCTCGGCGAAGGGCCCGCGCCAGCCGAGGCCGGCGCTGGCGATCAGCGCGTCCACCCGGCCGGCCTCGGCGAGCGCGGCCTCGGCGAGGCGGGCGGGTCCATCGGGTTTGCCGAGGTCCTCGGGCAGGGCGCACCCGCCGGTGCGCTCGGCGAGCTCGTCGAGGCGGGCGCGGTCGGTGCCGGAGAGCAGGGTCTGCCAGCCGGCGGCGGCCAGGCGGGTGGCGGTGGCGAGTCCGATGCCGGAGGAGGCGCCGGTGATCAGCGCGATGGGCCGGCCGGTCGACCCCGGCCGTCGGGTTCCGGTCTGGGCTTCCTCCGCCATTGCGTACCTGCCGCTCCCTAGGCGATCCGCCGTCCGTTTTGTCCGGCAAGTCACCTTCGCACGGCGGAGCCGTCCGGGCTACCGGGGTGGTACGACCGGCTGTGTCCCGGCGTCCGCCGGTCGGGTGGCCGGCTCCGCGGACTCACCCTCCAGTTCGCCGAAACGGGAGAGCAGGAACGTTCCGCCCACCGCGACGGCGAAGCCCGTCAACGCGCACCAGGTGTAGCCCGGGCGCGCGGCGTCGCCCAGCGACAGCACCCCGACCAGGGCCGGGCCGAAGGTCTCGGCCACCGTTCCGGCGGCGGTCGCGGCCGTCACCGTGCCGCGCTGCAGGGCCAGGGCGTACGCGAGGTAGCCGCCGAGCCCGCCGACGGCCAGCGCGTAGGCGGCGGGATCGGTGAGAACGCCGACCAGGCCGCCGGAAGCGTCCAGGACGCGCACGGCCAGACTGGTGATCCCGAAGCCCACTCCCGCCAGCAGCCCGAGCCCGGCCGCCGCCGCGGTGCCGCCCCGGCGGGCCAGGACGAGGGTGGCGAGCAGCATCACGGCGGTGGTGGCGAGCAGCGCCCAGTGGAAGGCCGCCGGGGCGTACTCACGGCCCTCCTCGCCGGAGCCGAGGGCCAGCAGGGTGAGGCCGGCGACCACGGCGAGGATGCCGGCGAGGTCGCCCCGGCGCAGCCGGGCACCCAGCAGCCAGACGGCGGCCACCGCGGTGACGGCCAGGCTGGCGTTGGTCACAGCCTGGACGAGGAAGAGCGGGAGGCTGCGCAGGGCGACGATGCTCAGCACGAAGCCGAGGATGTCGAGGAGGGTGCCGAGGATGAACGGCCAGGACCGCAGCAGCGCGGCCAGCAGCCCCGCCCGCACCCGGTCCGCCCGCGGCGCCGACCGCGCCCCGCGCGCCTGGGCCACCGCCCCGAAGCCGAAGCAGACGGTGGCGACCAACGCGGTGGTGAGTCCCAGCAGCATGCCTCTCCCAGCCTGGCCGGCAGCATCGGTCAACCACCAGTCTGGGCCCAGGGGTGGCGGAGGCGCACGGGTGGGGCGGGCCGCCGTACCCGGCTTGACGGGGCCGGGTACGGCGGGCCGGTGCGGGCGGGGTCGGTCGGCCGGCCCGCCCACGCCGTGACCGCGTGCGCCGTCGCGCCGCCCGACGGGCGGGCGGGCGGGCGGCGCGACGGCGGCGTGGATCAGCCGAGCGCGGCGGCCAGCAGCGCGGCGGTCCTGGCGACCAGCGGTTCGTCCATCTGGGCGGTCGGATCGGACGGCTTGGTGGTCAGGACGGCCAGGACCACCGGGTCGCCGGCCGGGGTCCAGGCGATGCCGACGTCGTTGGTGGTGCCGTAGCTGCCGGTGCCGGTCTTGTCGGCGAGGGTCCAGTCCTGCGGCAGGCCTGCGCGGAAGCGGCGGACGCTCGTCGTGTTGCCGCGCAGCCAGGTCAGCAGGTGTTCGCGCTGCCGGGGCGGCAGGGCGTGGCCGAGGGCCAGCCGGCGGTAGGTCCGGGCGATGGCCTGCGGGGTGGTGGTGTCGGTAATCCGGTCCGGCTCGGCGGTGTTGAGTTCGGGCTCCCAGCGGTCCAGCCGGGTGATCCGGTCGCCGATCGAGCGGCAGAAGCGGGTGACGGCGGTCGGGCCGCCGAGTTCACGCAGGAGCAGGTTGCCGGCGGTGTTGTCGCTGTGGTCGATGGCGGCTGCGCAGAGTTCTCCGACGGTCATGCCGGCGGCCCGGTTTTCGGGCAGGCCGGTGACGGGCGAGCCCTTGGCACGGGTGATGTCGGCCTCGGTGTAGTGGATGCGCTTGGCGAGGAACCCGCCGTCGCGGTCGAGGTTCCGCAGCACCGCGCCGACGGCGAGGGTCTTGAACACCGAACAGATCGGGAAGAGCTCGTCCGCCCGGTGACGGACCGTCCGGCCGGTGGCGAGGTTGCGGCCGTAGACGCCGAGCCGGGCGGAGTGCTGCTGTTCGAGCTCGGTGAGCGAGCGGTGGGTGTCGTCCGCACCTGCGGCGTGGGCCGTTCCGCCGGTCGACGCCGCGACCGCGACGGCCGCGGCGCCCACGCCGAGGGCCAGGACGGAGCGGCGGCTGTGCCGGGATTCCGAAGGCTTCGCGTTCATGGTTCCCCTCTGTCCGAATCACGCGGCTTCCGCCGCGCCCTTGATCGACAGGACGCGACGGCCGCCCGAACGGTTCGTCAGCAACTCATCCGCGGCCGGGGAACAGGGCGGAAGCGGGAGGGAGGCAGGAGGGGCGTCCGCCGGACGGATTCAGGGCCGCAGTGCCACGCCCGCGTACGCGGAGGCGTCCGAGGCCGACACGGACGGTTCGCCGGGCGTGGGTCGCCACTGCGGAGTGGGGACGACGCCCGGGGCGAGCAGGGTCCAGCCGTCGAAGAAGCGGGCGAACTCCGCCCGGTCGCGGGCCTGCAGGGCGGTGCCGCCCGCCTCGTAGACACCGATCACCCGGCCGATCTCAGCGGGGGCGAACTCCGCGGTGAGGTGGGTCATCACCAGGGCGCTGCCCGGGGCGAGGACGGACTTGAGGTGCTCGACCAGCTCGTACGCGCCGCGGGCGTCGGGGACGAAGTGGAGCAGCGCGTTGAGGGAGAGCGCGACCGGGCGGCCGAGGTCGATGGTGTTCCGCAGCCCGGGGGCGTCGAGCAGGCCGGCGGGGTCGGTGACGTCCGCCTCGATGTACGCGGTGCGGCCCTCGGGGGTGCCGGTCAGCAGGGCCTGGGCGTGGGTCAGGACGATCGGGTCGTTGTCGGCGTAGACGACCCGGGCGCGCGGCTCGATGCCCTGGGCGATCTCGTGCAGGTTGGGCGAGGTGGGGATGCCGGTGCCGATGTCGAGGAACTGGTCGATTCCGGCCTGCGCGAGGACACGGGTCGAGCGCCGCATGAAGGCGCGGTTGGCGCGGGCCGCGTGGCGCACCCACGGCGCGGCCGCCAGGACGTGGCCGGCGGCCTCGCGGTCCGCGGCGAAGTTGGTGAAGCCGCCGAGGTAGTAATCGTACATCCGGGCCGAGTGCGGCACGTTCAACCGCAGGTCGACCCCGTCGTAGAGACTCATCGCGCGCTCCCTCGGCATGGCGGACAACGCCCGATTGCTGCCCAGCACGGCCGGGGGCCAATCGTCTCCTCCGGCGGCGCGAACAGCCGTTCCCCCCACGGCCGAATCCCTGGTCGACCCCCTGCCGAACCCCTGCCGAACCCCTGCCGAACCCGTGGCCATATCGCATGAGATGACAATCTGTATTCACTTTGCAGCCTGGAGTGACAGGCCTGATGGAATGAGGATGGGCGCAGACAGCCCGACCCTCGGGTGGCGCGGTGAGCAGCCGGCGGCCACGGAAAGCAGGCTCGATGACGACCGACAGGGGTGCCCCCGTGCACGCGTACCGGGGAGGGGCGGCGGTGGACCACGCCGACGCGGCGTGGCCGGAGCAGCCGGCCACGGTGGAGGCCGGTCTGCGCCTGGACCTGACCTACGCCGCCTTCTGCGAGACGCACCAACCGGCCTGGCACGCCCTCGCGTTGACCCGGATAGGCAGCCGGGGCGACGCGGCGCTGGTGGTCGAGGCGGTCAAAACCGACCTGGCCCGCTGCTGGCCGCAGGTGCTGCGATTCGAGGAACCGGCCGCGTACGCCTGGCGGTTGGTCACCCGGCACGTCGCGGACTGGGTCGCCGCCGAGGAGCCGGTGGAGGTGGAGGCGGTCACCTTCGCCGCCGTGATCGGCGCGTTCAAGCAGGTGGCCAGCGGCCTGCTGCGCAGCGAGGCGGACGAGGTGCGACTGTACGCGGCGATCCTCGAACTGCCGGACCGACAGCGGGACGTGGTGATCCTGCGGTACCTGCTGGGCCTGCACGCCAAGGTGATCGCGGCCTACCTGGGGCGGCCGGTGGCGACGGTGCACTCCAATCTCCGGCACGCCCGGGAACGACTGGCGCGCCGCCTCGGTGTGCGCGAACTGCCGGACGGTGGAGGCGGACTGTGACTGCCGGCCGCCAGGACCGGGCCCCGGACGGGGCGTTCACCACCGGCGGGGGGCGCGCGGTCTTCCGCGTGCCCCGGCCGAAACGCGCCAACGCCGAGCGGATCGCGGCCCTGCGGCAGGCCCGGCTGACGGCAGCCCCGGCGCACCTGCCCTCCGAGCACGAGCAGGCCTCCTTCGAACTCGGCCTGGTGGTCGCCCTGGTGCTCGGCGCGCCGTGCGCCTCCCGGGGGCTGGACCTGCTGGTCAACGCGCGCCGGATCCAGCCCGAGGGGGCGGAGGTGTTCGGCGCGCTGCTGTACGCCACCGGCAAGGAGGACGGCGCGGAGTTCTGGTGGCGGTTCGCCGCCGGCTCGGGCAGCGGGACGGCCGCGTACTGCCTGCACCTGCACCACCTCAAACTCGGCGAGACCGACGACGCGGACTACTGGCGGGCCTGGTCGGAGCAGTTGTCGACGGCCGAACGCCCGCGAGGGCCCCGGCCGTTGCTGATGACCAGGCCGCTGCTGCCGGAGGACGTGCGGCGCGACATCCTCTCCCGGGTACACCGTGGTCTGGCACCGCAGCTGCCGCCCGCGCTGGTCGCCGTGATCGACCGACTGCCGCTGCAGGCCGGTGAGGGCGAGGACGAGGAGGAGGTGCCGAGCCCCTGGGGGCTCACCTCGGGGGCGACCTCGGCCTGCTCCTGGGAGCCGGTGTGGGGGCTCGCCGAGCGGCGCGGGGAATCCTCGGGGTGAGACCGCTCGCGATCACCCGCACTCGCTCGTCCAGGTGACTGACGCGGGGAGACCGGCCCGGGGAGGGGGGCAGAGGCCGGCTCCGGGCGATCGGCTCGCCACCCGGCCCGCGGGGCGGGTCCGAGAACACCGGCACAGCTCCGCAGTGGTCCAGTCCAATCCCACGTCCTGACAAGGCCGTTCGCCCCGGGCGGCGATAGACTACGCACCATGGGAGAGCGCTCAGGCGCGCCCACCGCGCCGCCCCTCGTGCTGGTCACCGACCACGACTCCCGGCTCATCGACCCGACCCGGGCCTACCACCTCGGCCGCGACCCGACCAGCGAGATCGTCCTGGACGACCCCCGGGTCTCCTGGCACCACGCGGTACTGCGCGCCGACGACGGCCACTGGCTGCTCGAGGACGTCGGCAGCACCAACGGCACGTACGACCAGGGCCACCGGATCGTCCGCGAGGACGTCGGCCCCGGCACCCGGCTGCGGTTCGGCGATCCGGCCACCGGCCCCTCCGCCACCTTCGCCGGGCTTCCCGGGCAAACCCCCGGTGCCGGCCCAGGTGCCGGCCCCGCGGCCCGCCCGGGCGATCGCACCGTGCTGCTCGCCCCGCAGTCCTCCGCCGTCTTCCGCAGCCCGAGCGCCGTCCTCCCGCTGCCGGGCCACACCGTGCGGATCGGCCGCGCCCAGGACAACGACCTCGTCCTGGGCGACCTGGTGGTCTCCCGCTACCACGCCGAACTGCGCGAACTGCCGGACGGCAGCCAGGAGATCGTCGACCTGGACAGCCACAACGGCACCTATCTCAACGGCGCGCCGGTCAAGCGCGCGCCGGTCGGCCCGGCCGACGTCGTCGGCATCGGCCACTCGGCGCTCTGCCTGGCCGACGGCCGGCTGGTCGAGTACACCGACACCGGCGAGATCTCGCTGGACGTCCAGCACCTGGTCGTCCGGGTCGGCCCCGACCACCGGGTGCTGCTGGACGACGTCAGCTTCCCGCTCGGCGAGAAGGCGCTGCTCGCGGTGGCCGGACCGAGCGGCGCGGGCAAGTCCACCCTGCTCAACGCGCTCACCGGGCTGCGCCCCGCCGACCAGGGCACCGTGCTCTACGACGGCCGGGACCTCTACCGCGACTACGCCGAGCTTCGCCGCAGGATCGGCCTGGTGCCGCAGGACGACATCCTGCACACCCAGCTGACCGTCCGCCGCGCCCTGTCCTACGCCGCGGAGCTGCGCTTCCCCGGCGACACCGCCGAGCACGAGCGGCAGGCCCGGGTGCTCGAGGTGATCCGCGAGCTGGGGCTGGAGAACCGGGCCGACCAGGTGATCGCCAGCCTCTCCGGAGGCCAGCGCAAGCGGGTCAGCGTGGCGCTGGAACTGCTCACCAAGCCGTCGCTGCTGTTCCTGGACGAGCCGACCTCGGGCCTGGACCCGGGCATGGAGCGCTCGGTGATGCAGATGCTGCGCGGGCTGGCCGACGACGGGCGGACGGTCGTCGTGGTGACGCACAGCGTGCTGAGCCTCAGCGTCTGCGACCGCCTGCTGGTGCTGGCCCCAGGCGGCCGCACCGCGTACTACGGCCCGCCGGGCGAGGCGCTCGGGTTCTTCGGCTTCCAGGAGTGGCCGGAGGCCTTCGAGGCCTTCGAGAACGAGGACCACGCCGCCTGGCAGCAGCGCTTCCGGGCCTCCCCGCTGTACGCGCGCTACGTCGCCGCGGAGGCCGTGCCCGCGGCGCAGCTGCCCGCACCCGCCCCGCCGGACCACGAACGGGCCGAGCCGGGGATCGGACCGGAGAAGCCGCAGGGCTGGTTCTCCCAACTCGGCACCCTGGTGCGCCGGTACACCGCCGTGCTCGCCGCCGACCGGCTGTTCCTCTCCGTGATGATCGCGCTGCCCTTCATCATCGGCCTGATGTGCCGGGTGATCGCGGGCACCCGGGTGAGCCAGGACAACGCCGTCAACTGCCTGCTCACGCTGTGCATCGGCGGCCTGCTGACCGGCTCGGCGAACTCGGTGCGGGAATTGGTCAAGGAGCGGGCGATCTACCGGCGGGAGCGGGTGGTGGGCCTGTCCAGATCGGCCTACCTGGTCTCCAAGGTGGTGGTGCTGGGCGCGATCACGGTCGGTCAGGCGGCGGTGCTCACCGTCGTCGGTCTGGCGGGGGTGCGGATCGAGCCGAGGCTGCCGCCCGGCGCGCCGCCGGCGGTGACCAGCGGGGTGGTGATGCCCCAACTGCCGGAGCTGATCGTCGCGGTCGGCCTGCTCGCCTTCTCGGCGATGATGCTGGGGCTGGTGGTCTCGGCGATGGTGGCCAAGGAGGAGGCCACCATGCCGCTGCTGGTGCTGCTCTCCGTGGTGCAGATCGTCTTCAGCGGCCTGATGCTCAAGCTGCACGGCGTGCCCGGCCTGGAACAGATCGCCTGGCTGGTGCCGTCCCGCTGGGGTCTGTCGGCGATGGCCCGCACCGTCGACCTGCGGGCGCTCTCCTTCCCGACCCCGCTCACCGCGGACCCGCTGTTCCGCCACGAGCGGGCCGGCTGGCTGCTGGACGTCGCGCTGCTGCCCGCGCTCTCGGCCGTCTACGGCCTGCTGGTGCTGTTCCTGCTGCGGCGCCACGAGCCCTCCGTCATGCGGAAGTAGCCACGAGCCCGCCGTCGTGCGGAAGTGACGGCGCACGGAAGCGGGCCGGCGGCGGGAAGCGCGCCGGGTGGCGCCCGGCACCCGCCGGTAGAGTGGAAATCGACCTGTGCTGTCGTGCCGCGCACGGCGGGGGGTCCGGCCGCCCGGCGGCCGGGTTCGCGCGGCGGAGGAAGAGCCGCCCATGGACGAGTTCGCGTTCCGCCCCACCCACGTCGCCCCGCCGACCGGGATGGCGACCTGGGCGGCCCCGGACCCGGCACGGCCCTCCGCCCGGCTGGATCCGCTGCTCCCGCTGCGGCTGATCGCCGGCCAGGGCGACTGGGCCCAGGTGCTCTGCTCGAACGGCTGGACGACCTGGGTGGACGCCCGCCTGCTGGTCGCCCTCCCGCAGCCGCCGCCCGCGGCCGGCGCCCCGCCCGCCCGGACGGCCGACCCCCGCCCGGCACTCGCCGACGCGGAGACGGCCCTGACCCGCTACCGCGCCCTGCTGGAGGACCTCGCGGCGGGTGGCCTGGACCTGGAGTCCTTCCGGGAGCGGACCCGCGGCCTGCGGCTCGGCCTGGTGGCGGACGGCGAGGCGCTCTGGGTGTTCGACCCCGTGCACGACCGCTGGTGCTACTGCGACGGACTGCAACTGCAGACGTACGCCGCCACCGACCGGCCGAGCCCCCGACCGGCCGCCGCTCCCTCGCCGGCCCCGGCGCACAGCGCGTACGCACCCACCCGGACCGGTCACCCGTGACCGCCTCCCGGAGCACCGCAGCCGCCCTGCCCGCCGGACTGGTCGGGCGCAAGGTCGCGGGCTACCGGCTGGAGAGCGAGATCGGGCGCGGCGGGATGGCCGTGGTCTACCGGGCCAAGGACCTGCGGCTGGGCCGGACCGTCGCGGTCAAGCTGCTGGCCCCCGAGCTGGCCCGCAACGAGGTGTTCCGGCGGCGCTTCATGCACGAGTCCGAGGCGGCCGCGGCGATCGACCACCCGCACATCATCCCGGTGTTCGAGGCGGGCGAGCACGAGGGCATCCTCTACCTCGCGATGCGCTACGTCGAGGGCGGCGACCTGCGCACGCTGATGAACCGGGACGGCCCGCTCCCCGTCGACCGAGCCGCCCGGCTGGCGCTGCAGATCGCCTCCGCGCTGGACGCGGCGCACGGCCGCGGCCTGGTGCACCGGGACGTCAAGCCCGGCAACGTGCTGGTCGCCGCCGGGACGGACAGCGAGCACCCCGAGCACCTGTACCTGGCGGACTTCGGCCTCACCAAGAAGTCGCTGTCGCTCAGCGGCCTGACCAGCGTCGGGCAGATCGTGGGGACGCTGGACTACGCGGCACCCGAGCAGATCTCCGGCAGGCCGCTGGACGGGCGCTGCGACCAGTACGGCCTCGGCTGCGTGGTCTTCGAGATGCTCGCCGGCACCCCGCCGTTCCGCCGGGAGAGTGACCTCGCCCTGCTCTGGGCGCACCTCAACGACCCGCCGCCCGTGCTGCGCGAGCACCGGCCGGACCTCTCGCCGGCGGTCGAGGCCGTGGTCGCCCGGTCCCTCGCCAAGGCGCCCGACGAGCGGTACGCCGACTGCCTGCAGTTCGTCGCCGAGCTGCGGGCGTCCGCCGTCCCCGCGCCGTGGGCCGGGGCCGGGCCGCCGACCCAGGTCGTCCCGGCGGTCGTCCCGGCGGTCGACCGGGGCGCCGTTCCGGTGCCCGAACCGCCCGGCTGGGCCGAACCGGTCATCCACCCGGCGCCCCGGGACTGAGCCGCCGGCCGTACCGCCACCGAGAGGGAGCCCCTGACGATGAACGCCGTGAGCCAGGTCTTCGCGATGCTCGCCGCTGCTATCCATCTGGTGGTGTGGCCGCTGGAGAGCTACCTGTACGGGCATCCGCGGGTGCGCTACCTGCTGACCGGCAGCACCGCGGACGCCCCGGAGGTCCGGCTGTGGCGCTTCAACGTCGGCTTCTACAACCTGTTCCTGGCGCTCGGGCTGGTCGCCGGCCTGGTGCTGCTGCACACCGGGCACGCCGGCTCGGGGCGGGCGGTGATCGTCTACATCGCCGCGTTCATGGTGGCCGGCGGGCTCACCCTGTTCGCCTCGGAGCCGAAGCTGTGGCGCGGCGCCCTCGGCCAGGCGCTCCCCGCCGCGGTCATCCTGATCGCCGAGGCGGTGTGACCCGCCCCGGCGCGCCGCTCAGCGCCCGCCCTCCGGCACCTCGCCGAGATGCCGGACCCGGGCCGCCAGCAGGGCGCCCAGCGCGCCGGTGACCAGCCCCCAGCCCGCCGCCAGCGGGACGGCCGTCCACAGCACCGGGCGCAGGGTCAGGCTGCCGCTGCCCAGCCCGGGCAGCGGGCCGCTGCCGCCGAGCACCGTGCCGAGCAGATCGGCGAGGCCGCCCTGGCCGAGGCCGACGCCCAGGACGGAGAGCCCGTAGTCGGCGTCGACCCTGGTCCACAGTCCGACCAGCAGCACGGTGACGGCCGTGGCCAGGGCGAAGCGGACGGCGTGCTGCCAGAGCCGGACGGTGCGCGGGGAGCGGTGGGCGGCGAGGAAGGCGGCGGCGAGCAGCAGAACGGCGGCCACCGGCAGCAGCCACCAGCTCCTCAGGTCGCGGTCGGCCAGGGTGCCGAGGTCGAGGGTCGCCTCCTGCCCGTTCGGGGCGCGCAGCACCGCGCTGAGCGGTTCGGGGACGGGCAGGCCCAGGGCACCGGTCAGTCGGCCGTGCCACTGGGCACCGAGCCCGAGGCCGAAGGCCAGCCAGACCAGGTCGGGCAGCGCGAGCACCACCACCGCCAGGGTCTGCCGGGCGTTGCCGTGCACGATCGCGGTGACCACGCCGGCCACCGCGCCGATCGCCAGGTACGCCAGCAGGACCGCCCAGAGCGCGAAGGCGGGCGGACGGACGGCGAGTTGGTAGCGCAGCAGGGCGCCGGGCAGCGGCGCCCGCCGGGACACCGCGAAGGCGGCGGCGAGGACGAGCAGCATCCAGGCCAGCCCGATGCCGATGGTGGTCGCGCCCTCCGCGTGGAAGCCGACCTCCGGGGTGAGTCCGAGCACCCGGCCGATGGTCTGGGCGAGGCTGCCGCCCAGCGGCACCGTGAAGGTGTGCCGGGCGACGACGGTGATCAGCACCAGGGCGAGCAGCCAGAGCAGCACCGTCCGGGCGATCCGGCCCAGCAGTTCGCCGCCCCCGGCCACCGCCCGGAAGCGCAGCTGACGCAGGAACACCTCGGCCATCGCGACGGCGCCGACCAGCGACACGGTGAGCGGCATCGCGGTGACGCCGGCGTCCACGGCGGCGAAACTGCCTGCCCCGCCGTCGAGTTGGACGGAGCCGCCGACGGCGAGCGCCAGCGTCGCGGCCAGTACGGGCGGGAAGCCGCCCTCCGGGAGGTCGTCGGCGCCGGCCAGCCAGAGGCCGAGCGCGGCGACCACCGCCATCGCGACCAGGCCGGCCAGCACGACCGCGAGCGCGTCCAGCCAGCCGCGGACGGCGCCGGGCGGGCCGGCCGCCCGGGTGGTGGGCTGCTGCATGTCGCCTCCTCGGGCTGAGCGGGCACGTCCGGTCCCCGGGCGTCGCCGCGGGGTGTCGGCTCCCAGCCTGACCGACGGCCGGTGGGCACGCTCGGCGACGACCGGAAACCTGCTGTTGCGGTGACGGGGGCTCCGGGGGAGAAAGGAAACCCCCACGGCAGGAGCTTCCCGTGCCGGCCGTACCGCCGGCCGCCTGCGAAACGGAGCCTCGATGAGTTCCCAACCGCCTCCCTCCGGTCCGCCGAGCGAGCCGCCCTTCGGCCCGCCCTCCGGTCCCCCGTCCGGCCCCCTGGCCGGACCCCCCTCGGGTGGCGGTGCGGCCGGACCTCCGTCCGTACCCCCGCCGCCCTCCGGCCCGTCGGGGCCGACCGGGCCGCCCTCGGACGGTGGGGGGAACGGCAGCACCGGGGGCGGTCGTGGACCGCGCACGCCGTGGTGGCGCTCCGGGAGGGGCCTGGCGGTGGCGGCGGCCACGCTGGCGGCCGCGGTGGTGGCGACCGTGCTGATCGTCAGCAACCAGGGCGGCGGCAACAAGACCCAGACGGTGCCGACCGCCAACGAGGTGGCCCTGCAGACTCCGGCCGACTCCGGGCCGGACCCGTTCACCCCGTCGGTGGAAACCACCCCGGTGACCCCGGCGGCCGCCCCGGCGAGCTCCCGGACGCAGCAGCCCGGACAGGGCGGCAACAGCACCTCCCCCGCCGCCCTGCACAGCGTCAAGGGGACGTCCGACGGGCTCTACGCCGGCACGATGTCCAAGCCGAGCTGCGACACCGAACGCCTGATCACCATGGTCTCCGCCGGTGACAAGGGCCGGGCCTGGGCCTCCGCCGCGGGCATCCAGCAGTCCGCGATCCCGTCCTACCTGCGCTCGCTGACCTCGGCGTACCTGCGGGTGGACACCCGGGTGACCAACCACAGCTACCAGAGCGGCGCGGTGACGGAGTACCAGTCGGCGCTCCAGGCCGGCACGGCCGTCCTGGTGGACGCCCAGGGCGTGCCACGGGTGCGCTGCTCCTGCGGCAACCCCCTGAAGCCTCCGGTGCTGGTCTCCGGCGCCAAGTACGTCGGGCGGCCGTGGCCGGGCTTCCAGCCGGCCTCGCTGGTCGTCGTGGTCCCGGCGCCGCAGCCGGTGACCGAGCTCATCCTGGTCAACGTCGAGACGGGCGGCTGGTTCGCCCGGCTGACCGGGCGGGCCGAGGTGGTGGACAAGGGCGTGGCGCCGCCGAAGGGCCCGCTGGTGCCGGGCATCCCGCCCCCGGCCCCGTGGACGCCGGGCACGCCGTCGGCGGGGTCCTCGACCTCCGGCGCCACCTCGGGGTCCGGCTCGGCGAGCACCTCGGGTGCGACCTCCTCCGGCGCGACGTCCTCGGGCGCCTCGACGGGGACGGGCTCGGCCTCGGCCTCGACCGGTTCGGCCAAGCCGTCGGGGACGACCGCGACGACGGGCACCTCCTCCGCCTCCACCCCGGCGATCACCCGGTCGCCGACCGGGCAGACCACGACGACGAGCACCAGCACCACCACGGGCACCGGGACGACGACCGCGACCACGCGCAACACCGCCACCCCGACCTGCCTGACCAGTTCGCCGCCGACCCCGTCGACCCTGCCGCCGTGCCCGACGACGGCCGGCGCCACCTCCTGAGCACGCCCGACGGCCCCGCTGCCACCGTCCCGCCCGCGGCCGGTGGCAGCGGCCCGTCTCGGGGCAGCAGCACCGCTGCGCGGGTTATTCGCTGGCCAACGGCGCGGCCGGCGGGCAGAGTGCCGCCATGACCGACAGGGGACTGGACCAGGACGGATACATCGCACGGGAGGGCTCGCCGGCGCAGGTGACCGCGGCGTTCGCACCGGTGGTCGACACCGCCCGGGAGCGGATCGCCGCGGCCTTCGACCCGGCCCGGCTGCACAGCGCCTACCTGTACGGCAGCATCCCGCGCGGCACCGCGACCCCCGGCGTCTCCGACCTCGACCTGCTGCTCGTCCTGCACCACGAGCCCACCGCCGCGGACCGCGCCGAGGCCGACGCCCTCGAGGCCGGCCTGGACGCCACCTTCCCCCAGGTCGACGGCGTCGGCGTGCTCCTGCTCTCCACCGGCACGGTGCTGAGCGACCTGGAGCGCCACGACCTGGGCTGGTTCGTCGCCTGCCTGTGCACGCCGCTGCTCGGCCCGGACCTCGCCGGGCGACTCCCCCGCTACCGCCCGACCTCCCTGCTCGCCCGCGAGACCAACGGCGACCTCGCGCTCGCGCTCCCCGGCTGGCGCGACCGGCTGGCCGCCGCGCGCTCGGACGCCGAGCTCCGGCTGCTCAGTCGCACCGTCTCCCGCCGGCTGGTCCGCACCGGCTTCACCCTGGTGATGCCCCGCTGGGGCGGCTGGACGAGCGATCTGGCCGCCTCCGCCGAGGTCTTCGCCGGCTACTACCCCGACCGCGCCGCCCAGCTGCGCCTCGCCGCCGCCACCGCCCGCACCCCGACCACCGACCGCGCGACCCTCGCCGCGCTCATCGACGACCTCGGACCCTGGCTGGCCGCCGAGTATCGCGCCGTCCACGGCGAGAAGGCCCCGCGCCCGTGACCGACCGCCCTCTCGTCCGGCAGGCCTTCCCCGACCGGCCGGGAGGGCGTCGTGAACGCCCGCCGTCCGCCCTCAGTCCACGCAGGGAATCCCGCCCGCCTTCACGGCCGGCCCTTGCATCGGCAGCCCGGCGGCCGGATCGGTGGCGCCGTCGGGCGAGGTACCGGGGGTGGGTGCCGCCGGGGATTGCGTCGGCGTCCGGGGGGCGGCGAGGGTGACCACGACGTGCCCCGCCGGGACGGCGGAGGCCGGGACGGCGGTGACCGCGTAGCGGGCCGCGATCTGCTGGGCGTCGGCCTTGGCTCCGCTGCCGTACGCCACCGTCGTCGCCCGGGTCCGCGCCGGGGCGTCACCGATCTTCCCCGCCTGGTAACCGAGTTCGGCGAGCGCCTTGGACTCGGTGGCGGCCGCGCCCGCGCCCGCCGCCGCGTTGACGTCCACCACGGACTTGGGCGTGGCGGCCGGGGGGGCCGTCGTGGCGGGCTGGTCGCCCGGGGCCGCACCCGGCGCTCCGGCCGGGGCCGCGGGCGCCGGTTCGCGGTTGAAGAGCTGCTGGACGATCTTCTTGATCAGGTCGGGGTTGACGGTGTTGACCTCCTGCCCGCCGACGGACTTGAACCCGGTGATCGGCAGGGTGTTGAACTCGACGTTGCCGCCGGTCAGGTTGGGCGCCTGCTGGGCGAAGTCGAGGACGTTCCACTCGTTGTCGATGACGACGTCCTTCTTCACCACCCCGAACAGCTTCTGCATCTGCCCGAAGTCGTTGAGGATGCCCTGCTGCTTGAGCTTGTACTCGACGGAGGAGATGAACGCCTGCTGCCGGTGGGTGCGGTCGAGGTCGCCGTTGGTGAGGTGGTGGCGCTGGCGGACGAAGGACAGTGCCTGGGCCGCGTCGAGCGAGCTGATTCCGGCAGGCAGCTTGAGGCCGGTGCCGCCGCCCTCGTGGGTGGCGGTGCGGGCGATGATCGGATCGTCCACCGGGTGGTTGAGGCAGACCTGGATCGGCTCCACCGCCTTGGCGATGTCGTAGAAGCCGATCAGGTTGACCTCCGCGAAGTGGTCGATCGGGACGTCCAGGAAGCTCTGCACGGTCTGGATGGTGGCCGAGCGCCCGGCCTCGCGGCTCTGCCGCTCCAGCTCCGCCTTGGACAGGCCCTTGCCCGCGAGCTTCGCCTCGGCGGCCTCCTTGGCGATGCCGTAGGCCTCCTTGATCTTGTGCATCCTGCCGTCGGCGCCGACGGTCTGCACGTAGTCGTCGCGCGGGACGGACAGCGCCGCGACCTTCCCGCCGTTGGACGGGATGTGCAGCACGATCAGGGCGTTCGTGTTGTAGCCGCCGATCTCGCTCGAGCCGGCGTGCAGTTCGTCCTCGACGAACTGCTTGGGCAGGTCGTTGCCGTCCATGTCCTTGCGGCTGTCGAGGCCGATCAGCAGCAGGTTGACGGACTTGTCCGGGTGCCGCGGGGCGTTCTTCCTGGCCTCGCTCAGCGCGGTGGACTTGATCATGCCGTCGTCCAGGCTGCGGTACTCGTACCAGGTGAAGCCGCTGGCGCCCAGCACGGCGATCGACACGGTGCAGGCGAAGGTGCGGCCCGCGACGGTCAGCGGGGCGGGCCGGCGCGGCGTCCGGCCGCGGGAACGGGAGCGGGGCTTGGGCCGGGACGGGGGTTGGTGGCCGCGTTCAGCCACGGTGACTCCTTCCGCGGGGGACGGCGGCCCTGCCGGGCCGGCGGCGGTCGAGCACGGCCCTGACCACGATGACCAGCAGCGCGGCGGCCAACGCCGCCGCCATCACCGGGAACGCCCCGACCACCCAGCGCACCGCGCCGGTGCCGATGGCCTTCCCCTGGTACTTGCCGGGATTCGCCAGGTACTCCACGCCCGAGGCCGTCAGCAGCACCACGACTGGAGCACCGGTGAAGACCCACCACCGCCCGGCAGGGCCGCACAGCACGGCCGCGGCGGCCGTGCCGAGCACCGCGCCGAGCGCGAAGAGGACGCCGACGCCGGGGCCGACCAGCTCGTCCGCCACGGCGCCGAGCAGGGGCGGTCCGACGGCCGACAGGGCCGCGAGCCGGCCGCTGCGCCGGCGCGGCTGCGGGCGGCGGCGCGAGGCCCCGGTGCGCCGGGCCCGGGTGCCCCCGGTCGGGTCGGGCGTACCGCCGTCGGCCGCAAGGGAGCGCTGGGCGGGCACCGCAGGATCCCCGGTGCGAGTCCCCGCGTCCTGGTACGGCGTTCTCGCCCGCTGGCCGGCCATGCGCACTTCCCTCGATCGTTTCGGCTGCGGCGGCGCGACCACGCCACCGCCTGGGCCGGGACGCCTTCCGTCCTGCGGCGCTCCCGACTTTTACAAATCTGTAGAAGTCGGGCTGGAGCATACAAACCCATTCCAGCAAAGTCACCCGCCGTCATCCGGCAGGCGCCCACCGCCCGGTGGGCCGTCGTTAGGATGACCATGATCCCCGCCACGTCGGCACACCAACAGGAACGCGCCAGAGGAGCAGAGCGTCACCATGTTTGAGAGTCTGAAGAACCTCGCGGACAAGGCCGCCGACCTCGCCCGCGAGCACGGCGAGGTGCTGGGGCAGGGCCTGGAGAAGGTCGGCGACGCGATCGACGAGCGCACGGACGGCAAGTACAGCGGGCAGATCGACACCGGCGTCGAGAAGGCGAAGGACTTCCTGCGCAACCTCGACGGGGACGGGAAGAGCGCCGAATAGGCCCGCACGGGGCACGATCGGCTGTACGACGAACGAACGACGGTGCGGGCGGACGGGGAGGGGCCGGAACCGGTGGGCGAGGAGCGGAAGGGGCCGCGCTGGGGGCGCTGGCTCGTCATCGGTGTCCTGGTCGCGGCCGGCTGGGGCATCGTCCGCGGGGGCGGGCACGACACCGCGGCCTCCTCCGCGCCGTCCCCCTCCTCGGCCCCGGGCGGCGCGGCGCCGTCGGGAGCGCCGTCCGCCGGTGCGTCCTCGGCCGCGCCGTCGAAGCCCTCCGGCCGCTACGACCCGGCCGACTACGCGGCGCCGGTGCGCAGGTACGCCGCCGAGGCCGGGGTCGAGCCGCAGCTGCTGATGGCGATCCTCTACAACGAGTCGTACAAGCCGCACGACCCGGACCTCGAACGGGCCTGGCAGCGCGGAAAGCCCGACGCCTCCTTCGGCATCGCCAACATGCACCGGGCCGCCTTCGACGACACCAAGGCGGGCCGGCCGTTCGCCTCCCGCCAGTGGGAGGAGCTGCCGGACGACCGCGACCTGGCCATCCAGGCGGCCGCCTGGCACCTCCACGACCTCGCCGGGCAGTTGCCCGCCCGGCCGAGCGCGCCGCTGAACAAGGACGAACTGCTGGCCCTCGGCTACAACGCGGGCGCGGGCAACATGCTGGCCTTCGCCCGGGGCGTCAAGATCGGCCCGCAGGCGCAGTCGTACCTCGACCGCCTGCACGACAACTGGGCGAAGTCCGGCGAGGCCGTGAAGTAGGTCCGCCGCCGCCAGCCGCGCCGCCGTGAGGCGGGCTTGTGTCAGCCAGGCGGCCTTCGGGCGCAGGCGGTGTCAGCCGCGGGTGCGGCGGCGCAGCCAGAAGCCGGCGGCGACCAGCAGGACGGCCGCGGCGGCCGTGCCGACGGCGGCCCAGGTGGTGGTGGCGTCGGCGCCGTCGTCGCCGGGGGCCGTGCTGGTGGCCGCCACGGCGGCCGGGGAGGCCACCGCCACCGCCGTCGCCGTCGCCGCCGTCGCCGGGGTGGGCGCCGCCGGCCCGGGGGTCGGCGCCGCGGTCGCGGCCGTGGGCCCGCCCGCCGGGCTCGCGCCGACCGGTGCCGGATCGGTGATCGCGGCCGCCTCGACGTCGAGTTCGCGCTCGCCGTGGCCGAGCGAGGGGAACGCGCAGTCGACGGTCACCCGCCAGTGCCCGGCGGGGAGCAGCTCGCGGGTGGTGTACGTCCCCGGCCGGCCGGGGACGGCGACCAGGCGCCAGGGGCCGGCGCCACGGCCGTCGTCGGCCGTCGCGGAGAGCGTTCCGGCGAACTCCTCGGTGACCGGGTCGTGGTCGTTCTCCCAGGTGGCGACGGTGCTGACGTGTCCGTTCTGCTGGCCGGTCACCTCCAGGTGGACGGAGTCGCCGTGGGCGGCGGCGGGTACGGCGGCGGGCAGGACGGCCGCGGCGGCGAGGGCGAGGGCGGCGAGGAGCGGGCGGGTTCGCATGGCGGGCATTCCTCGGGGCGGTGGAGGTACAAGTACGGGAGCAGTGGCGCCGGGTGGACGTGCGCGCGCTTACGCGGTCTTCAGCAGTGACCAGCTCTGCTGCGGCCGGCTGTTCGGCTGCTGCAGCTCCAGCAGCCAACCGCCGTAGTACCAGCGGTCGCTGAGCCCGAGCACCAGGGCGGAGCCGTCCGCGGTGACGGTGAAGCCGCCGTCGACGGCGTTGAGCCGCCACTTCTGGGCGGCGGTGTCGGCGCACGGCTGCTGCGCGACGTACTGGCCGGCGACGGCGGTACCGCCGAGTTGCAGGCACTTGCCGGAGCGGGCGGACTTGATCCGCACGGCGCCGTTTCCAGCGTCCTCGAAGGCCCACTTCTGGTTGGCGTAGCCGGTGCGCTGGTAGGCGATGGCCACGGTGCCGTCGTTCATCGAGCTGCCCCACAGGTCGGCGGCCTGGCCGGTGAGGCCGTTGACCATGGTGTAGTGGGTGCCGGGCTGCGGGCGGCCCGCGTCGGCGAGGGTGCGGAAGGTGGCGGCGCGGCCGGGCTTGCCGACGGCTCCGGCGGCGTCGCGGACCGCGACCGCCACGGTGTAGGAAGTGTCGGGCGCCAGGCGGACCACGCCGACGACGGTGGAGCGGACGGTGCCGATGGTCTGCCCGTTCAGCTGGACGTCGTAACCGGCTGCGCCGGGGACGGCGTTCCAGCTCAGCATCACGGAGTTCTGGGTGATCTGACTGGCCGCCACCGCAGGCAAGTTGCCGCCGCCCGTGGTCGGGGTCGCGGTCGGCGAGGGCGATCCGGTCGGCGTGGCGGTGGGGCTGCCGGTGGGCGTCGGGGACGGCGAGGGCGTGCGGGTGGGCGAGCCCGTGGGCGTCGGAGTGGGCGTGGGCGTGGGGTTCGGGCCGGTGCCGTTGCCCGCGATGAGGAAGCGGTTGTTGGCGACGTTCCAGTGCGTGGTGAGGTAACTGCCGGGCGCCGGGTTGGTGTTGTAGTAGTCGTCGTGGTTGCAGTCGAGCCGGTCGTCATGGGCGCGATCCGGGCAGACGGTCCGCATCTGCGGATAGTAGGGGGCGTCCGAGTAGCACATGATGTCCCACTCGTCCGTGCAGTGGCCCGCCTTGCTGGAGTTGGGCGCGCTGTTGTTCACCGCGCCCAGGTTGTGGCCGAGTTCGTGGGCGGCGGTGGAGCCGCTCCAGCAGCCGGCGTCGGTGCGGCCGTAGGAGGGGCCGAAGTTGCTGAGGTTGTCCTGGCCGGGGCGCTCGTCCCCGGCGAAGGTGCCGATGCCGCAGTACACCTTGGCGTCGGTGAACATCATGTACTTGCGGTCCTTGCGGTTGAACCCCTGCGCGGCGAGGGCGCGGTTGCTCGCGTTGAAGTCCTGGATCTCGGAGTCGGAGATCTGCACGTTCAGCACCGAGGCGGTGCAGTCGGCTTCGGTCACGAAGCGGACGTGGCGCACACCGCCGGTCTCCTGGGCGCTGGCGTTGTAGATCACGTCGACGTCGGCGGCCCACTTCTTGAACGAGGAGAGGTACTGGGCGAAGCGGTCGTTGCCCGGGGTGTGCACGTACACCACCTGGACGCGGTTTCCGCTGGTGCCGTCACCCTCGCAGACCAGCCCCGATCCGGCGGCCGGGGCTTGGGCCGGGGCGCTCTGCGGGGCGCCCGCGGTGCCGGAGTCGCTCAGCAGGGCCTTCTGGGCCGCGTCGAGGACGGGCGCGCCGCCCTTCAGCAGCTCGGCCGCGGACGGCGGTTGGGCGTCGGGCGCCGGGGTGAGCGCGGGCGCCTGGGCGGCCGGCGCGGCGACCGGCGCGACGTCCTTGTGGATGTCCGTGTCCTTCGGCGGGACGTCCGGGCCGTGGCTGCACTGGGTGCTGCCGGTCACCTCCAGCATGTTGCCGCAGCGGTCGCCGGTCGGCAGGCTCAGTCCCGCGTAGACCAGGCCGCGATCGGGCTGGTCCTTGGGTATCGCCTTGGGCGCGGCGGCCTTCTCGTCCCGCTTGGGGGCGGGCGCCCTGGTGGCGCCCTCGGCGCTGCCGGTCTCGCCGGGACCGCCGTCGCCGCCGTCCGTGCCCGCGTCGGCCCGGTCCGCCTGGATGTCGGCCGCCGCGACCGCGTTGTGCACGGCCGCCGGCTCGAGCGCGGTGCGCAGGCCCAGGGTGCCTGCGAGCAGTCCGGCCGCCACTGCCACGGCGACCAGGGTGCTCCTGCGGGTGAACCGACGGCGCCTGCGCCGGCGGAGCTCGCTGCTCCGGTGTCCCATCGCGTTCCTTTCCTCGTGCGACGGCCCGCGCGCCCGCTCGTGGTGGGGCGCCCGGACCTTCCGACACTCCGGAGAGCGGCTGGGACGGCCGGGAATAACAGAAACCTCTTGCGGAATTCTTCAACGCGTTCGAAGCCCTGGACGCGGGGGTCGCGAGGGCGGGAAGTGCCGTTGCCGCGCGGCAGGTGAGTGCTGGTCACCGGGCGGGAGCGGACCTGGTCACGCCGCGACGGTGATCCCGGTCCGCCCGGCCGCCGGCCTTCCGGTGCCGCGGCCGCCGTGCAGACGGACCAGTCCGGCGGCGAGCACCGTGCGGTCCCCGACGAGCCAGAGGCGCAGCGCGGCGGAGAGGGCGGCGCTGGCCGGTCCGGCGGCCGGCCCGGCGGTGCGTACGAGCCGCTCACCCAGCAGCGGCAGCAGGTCCGCGACCGGGGCGGGCAGCCAGAGCGTCAGCGCGCAGGGCGCGGGCCGGGCGAGGACGCGCCGCAGCGGCAGCACGCAGGCGTCGTCGTGCAGCGCGGGGACGACCTCCAGCAGGCCGTCGACCGCCACTTCGGAGATGTCGCCGCCGTGGCCGCGGGCCAGGTCCCGCAGCAGTGCCCGCTCGGCGGCGGTGATCCGGACGGTCAGCATGACCTCGTCGTCGCAGTCCATGGTCCGGTCCCCTGTCGTGGCGTCGGTGCGTGCCGAGTCGGTGGAATCCCTCTGATCAGTCCTGTGCCGTGTGGGTTCCTGCCCCACCGGGGCCGTCCGACACGGGCGTTATCAGGCCGTCGTGTTCGTCGCGGCCGCGGGCGCCGCCATGGCGTCGGTGGCCGAGCACGGGGGCGGCGCCACGGGCCCGGGCCCAGCCGGCTTCCCCGCCGGGCAGTTCGCGGCCGGTCCCCCACCCGGACGCCGAGAGCGGACCGCCGGTGCGGACGGGTCATCAGATCCCCCTTCTCCCGCACACCATGCTGACCCTCGCACACCCGCTCGGCGAGGGTCCAAAGGCCCTGCCCGCCGACCTGTGCGGGCCACCGGCGGGGTGGCATCCGCGCAGGTCAGCCCGGCGTTTCGGGGTGGGCTCCGGCGCTCGAGCCGATCGGCCGTTGGAGTGATCCGCCCGTGCTCGGCGCAACGCCCGCGAGACCGGCGCGTTTCCTATGGCGTGCGCCGTCCCACAGCAGCGCACGCGGGGTCCGCGCTCGCCGGTCCCCCGTCTCCCGCCCGGCCCGCCCGGTGCCCTCCCCCGGTACCGTCCGCACCGGTCCCCCTCTGGTGAGAGGTAGTGTCATGACCCTGCTGACTGATGCCCTGCTGGCAGAGACACGGAAACGGATCGTCCCGCCGAGAACCGCTCCGCCCCCCGCCCCCACGAGCCGCCCGGCCGTCCCCCCGCTCGCCCCCGGCGCCCTGCCCGGCCTCGGCCACGCCGCCGCCCTGCTGCGTGACCCGCTCGGCTTCCTCGGCTCGCTGGCCCGCCACGGCGGCGTGGTCCGCATCCGACTCGGGTCGCGCACCGTCTGCGTGGTCACCGACGCCCGGCTGGTCCACACCCTGCTGGTCGCGCGCGCCCACGACTGTCCGCGCGGCGCCGTCCAGGACACCCTGAAGACGGCCTTCGGCGACGGCTTGCTGATGTCCGAGGGCCAGGCCCACCGCGACCGCCGCCGGACCATCCAGCCCGCCTTCGGCCCGGACCGGATGGCCGAGTACCTGGCCGTGATGCACCAGGTCACCGAGGAGCGCGCCGGAGGCTGGCGGCCCGGCCAAGTCCTCGACGTGGCCAAGGAGATGAACCACCTCGCCCTGGAGATCGTCACCCGCTCGCTGTTCGACGCCCGGCTCAGCGAGGACGCCACCCTCGCCTTCCACCGGGCGCTGCCGGACCTGGTGAAGGGCCAGATCGTCCAATCCCTCTACCCCCACCCGGCGTTCGCCCGGCTGCCGCTTCCCGTCAACCGCCGCTTCGACGCCGCCGTCCGGGTGCTCAACCGGGTCGTCGACCAGGCCGTCAACCGCCGTACCGGCCTGGCCGACCTCGCGGATCCGCGGACCACGGGCGCGCGCCGGGGCACCCTGCCGGCCCTGCTGCGCGCCGCCACCGACCCGGCCACCGGCCGTCCGATCACCGAGGCCGACGTCCGCTCCGAGGCGATCACCATGTTCGGCGCCGGCACGGAGACCGTCTCCACCACCCTGACCTGGCTGCTGGACGAACTCCTGCGCCACCCCGAGGTGGAGGCGCGCCTCCTCGCCGAACTGGACGAACACCTGCCCGTCGGCGCCGTCCCCACTCCGGAGGCGCTGGCGCGGCTCACCTACACCCGCAGCGTCACCCAGGAGGTGGTGCGGCTGCACGCGCCCAACGCCTTCCTGATGCGCACCGCCCAGGTACCGGTCGAGCTCGGCCCGTACCGCATCCCGGCCGGCACGGAACTGCTCTACAGCCTCACCGCCCTGCACCGCGATCCGGTGCGCTACCCCGAACCGCTCGCCTTCCGCCCCGAACGCTGGCAGGACACCGGCGGCGTCGGACGGCCGTCCTTCCTGCCGTTCGGGGCGGGCAAGCACAAGTGCATCGGAGAGGCCTTCGCCTGGGCGGAGCTGACCGTCGCGGCGGCGGCGATCCTGCGCCGCTGGCGGCCGGTCGCGGTACCGGGGTCGCGAGCCCGGGAGGTGGTGTGGACCACCGTCCAGGCACAGGGGCTGCGGGTACGGTTGGCGCCGCGCGCGACCGCCGGGACGGGGCCGGCGGGGGGCGGCTCGACCGTCCCGAGAACGGACGACCCGGCGGCCCCGGCGGCCGACGGGCGGACGACGGCGGAGGCCGACGGGCGGACGGCGGCCGGGCGCTGCCCGTTCACCGGCGCCCCTGCCGCCCCTGCTGCCGCTGGCACCACTTCCGCCCCGGTCTTCCCGGCCGCGCCCGCCCCGCACCGCCCGCCCGCCGAGCTGCGCGCCTCCGCCGGCCGGCACGCCGACTGGGCGCTCCGCCACGGCCTGCTCACCCCCGACGAGCTGCCCGGCTACCAGGCCTACGCGCTGCACGAGCTGATCGGCCACGCCTTCCCGCTGGTCCGGGGCCCGGAGCTCGACCTGCTGATCGACATGCTCGGCTGGTTCACCATCCTGGACGACCGCTTCGACGGCCCGCCCGGGCGCCACCCCGCCAAGGCCCGCGCCCTGGTGGGCCTGCTGGTCGCCGCACTCGACCGCGCCGAACCCGCGGGCCCCGCCGACGACCGGCTGCTCACCACCTGGCGCGAGCTCTGGGACCGCCAGACCGACTCGATGTCGCCCGCCTGGCGCGCCCGGGCCGCCCGCGAGTGGCGGGCCTGTCTGGCCACCTTCCCCGCCGAGGCCGAACACCGCGCCCGCGGAACCGTTCCCGCGCTCGGCCTGAGCCTCGCGGACACCATGCGGCTGCGCCGCCACGGCAGTTGCGTCTATCCGTTCATGAACATACTGGAACGGGTCCGCGGCGCCGAAGTCCCCGCCGCCCTGTACGCGGAGCCCGCGCTGCACCGCCTTCGCGCCAATACCGCCGACGCGGCCACGCTGATCAACGACCTCTACTCGCTGGAGCGGGAGGAACGGCAGAGCGCGGCCGCCTTCAACACCGTCCTCACCCTGCAGCGGATCCGCGGCTGCACCCGAGTCCGGGCCGTCCGCGCGGTGCGCGCCCGGGTCTCCCGGCTGCGGCAGGAGAACGAGGCACTGCGCCGCGAGCTGGGCCGCCGCCACCCGGCGGGGCGCTGGTACCTGGACGGCACCCGGGAGCTGGTCGCGGGCGTGCACCTCTGGACCAGCACCAGCGACCGCTACCTGGTGCCGGACACGCGGCCGCGCTGACCCCTGCGGCGCGCGGCGAGCGGCGGTGCTCCCCGTGCCGCCGCTACCTGCGGCCGCCGAGCGCGAAGAGCAGCAGGACGAAGCCGGCGAACAGGTGGGTGGCGAAGACGTAGACGCCCGCGCGGATCAGCATCGCCTTGCGACGGCTCTTCTCCTCGTCGGTACTGTCACCGGCGCGGTCGCTCATGGTGCGGTTCTCCTCGGTTCGGACGGCTCCGCGGCTCTGCGGCTCCACGGCTGCGGTCCACGGCTGCGGCTGGGTGGCGGGCTCAGCGCCGTGACCGGCCGCCGCTCGCGCGGAGCTCGGTGAGCAGCGTGCCCTGGTCCGTGATCAGCTCGGTCAGGATCCGGCGCGCCGCGCGCAGCAGCTCGGCGACGTCCGGGGTGCTGAGCGCGTACACCACCGTGTTGCCCTCACGGCTGGCGATGACCAACTGGGTGCGGCGCAACACCGCGAGCTGCTGCGAGAGGTTGGACGGCTCGATCTCGATCTCCGCGAGCAGCTCGCGCACCGGCCGGGGACCGTCCTGGAGCAGTTCCAGCACCCGGATCCGGACGGGGTGGCCGAGGGTGCGGAAGAACTCCGCCTTGGCCTGGTACAGCGGGACCGGCATGGTCCGCTCCCTCTCTCGGATCCGGCTCGGTGCTCGTCCGGCCGGGCGGGGTCGGTGACGCCGTGGCCGCTAGGCATCATGTCGACAGATGAAGATTTCTTCAAGTCGTCACAGCCGGAGGTGACCTCCCTCACACGGCGGCTCCACGGCCACGGGAGGGGCGCCACCTGGACGGGCGAAGGCTCGTGGCATTCCGGCCGTCGCCGCGTTGAACCCGGGGTGAACCGTCTCCGCGCCGCCGTCGCGGCCCTGCTCGCCCTCACCGTCTCCGCCACGCTCACGGCCTTCGCCCCGGCTCCCCCGGCCCTGCTCGGCGCCGAACTCCGCCGGATCCCCACCGAGGAGCACGTCGTCGCCCTCACCTTCAACGCGGCCTGGAACGAGACCGGGCTGGACACCGTCCTCGCCGTACTGCACGACCGCGCCGCCCCCGCCGTCTTCTGCCCCACCGGCGACTTCGCCGACCGGCACCCCCGTGCCCTCCGCGCCATCGCCGCCGCGGGCCACGGCCTCGGCAACCACTCCTACAGCCACCCGGACTTCACCACCCTCACCCCCGGCCAGGCCCGCGCCGAGGTCCGCCGGGCCGGCTCCGCCATCCGCCGCGCCGCCGGCACCGACCCGCTGCCCTTCTTCCGCTTCCCGTACAGCGCGAGCACCCCGCAGGCCGTCGGCACCGTCAACGGGCTCGGCTACGCGGACCTGGAGTACACCGCCGACACCAACGGCTACCTCGGCCCCGGACACGGCATGACCACCGACCGCGCCGTCGACCGGGCCCTCACCGCCCTCACCCCGGGCGCGATCCTCCAGCTCCACGTCGGCGCCACCGACGAAGGCGGCCCCACCACCTGCCTGGACGCCGAAGCCCTGCCCCGCATCATCGACGGCGCCCGGGCCCGCGGCTACCGCCTCATCGACCTGCGCACCCTGCTCGGCCCGTAGTCGTCCCGGGAGCAGCTGGTCAGCGCAGTGCTTCCCGCAGGGCGTCCACCCGGGTGACGGCCCGGGTGAAGGCCGCGCGGTCGAGGCGGCCGGAGTCGAGGGCGTCGGCGAGGGCCTGCGTGGCGTCCTCGCCCTGCTGTGGGTCGCGGGCGGAGCAGAGGATGAGGTCCATGCCCGCGGCAGCGGCGGAGACGGCCCGGGTTCCGGTGCCGCCGAAGGGCGTGAGGGCGTCGGCCTCCAGGGCGTCGGTGATGGTCACGCCGCGGAAACCGAGGCGGTCGCGCAGTTCGCCCTGGATGACCGTGGGTGAGAAGCCCGCCGGGCGGTCGGGGTCCAGGGCCGGGTAGATCGCCCAGGAGGCCATCACCAGGCGGACGCCCGCCGCGATGGCGGCACGGTACGGGGCCTCGCCGCGGCTGCGGAGCTGCGCCAGGGGCACGGGGAGGGTGACGGGGCGGGCGTCGGTGTTCTCGTCGCGGGCGGCCGAGCCCAGGCCGGGGAAGTGCTTGGCGGTGGCGGCGACTCCGTGGCTCTGTTGCGCGGTGACGAAGGCGCTGCCCAACTCCCCGACGCGGGCGGGGTCCTGGCCGTAGGAGCGCTCGAAGTGGTCGATGAAGTCGTCCGGGGTGTCGTAGACGTCGAGCACCGGGGCGAGGTTGACGTTCAGCCCGGCGCCGGTGAGCGTGGCCGCGGCGCCGGTGCCGGAGTCCACGGCGGCGAGGAAGGGATTCGGGGCCGAGCCGGTGCGGCGGGCGGAGAGTTCGGGGGCGCCCGGCAGCCGGCGGACCTTTCCGCCCTCCTGGTCGGTCATCAGCAGCAGCGGGCGCGGGTACGGCGCCTCGGCGGCGGCCTGCTTCAGCTGGGCCACCGCTTCGGCGAGCTGTTCGGGGCCGGTGACGTTCTCGCCGAACAGGATGACCCCGGCCGCGCGCCCCTCCCGGATGGTGCTCAGCACCTCGGGGGGCGGGGTCGGGCCCGGGTAGGACAGCACGATCCGGCGTCCCGCGAGCTGGTGCGAGTCCTCGTCCTGACCGGTCGTCGTCGCGGTCCGCTCCCCGGGAGTCCCGCCGCCGCGCGTCGCCGACCCGGCCGGGACCGACCCCAGCACGGCCCCGAGCACCAGCAGCACCGACCCGAGGCGGGCAATACGCCGGAACGGGGCCATCACGCCTCCAGGGTGAGCAGCGGCATACGGTCCGTCAGCGTACCCAGGGCCGGGCCGTCCGGCATCTCCGCGTGAAGGCCGCCCACGGGCTCCTTGGCCGCCCTCGCCCAGCCCTCCCTGCCGACGGTCCGAGCCCGCTGGGCGAGGCGGCCGACCTGCCGGGGCCGGGCCCATCCGGGTGAACCGGGCACCTTCGAGGCCGCCGCCGAGCGCGACCCGTACGAGGCGGTACTCACCCGAAGCGAGGCCGCCCCGGTGTGGCGGGCCGGTGTGCCGTACGGCGGGCGAGTCGGCCCAGGACTGCCACGCCTTCGTCGATCTCGGCCGGGGAGCACGCCGCATAGCCGAGGACCAGGCCCGGCGGATGGGGGAGGCGGGCGTGCCAGGAGAGCGGCTGGACCTTCACGCCTGCGGCGAGCGCGGCCGTGGCCAATGCGGTGTCGCTCCAGCCGGGTTGCTCGGGGAGGGTGAGCATCAGGTGCAGGCCCGCGGCCGCGCCGTGCACCGTGGCGCCGGGCAGGTGGCTGCGGACGGCGGCGATCATCGCGTCCCGGCGGCGGCGGTGGCGGCGGCGCAACAGGCGCAGGTGGCGCTCGAGTTCGCCGGACTCCATCAGCCGGGCGAGGACCAGCTGGGGCAGCACCGGGTTGCCGAGGTCGGCGAAGCGCTTGGCGTCCAGGACGGCGTCGCGCAGCCGCGCGGGCACCAGCAGCCAGCCGGTGCGCAGGGCGGGGGCGAGCAGTTTGGAGATGCTGCCGGCGTAGCAGACCTGGTCCGGCAGGGCGGCCCGGAGCGCGGGCAGGGGCGGGCGGTCGTAGCGGTGCTCGGCGTCGTAGTCGTCCTCGATGACGAGCCCGCCTGCGCTTGCCCAGCCCAGGAGTTCGCGGCGACGCTCGCCGCCGAGGACGACCCCGGTCGGGTACTGGTGGGCGGGGGTGAGCAGCACGGCCGGGGCGCCGGTGGCGCGCAGGGCGTCGACGCGGATGCCCTGCGCGTCGACGGGCACGGGCGGGGTCGCGGCGAGCCAGTGGGCGAGGTGCTGGCGGGCGCCGAGCGAGCCGGGGTCCTCGACCGCGACCTCGGTGATGCCGAGGCGCCCGAGGGCACGGCCGAGCAGGGCGAGGGCCTGGGCCGTGCCGGCGACGACCAGCACCTCCTCGGGGTCGGCGCGGATGCCCCGGTTGCGGGCCAGCCAGCTGGCGACGGCCCCGCGCAGGGCGGGCGCGCCCCGGACGTCGCCGTAGCCGAGGTGGTGGGCGGCGAGGCCGTCGAGGACGGCCCGCTCGGCGCGCAGCCAGGCGGCGCGCGGGAAGGCGGCCAGGTCGGGGAGGCCCGGGGTGAGGTCGATCCGGGCCGGGGCCGCGCGCAGGTGGTCGAACACCTCGGCGTCCGGGCCGTCGCGGAAGAGGACGGGCACCGGCCGGCGCGGCGCGGGGGCGGCCGCGGGGGCCGGGGCCGCGACCACCACCGTGCCGCCCCTGCCCCGTCCGGCGACCTGCCCGGCTTCGGCGAGTCGGCGGTAGGCGTCGGTCACCACCCCTCGGGAGACGCCGAGTTCGGCCGCGAGCACACGGCTGGCGGGCAGTCGGGTGCCTGCCGGGAGGCGCCCGTCGGCGACGGCCTCGCGCAGTCGGCGGACCAGCCATTCGGTGAGGCCGCCGTTCGGGGCGTCGGCGGCGTCGAGCTGGAGGAAGTCCGCTCCCCGATCTTTGGACCTGTCAGCGGCCTCGTCTTTGGACCTGTTCACCGGTCCATACTGGCGCGAGGGTGGCCCCATGACCACCGACATGACCACCGGCGTGACCACCGGCGTGACCACCGGCATGACGACCGGCGTGACCACCGAGCCGAACACCCGGCCCAGCCCGTACGTCCACGGCTACTCGGACACCGAGGCCCAGCGCCTCGGCGACCAGGCCGACACCCTCGCCGAGTTGCTGCACGCCGGCACCGCCTATCCGGCGGGCAGCCGGGTGCTGGAGGCGGGCTGCGGGGTCGGGGCCCAGACGGTGCACCTGCTGGCCGCCAGCCCGGGGGTGCTGCTGACCGCCGCGGACCTCTCGGCGGACTCGCTGGCCCAGGCCCGGGCCCGGGTCGCCGCCCAGGCGCCCGCCGCGCAGGTCGCCTGGCACCACGGCGACCTGCACCGACTGCCCTTCCCGGACGGCGCGTTCGACCACGTCTTCCTGTGCTTCGTGCTGGAGCACCTGCCCGACCCGACGGCCGGCCTGGCGGCGCTGCGCCGGGTGCTGCGGCCGGGCGGGACGATCACCGTGATCGAGGGTGATCACGGCTCGGCCCTCTTCCACCCGGAGAGCGCGGCGGCCCGCCGTACGGTCGACCACCTCGTCCGGCTCCAGGCTGAGGCGGGCGGCGACGCCCTGATCGGCCGCCGGCTCTACCCGCTGCTGACGGCCGCCGGGTTCACGGAGGTCATGGTGCGCCCGCGTACCGCGTACGCGGACGGCGGCCGCCCGGCCCTGGCGGAGGGCTTCACCCTGCGGACCTTCGTCGCGATGGTGGAGGCGGTCCGAGCGGAGGCACTGGCCGCCGGGCTGACCACCGCGCAGGCCTTCGACCGTGGCGTCGCGGAGCTGCGCCGCGCGGCCGAGCCGGACGGGACCTTTCACTACACCTTCTTCAAGGCGGTGGCGGTCAAGCCCGCGAACGGTTGATCAGCCCGAGTCGTCCCCGAGGTCCGCGAGCAGGGCGCGCATGGCGTCGACGAGGGCGGTCCGCCGGTCGTCGTCCAGGCCCGCCAGCATGCGGTGTCCGCTGGCGACGTGGTCGGGCAGGGCGCGGTCGATCAGGGCGTGGCCGTCGGGGGTGAGTTCCACCTCACGGCTGCGGCCGTCCTGGTCACTGCGGGTGCGGGTGACCAGGCCGCGGGCCTCCAGGCGGTCCAGGCGCTGGGTGATGGCACCGGAGGTGACCATGGCGGACCGCATCAGGCGGGTGGGGGTGAGGCGGTAGGGCGGGCCGCTGCGTTTGAGGGTGGCGAGGACGTCGAAGGAGGCGGCGTCCAGGCCGTGTTCGGCGAAGGTGCGGTTGAGCTCCGCGTCCACCAGGCGGTAGAGGCGCTTGAGCCGGCCGAACACCTCCATCGGGGAGACGTCCAGGTCGGGCCGTTCGGCGGCCCACTGCGCGACTACGCGGTCCACATGATCTGCCACGGCTTCAGGGTAGGCGATGCCCGACAGTTTCCTTAGCGGTGAGGTAACTGTGAGCCACATCACCGATCGAGGCCGCCGAGAAATGCCTTAGCGGTGAGGTACATTTGCTTAGCACTAAGGAACCTGCTCGCCATCGTGCTGGTGCGCCGACGCCCTGCTGCTCGCCTCGCTGCTCGTCGCCCAGAGGCAGGACTCCGCAGCGCAGCCCTGTCCTGAAATCCAGAAATCCAGTCGTCCCAGCCAAGGAGAAACCTTCATGCGCATCACCGTGTTCGGCGCCACCGGCAACGTCGGCCGCCGCGTCGTGGCCGAAGCGCTCGCCCGGGGCCACGAGGTCACCGCCGTCGTACGGGATCCGGCCAAGCCGCACGAGCTGCCGTCCACCGTCACCCTCGCCGTCGGCGACGCCCGCGACCCCGGCGACGTCATCCGGATCGCCGCCGGGCAGGACCTGGTGATCACCGCCACCCGCCCCGGGCCCGGCCACGAGCACGAGCTGACCGCCGCCACCCGGGGCCTGCTGGACGGCCTGGCCGGGACGGGCGTGCGCCTGATCGCGGTCGGCGGCGCGGGCAGCCTGACCGTGCCGGGCACCGACGGCACCCTCCTCATGGAGTCCCCCGGCTTCCCCGACGGGATCCGGGCGATCGCGCTGGCCTGCGGTGAACAGCTGGACCTCTACCGCTCGGACGAGAAGGTGGACTGGACCTACCTGAGCCCCGCCGCCCTGCTCGAACCGGGCACGCGCACCGGCCGGTTCCGGCTCGGCCGCGACGAACTTCTCGTCGACACCGAGGGCAACTCGGCGATCTCGATGGAGGACCTCGCCGTCGCCCTGCTCGACGAGGCGGAGAACCCCGCCCACCGGCGCGCCCGTTTCACCGCCGGCTACTGAGCCACCGGCAGCGGGAAACGGCCACCGGGTACACCCCTCCACCCGGAAGGGGTGTACCCAGCACCACCCAGAAGAGGGTGCCCTGCATCATCGTCCGTCAGCTGCCGTGCGGGACACGATCGTTCCCGTGAACACCACCGCATCCCGCACCCGCCGCACGGCCGCCGCCGTCGCCACCGCCGTCCTGGCCTCGCTCGCCCTGCCCGCCACCGCCAACGCCGACGCCGCCCGCAACCCGGGCGACGCCGAGGCCGTGCCCGCCCGCTACGCCCACCAGACCCTCGACTGGCAGCCCTGCCAGGGGCAGCCCGCACTGGAGTGCGCGACCATGGCCGTCCCGCGCGACTGGCACCAGCCCGGCGTCGGAGCCGATCTGAGCATCGCCGTCTCCCGGCACCGCGTCGCCGACCCGGCGAAGCGCAGGGGGACGCTGATGGAGGCCGCCGGCGGGCCGGGCGGGCAGGGCCTGCTGCGCCCGGCGGACCTGGCGCAGGCCGCCCCCGCCGTCGCCGCCGCCTACGACATCGTCAGCTTCGACCAGCGCGGCGTCGGCCGCAGCACCCACGCCCAGTGCCAGACCCCGGAGGAGTTCCAGGAGTTCCTGGCCGGCGACTACCGCGACCAGTCCCCCGAGGCGATCGACCGGGTGATCGCCGACTCGCGCAAGCTGGTCGCCGGCTGCGAGGAACACAGCGGCGACCTGCTGCCGTACCTGACCACCGAGCAGACCGTCCACGACATGGACCTCTACCGCTCCCTGCTCGGCGAGAAGAAGATCAGCTACTACGGTGGCTCCTACGCCACCATGATCGGCGCCTACTACGGGACGCTCTTCCCGCACCGGGTCGAGCGGATGGTGCTGGACAGCAACATCGGCTTCGACGGCAGCTGGGAACAGTTCGAACTGGGCCAGCCCATGAGCTTCCAGCGGCGCTTCGAGCAGGACTTCCTGCCCTGGATGGCGGCCCGGGACGCCACCTACCACTGGGGCTCGACCCCGGCGGAGGTCCAGGCGCACTGGGAGCAGCGGCGCGCCGCCCTGCACGACCGGCCCATCACCGACGGGTCGTTGACCCTCGGACCCAACCAGCTGGACAACGGCACGATCAACGCGATCTACAGCGAGAAGGCCTTCCCCCTGCTCGCCCGCGCGCTGACGGCGCTGGACGACTGGCCGAACGCCGACCCGACCGCCCAGCAGACAGCCCGGCAGCTGTTCGGCCAGTACCTCAGCCCGGAGTTCCTCGCCGAGTACTTCTCGGTGACGTGCGGCGACACCCCGTGGACCAAGGACATGGGCACCTGGATCGAGCGCGGTGTGCAGAACACCGCCCGCTACCCGCTGGTCGGCGCGCGAACGCTCGCCTTCAGCTCGGTCTGCGCGGTCTGGCCGACGGACCCGGCGCCGAAGGTCAAGGTCACCGGCGCCCACCTGCCCCCGGTCCTGATGCTCAACTCGCTGCATGACCCGGCGACGTACTACGAGGCGGCGCTCGGCGCGCACCGTGCGCTGCGCGGCTCGAAGCTGGTCACCGTCACGGGGAACGGCAATCACGGCCAGTACCCGGGCTCCGACCCCTGTGTCACCGACACCGTCGAGCGCTACCTGCTGGACGGCGAGGCGCCCGCCCACGACGTCACCTGCCCCATCCCCAGGTCAGTTGATCAGATCAGTTGATCAGTGCTGCGGGTCAGGCCGGGTGACCGGGCCGGGCGGCCGGGTGAGCGGTCAACTCCCGGAACCCGCCCGCAGCCTGGCGCGGGCCCAGGCGGCGGCCACGGCCAGCCCGGCGAAGCCGCCGACGGCCAGCTTGATCCCGGCCTTGGCGACGATCCAGCCCACACCGGGGACGCTCCAGCCCAGCCAGCTGAACATGGCCAGCATCACCGTGCAGCCGCACAGGATCGCCAGCACGGTGACCCCGACGGCAGCGGCCCGCGACAACTCCCGCGAGCCGTCCTCGCCGGCCACCGGAACCGGCGCGGGAGAGCCGGCCGGCGCGGCGGCGGCCTCCGCGGCACCACTGACCCCGTGGCGGGCGCCTTCGTCCGCGCCGCCGCCGTCGACCCTGTCGTTCGTGCCCCCAACACCCATGCGCCGATGATACGGCCTCAGGGTCCCCAGCCCGCTGCCCCTGGGCGGCGAACTCAGCGGCAGGCGTGGTGGGTGTCGCCGAGGTACTCGCCGGTCTCGTCGTCCGGGAAGCTGACGGCCATGGTGACGCGGTACTCGTGGACGCCCTCCCGGTGCCCCGGCACCCGGGCCCAGGCCAGCGAGTGGACCTCGGCGTCCGGGGCCTGGCGGCACCAGGCGGCCGCCTCCTCCAGGGCCCGGGCCGCCGAACGGCCGGTGCACACCACGGCGGTGTAGGCGGCCACCGCGACGTCCCCGCCGGTGGACCGGCTGGAACGCGACACCGCCCGGACGGCGGCGGCGGCCTGGGTCAGATCACGAGCCAGGTCGTCCACCACCCGAGGGGGTGCCGGCAGGACGACCGCTCCCTCGACGACGGTCTCCGGCAGGTTCGCGCTCACGGTTTCGGCCTCCATCCACATGGTCACGCGGCACAGCATGCCGGACGGCCATTCCTGGCATGCCCACTTTCACCTGAACGTCATCCTTCCCGGGCCGAGTTGGGGACACCCCCTGGTGCCGACCGGCCCGCCCTGCTAGACATGGTCGGGGACCGGCGCCGGTATCCGGGCAGGTCAGCGCGGTCGTTCCGCGGGCGCCGCCGGGAGCCCGACGCGACGCCCACGTACCACCCCCGCGCTTCGATCCGCCGCACCGGGTGACGGGGAAGCACCGGAGACTCGGGGCGCAGTCGACCGGGACTTCAGCCAACGCCCCCTCACCGCAACGGTCTCAGCTGCGCGTCGACCGTCCGCCGGTCGCGCGGCCGCTTCGAGCCGGCATCGGTTCGGGCCCGGTGGACCCCCGCTGAGGTGCGGCGTTCACCCCTCGGGGTGGCGTCGGTCGCCTCCCCGCCATCCTGTCCCTGTCAGATCGTCGTGATACTAATCGTCGCGGCGGCAGCTGCCGCCGGGGCGGGCGGGCACGAGGACGAGGGCCCACCGCTCTCTGCGACGGTCCGGACGGACGACGGGGAGGGGCAACAGATGGCGGCGAGGTTCGGCAACGCTCGGGGTGGGCGGCGGACACGGCTCGGCAAGCGGGTCACGGGGACGGCAGCGGCACTCGCCGCGCTGGCCGCACTCACCGGCTCTCAGGTATCGGGCCTCGGGCTCGCCCCCACGGCGGCCGCCGCGGACGCCGATCCGGCACCGGGTGGCGCCACCGCACGGGGCGCCGACGGCTCCGGCACCCCGACCTCCCCGTTCGGTGGCCCAGCCGCCCCCGGCACCGGCCGGCCGGCCGACGGCGGCGGCACCGTCCAACTTCCCCAACCGCCCGGCACGCTGCCCGGCGCGCCCTCGGCCGGCCCGTTCGCCGCCACCGGTGCCTCGCTGCCCGCCACCGTCTTCGCCGCCTACCGGCAGGCCGAGGCGTCGCTGGCCCAGCGCAGCCCCGGCTGCCACCTGCCCTGGCAGCTGCTGGCGGCGATCGGCCAGGTCGAGTCCGGCCAGGCGAACGGCGGCCAGGTGGACGCCGCCGGCACCACCCTGACCCCGATCCTGGGCCCGGCGCTGGACGGCAACGGCTTTGCCGCGATAGCCGACACCGACGGCGGACGCTACGACGGCGATCCCCGCTGGGACCGCGCCGTCGGCCCGATGCAGTTCATCCCGTCCACCTGGACCTCCTGGGGCACCGACGCCAACGGCGACGGCAAGGCCGATCCGAACAACGTCTTCGACGCCGCCGAGGCCGCCGCCCGCTACCTGTGCGCGGGCGGCCGCGACCTCGCCGATCCGGCCCAGCTCGACCGGGCGGTCCTCAGCTACAACAACTCCACGGAGTACCTGCGGACGGTGCGCAACTGGATGGCCCACTACGGCAGCGGCCTGGTCAGCGCCGTCCCGGACCGCGCCGGCGCCTCGCCCCTGCCCGGCGCCCTGCCCACGCCGCTCCCCCCGGCCGACACCACCGGCAACGGGACCAGCGGCAACGGCGCGAGCCCGGCGCCGAACGTCCAGCCGACCACGCCCGCCCCCGAGCCGCAGCCGACGACGCCGCCGGTGACGCCGACGCCGACTCAGACGACGGCCCCGCAGCCGACCACCACCCCGACTCCCGGCGGCTCGCCGTCGCCCTCCGCCAGCTCGTCGGCCACCGCGACCGGTTCGCCCTCCCCGACGGCCACCCCCACGGGCACGCCGACCGGCACCCCGACGGGCACGGGCACGCCCTGCCCGAGCCCGACGGCGACCGGGACGCCCTCCGGCACCGCCGCACCGACCGGCGCCCCGTCTCCCACGGCGACCCCGACCGGCACCCCGGCCGGCACGCCCACGGCCACCGCCACGCCGTCCGGCTCCCCCACCGCGCCCGGCTGCCCGACGCCCAGCCCGAGCGGCACCCCGGGCACCACCCCGTCCGCGGCGCCGAGCAGCACGCCGAGCGCCTCCCTCTCGCCTTCGCCCGCGGCGGCCCCGGCGAAGAAGTAGCCGCAGGCCGTTCGGTAGACCGGACGCGCGTCGGCGGCAGGACGGCCCAAGGGCTGTCCTGCCGCCGTTCGTCTCGTCTTTCCCCGGCTCAGAGGTGCTTGGCCAGCTCCGGCATCAGGTCCTGGAAGGTGCGCCCGTTGGCCGGCTGCCCGATCGCGGCCATCTGCCAACCACCCGGCGTGCGCTGGACCTTGGCCATGATCTGCGCGGTGTACGGGCCGCCGCCGGTGAGCGTGTAACGGGCCAGTTCGACGCCGGTGGTCTCGTCCACCAGCCGGCAGAAGGCCGCCTCGACCTCCTGGAAGGTCTGCCCGGTGAAGGAGTTGACGGTGAAGACGATCTGGTCGACCTCGGCGGCGATCCGGGTGAGGTCGACGGTGATCGACTCGTCGTCGGTCGCGTCGCCGGCGCCGCCGACCAGGTTGTCCCCGCTGTGCCGGACCGAGCCGTCGTCGCTGGTGAGGTGCTGGAAGAAGACCACGTCCATCGCGCGCCCCCGGGAGAACAGCACCGCCGAGGCATCCAGGTCGATCTCCTGACCCGCCGCGAGCAACTTCGCCAGGAAGCCCTTGCGCTGCACGGCCTTCCAGCCCAGGCCCATCCGGACCACGGTCAGCTGCCCACCGCCCGGCTTCTCCAGGCTGATCTTCTGCCCCTTGGCCAGCGAAACGGTCATCGTGCCCTCCTCGTTCCTGCCGCCGTCCGTGCCGCGAATCTATCGCACACCAGGAAACCTGTGATCATCCGACGGCGAGCTTCGAAGGCCCCTACCCAGCCCGCCCGCCGGCCGCACTTCCGGCGGCGCTCCGCACACCGAGGACGCTGCGGGGCGGGTGCACTCACGAAGAGGTCAGCAGCCGACTCGCGGCCCGGTCCACCCAGGCAAGCCCCCGGCCTCCGGCGGATCAGGCGTCGCCGTCCAACAGGTGCTGATGTACCTCCTGGAAGGTCCACGGCCCGCCGGCCGGTCGGGAGAACACCCAGACCAGGTCGAAGCGGTCCGGCCAGGTGCCGGGCGCGCCGCTGCCGGACGCGCCGAGGGCCTCGACGATCCGCGGGATCCGTGAGTGCTCCCAGCAGATCAGCACCGGCTGGGCTCCGTCGAGGGCGGCACCGGCGAGGCCGGACTCCTGGGACTCGGCGTAGGTGGTGTCCACGGTCAGCCGGAGCCCGGTGGCCAGCGGGGTGACGGTCTGGCGCATCCGGTGCGCCCCGGCCATCGGCCCCTGGTCGGTGGCCGCGTAGATCCTCGCCGGGGTGCGCAGGCCCGGCGCGGGCGGGGTGAACAGCGTGGGCAGCGCCTTGGCGCGGTCCCAGCCGCGCCGGGTGAGGGACTTTCCGTCGCGGTCGCCGTTCTCGTCCAGGCCCGGCTGGTCGCCGTCCGGTTTCTCACCGTGCCGGATGATCATCACGAAGGCCGCGCCACCCGGGTCCTTCGCCGTCGCCACCGGGCCGTTCTCGCCGGCCTTGCTTTTCGCACCGGAGGAACAGCCCGTCAGCACCAGCGGGGCGGCCGCCGCCAGGCCGGCGAGCAGCGCACGGCGGGAGGTCCTGGCCGTCACCGGGCCCGCCGCTCCAGCCGCACCAGGGCGTCGATCGCCGTACCCGAAGCGCCGTCCCGGTGGCCGCCTTCGGCGCCGACCGCCCGGTGGACGCGCTCCGCGCGGACCGTGCGCAGGCCGTGGCCGTCGAGGTCGGCGAGGACGTCCTCGGGGGTGAAGAGCACGGCCGGGTCCTGCGGGCCACCGACGCCTCCGGTGAGGTTGCGCAGGTCGTGGCCGATCACCAGCAGGGTGCCGCCGGGGGCCAGCGCGTCGGCGGCGCGGCGCAGCACGGCCCGGCGGTCCCCGGCGGGCAGGTGGAGGTAGGCGATCAGGACGAGGTCGTACCCGGCGGCGGGGGCCGCGAAGGAGCGGGCGTCGCCGAGGCGCCAGGTGAGGCGGTCGGCGACCTCGTCGGGCAGTTCGGCGGTGAGCCGTTCGGCGCGCTCCACGGCTACGGCGGAGAAGTCGAGGCCGGTGACCTCCCAGCCCCGGGTGGCCAGCCAGATGGCGTTGCGGCCCTCGCCGGCGGCCAGGTCCAACGCCTGCCCGGGGGTGTGGTCGGCCAGTTCGCGGACCACCCACCGGTTGGGCTCGGCGCCCCACACCAGTTGGTTCGCGGTGTAGCGGTCGTCCCAGTCCTGACTGTTCATGGCGCTCCTCCGTCCGGCGGCCCTGTTCCGTCCCGGTCAACCTACCGGTCCGCCACCGTCCAGCGCCGTGGGCGAAGGGCAACCATCGGCAATCCGGGCGAGGTCATCCGATGATCACCTGCCCGGATCCCCGGTGGTCGAAGGGCGTCGCCCCGGTGTCAGCCCGAGAGGTTGAGCGTCGGGAAGAGGTCCTCGAACGGTTGGGTGGTGACCGAGACGCTCCTGGCGAACGGGTCGTCGAAGTCCCAGATCATGAACAGCAGGAAGGCGATCAGCGCGCTGAAGCAGGCCGCCAGGATCAACTCCCGTGGCGTGCGGCGGATCTGCAGGGCGAACAGCATGCCGATGGTGACCACGGCCCCGACGAGCAGCCCGAACCAGACCACGTCCGGCATGGTCGGGCCGGCGTTCTGGCCCCGCTGGTTGCGGGCGTCCGACACCTGGCTGATCCGGTCCATGATCGGCTGGTAGGCCTGGGCCTCCAGGTCGGAGGCCGGCGCGCGGGTGGCGACGTCGTTCTGGAGCTTGTCCAGCAGCTGAGTGCCCTTGTCGGTGAGCTCGCCCTCGTTCTTCAGGTGGTCCCACTCGACGTTGACCACGTACGTGACGTAGCCGTCCACGTCGGCCCGGACCTGGTCGCGGAACTCGGCCGGGTAGATCACCGCCCGGTCGCTCACCTCGCGCAGCGACTGCGCCTCGCGGAACACGTCGTCCTGCGCGGAGCCGCGCGCCTCCCAGACTCCCGCGATGGCGAGGCCGAGGACGATCGCGTAGACCACGCCGATCATCATCGTGATGTACTCGATGACGTCGGGCGTCTCATCGGCGTTCTCCTCGGCACCCACCCGACGGTGCCTCAGCAGCACTACCGCCACCACGACGGCACAGGCCGCCGCCATGGCGACGACCAACGCCACCCACTCGGACATGGGAACTCCTCTCTCTGGCTTGGTTTGTGACGTGAACGGGGAAGTGGCGGCGACGCCGGGAGGGCAATCGGGCAACCACTCCGAGGGGCCACCGGAAACAGGGGGGCCGCCGGAAACAGGGGGCCGTCAGGAACCGGACCGGCCGCGGCCCCGGTTGCCGCCGTGACCCGGGCGCAGGGCCGCCGCCGCCAGCACGGCCGGGACGGTGACCAGCAGCATCGTGGTGGTCACCGGGGCTCTGTGGTGGTGCTTCGCGACGGGCTGCGGCGGGGCGTTCCGGACGTGGAAGACCGGCTGTGCGGCCGGGGTCGGCCACAGCGGGCTGGGGCGCGCCGGGCTCGGGGCCGCCGGGCTGGGCGCCACTGCGGGCGGGGGCGGCGGGGGCGCCGGGGCCGCCGGGGCCGGAGCGGCGGGTACGACGGGCGCGGGTGCCGGGGCCGGGGGCGCCGGCGGTGCGGGTGGCCGTGGAGGCGCGGAGGGCGGTGGCGGGGTGGGCACCGGGGTCGGGCTGGGCGGCGGCGGAGTCGGCGACGGCGTGTGTGTCGGGGTCGGCGTCGGACTCGACGTAGGGGTGGGCGTGGGTGTGGGCCTCGGGCTGGGGCAGGGGTCGTGATGGTGGTGGTGATGCCCGTGCCCGTCCTGGCCGCCCTGTTCGTCGTCCGGGCGCCCCGGCTGGTGCCGGAGGTCCGCCGGGGCCGAGGGCGAGAACGGGGGCGCCACCGGGAACGGACCGGCCTGGTGCGGCGGATGGCACGGGTGGTGCGGGGGCCGCGGGCCGTGGTGCCCGGTGCCGGGGGCGACGGTCACATCGACCTGGACGTCCACGTCCACTCCGACGTCCACGCTGCCGCCCGGGCCGACGGTCATCGACAGGTCCGTCTCACTGCACACGCAGGTGTCCACCACCGGGCCGCGCGGGTGTCCGCCCGGCCGCTCGGCGCCGGAGGCGCTCGCGCCGCCCACCAGCGCGCACATCGCCAGCGCGCCGACCGCGGCGCCGATCAGTCGCACCCGTCGCCCGGGGACCGCGGTTCCACCACCGTGTCGGGATATCCGTCGGAAGTGCCGACGCTGCGGCATGGGCTCCACACACCTCTCGGGTCGACTGGGGAGGACGGCACGGTCTCGGGCTGATCAGCCGGTGGAACGGTCTGAACGGCCTGAACGGCGGGAGCGGCCGGCAGGAGCGGCGGCGTTCCGGAACGGAAAGACGATCGGGGAAACGATCGGGTACGACCAGGGCCGTTCAAACGTGATTAGGCGGACGGCCCGCCGCTGCGGGCGGGCCGTCCGCCATGAGGTCAAACGATCATCACGCCAGCCGGTTACGGCCTGCGCTCACTGTTCTCCGCGCCCTGGAGGGCGTTCAGTGGCGACGGTGCGCGATCTCGACGTTCTCCAGTACGCCGACCGCGTCCGGCACCAGGATCGCGCACGAGTAGTAGGCACTGACCAGGTAGGAGATGATCGCCTTCTCGTCGATCCCCATGAAGCGGACCGACAAGGAGGGCTGGTACTCGTCCGGCAAGCCGGTCTGGTGCAGGCCGATGACGCCCTGGTTGTCCTCACCGGTACGGATGACCAGGATCGAGCTGGTGTTCTCCTTGGTGATCGGGATCTTGCTGCACGGCAGGATCGGCACACCGCGCCAGGCCGGCACCTGCTGCCCGCCGAGGTCGACGTGGTGCGGGTAGAGGCCCCGGGCGTTGAACTCGCGGCCGATCGCGGCGATGGTCCGCGGGTGGGCCAGCAGGTAGTCGGGGTCACGGCGCCGGTTGAGCAGCTCGTCCAGGTCGTCCGGGGTGGGCGGCCCGGAGTGGGTCTGGATCCGCTGGTCGAAGTCGGCGTTGTTGAGCAGGCCGAACTCCGGGTTGTTGATCATCTCGTGCTCCTGGCGTTCGCGCAGGGCCTCGATGGTCAGCCGGAGCTGGTGCTCGGTCTGGTTCATCGGCTGGTTGTAGAGGTCGGCGACGCGCGTGTGCACCTTGAGGACGGTCTGCGCGACGCTGAGCTCGTACTCGCGCGGCTTGAGCTCGTAGTCCACGAAGGCGCCGGGGAGCTCGTACTCGCCGTGGTGGCCGGCCGACATGGCGATCTCGGCCTCGCCGCGCTCGTTCTGGGCCTGCAGCGGCAGGGCCAGGAAGGCGGTCAGGTGCTCCTGGAGGCTCGGCGCGTTGTCCCGGATGCGGGCGAAGTCGTCCCGGCTCAGGGTCAGGGCGACACCGGAGGTCGTGGTCTTCGCGGTGTACTCCCAGACGGCGTCCGGGTTCAGCAGCGCGTCGTCGCCGAAGCGGTCGCCGTCGCCGGCCACGCCGACCACGGTCTCGTCGCCGTACTTGCCGGTGCCGATCTTGTTGATCTTGCCGTGCGCGATCAGGAAGATCCTGTCGGCCGCCTCGCCCTGGGTGGTGAGCACCTCGCCGGGGCCGAAGTCGACCTGCTGGCAGCGGTCGGCGAGGGCGGTCAGCACCTCCTCGTCCTCGTAGCCGCGCAGCAGCGCGAGCTCGCCCAACTCCGCCGGGATCACGCGGACCTGGGAGCCGGTCTTGATGAACTCCACCACACCGTTGCCGACGGCGTAGGTGAGCCGTCGGTTCACCCGGTACGCACCGCCGTGGGCCTCGACCCACGGGAGCACCTTGAGCAGCCAGCGGGAGGTGATCTCCTGCATCTGCGGTGCGGACTTGGTCGTGGTGGCGAGGTTGCGGGCAGCCGCCGTCGCAAGGCTCTGCTGCCGGTCCTGCTGTGTCTCCGGGCTCGTGTCCACGGACATCGGCAGGGTCTCCATTCGTGTGTTCGGATCACGCGGCCAGGGTCGTACCGCACCGCCCTGAGGCACACGCGAGCCATGGCGGATCATCAGATCCGCTTACTGATGGGGGAGTTGGCGGGTGTGGGGAGAGCAGCCGCCGTCTCCCGGCGACCCATCGGAACCCTAGATCACCAGGACCCGACCAGGCCCGTACGGGGGCCGAGTCCCCCCCGATAGGGTGAATCTCCCGCGTCCACCCCGCGCCGCCCCCAGCGCTGCGGGAACATCCGTTCCCACCTGCGATGCCCGTCCCACCAACGCCTCGGGCACCCTCGGGCCCGGCCTCGGGGACCGCACGCGCCCCGGCCGCACGGCGTCAACCCGACGCACCGGTCCGGCCGCGTCGCGCCGGGTCCGGACACGCGAAAGAGCCCGTCAGGTGTCGGCACGGGGGCGGCCGGCACCTGACGGGAGCCAGGGTGCGCAGAGGGGGATGCGCCGGAGCGGGGTGGCGGTGTCGCCGGCGGGTCAGGCGCAGGCGACCTGGGTGCCCGGGACCTCGATGATGCCCGAGTTGTTGGCCTCACCGCCGTTGTACTCGTAGTACAGGTAGGAGTAGAAGTCGATCCGGGTGTCCGCGCCGCAGACCGAGTCGGGGGCGATGGTGTAGGTGATCGTGAAGGTACTGGCGGCGCCCGGGGCGAGCGGCACGTTGTAGCGGGCGATACCGCCGTGGACGTTGTCGCTACAGCCGTTGGTCTGGGGGCCGCACGCCGTGGCGCTGAACTTGAGGCCCTGCCGCAGGCTGGTGGCGTAGGTCTCCTGGACGCTCTGGTAGACGAACTGGATCGGCGTGTCGTACGGGTTGGTGAGCGTCATGGTGATCGTGAACTCACCGCCCGGCGCGGTCGTCACGCGATCGGACACCGCCGTGATGGGCAGTGGGCTGTCGGCCCGGGCCGTTCCGGCGGAGAGGAGCAGACCGACGGCGAGGGCCGGACAGGCGGCGAGCGCCGCCCGGCTCGGATGTGTTCTGCGCATGCCCAAGGAGCGTAGGCGGCGGTACGGCTTCGACCGGCTTCCTCGGACCCAAGCCGTACCGACGCAGGAGCGGCGAGCGGACGCCGGGGACCGGTCCACCGGCGAAACGGCCCGGGGCGGCGCCCGGAGGCTCTATGCTTCGCCGCCGCCCCCGAGGCCACGACGGCCGCCCGGCACTACCGACCGCCCGTCGCTCAGGCGGCGGCCGGCAGGATGTCGCACAGCGCGGCGAGCGCCGCCGGGTAGCCATGGTCGGGCGGGGTGGCGTAGCCGACGACCAGGCCATCGGCCACCGGCATGGCCTCGGGGGTGACGGCCGGGTGGCGGAAGTCGGCGAGGCCGTCGAGGGCCAGGCCGCGCCGGGCGGCGGCCTTCAGCACCGACCGCTCGGTGCCCGGCCCCAGGCGCAGCACCGCGTGCAGTCCGGCCGCGATCCCGGAGATCTCGACGTGCGGAGCGCGCGCGGCGAGCGCGGCCACCAGCTGGTCGCGGCGGTCCCGGTAGCGGCGCCGCATCCGGCGGACGTGGCGGTCGTAGCCGCCGGAGTCGATGAACTCGGCCAGGGTCAGCTGGTCCAGGGCGCTGGCCCAGCCCTCGCGTTCGCCCTTGCCCGCGAGCACCCGGTCGACCAGGTGGTCCGGCAGGACCATCCAGCCGAGCCGCAGCGCGGGGCTGAGGCTCTTGCTGGCGCTGCCGAGGTAGACCACCCGGTCGGGATCGAGCCCCTGGACGGCACCGACCGGCTGGCGGTCGTAGCGGAACTCGCCGTCGTAGTCGTCCTCCAGCAGGAGCCCGCCGCGCCCGCGCGCCCAGTCGACCGCGGCGGCCCGGCGCCCGGCGTGCAGCGGGCCGCCGGTCGGGAACTGGTGGGCGGGGGTGAGCAGGGCCGTCCGGACGTCGGGGTGGTGCGCCAACTCGCCGACGAGCGCGCCCTGTTCGTCGATCGACAGCGGGACGGTGGTGACGCCGGCAGCGGCGAGCAGCCCGCGGTGGAAGCCCAGCCCGTACGCCTCGACGGCCAGCGGCCCCTGCTCGGCGGGCGGCAGCACCGGAGCCGCCCCGTCGAAGAGCAGCCGCAGCGCGTGGGCGAAGCCGGAACAGATGACGATCCGGTCGGGGTCGGTGCGGACCCCGCGGGCGCGGGCGAGGTAGTCGGCGAGCACGGTGCGCAGCTCGCGCCGGCCCTGTGGATGGCCGGGCCCGAAGGCCTCGTTCGGCGCGGCGGTGAGGGCCCGGCGGGCGGCGGCCAGCCAGGCGGTGCGGGGGAAGGAGGCGGCGTCGGGCTGGCCCTGGCGCAGGTCGTGGGCGGGTCCGGGCCGCACCGGGGAGCGGCGGACCCGGCTGGGCGGTGCGGGGGCGGCGCGTTCGGCGACGGTGGTGCCGGAGCCCTGACGGGCGGTCAGCCAGCCCTCGGCGACCAGTTCGGCGTAGGCCTCGGCGGCGGTGTTGCGGGCCAGGCCGAGGTCGGCGGCGAGGGCACGGTACGGGGGCAGCCGGGTGCCGGGGGCGAGTCTGCCGCTGCGGATCGCCTCGCGCAGCGCGGCCATCAGCGCGGCGCGGCGACCACCGGTGGCGGGGAGGTCGAGGTGCAGGTCGTTGCCGGTCGGGCGGGCCGGCTCGGTGGGGTGCGCGCCCGGCGTTTCCGTCATGGTCACGCACCCTACCCGCCGCCCTTACCCCGTCCTCCGGGCGGTCGGACCGATGGCACGGGCCCGTCCGGCGCGGCCCCCGAAGGGGTGTTTCCGTCACCGCCACCGAACTCGCCCGCCACCGCTCCGGAGCCGTGGTATCGAAATCCGTTCCCGGAATTCCGCACTTCCGTCCCGAATTTCCCAGTGGCCACTGATTTCCCAGGAGAATCAGGAGAAATCCGGTGCTATTTATGCATTTATCGCTCGTTCGAGTGAAGCCAATTGGGTGTGCGCTTGCACATTACGACACCGGGAATCAACCGGACAGTTCGCCAGGACGATGAAGATCCTGTACGAATTACCCTGCTCCCGGAAGAAGACGGCGGGTAAGCGATGCAGCCCAACACGCTCGACGACATCGTCAATTCCATCAAAAAGGGCGAGCCGGTCGTCCTCGTCCACAAGGCCACCGGCGGCTACGCCCGGCGCGACGGGGACCTGCAGATCGTCGCCACTCCCATCACCAGCAGCGACGGTCTCGTCAAGGCCCACGCCCACTACCTCCGCATGGACCTGGGCGCGCAGCACAAGGGAAACAACCTGTACACCTTCCAGAGCCTCCAGGTGGACGCCCAGGGGCACCCGGTGGACAGCAATCCGGTCATGCTGAGCGCCAATTCCGGCGACATCAGCGCGGGGATCGTCTGGGCCCGCAAGAAGAAGATCGAGGACGACCCGACCGACAAGGAAGCCAAGGCCCAGTACTGGTACGTCATCCCGCAGGACTGCGGAGGCTACGCCATCCTCTCCTACCTGGACCCGGTGTGGGCGCTGGGGCTGATGGACAAGTCCGACAAGCTTCCGTCCTGCGGACGTCCCGTCCAGACGATCTACGCGGTGATCCCCGTCATCTGCCGCTGGGACATCATCGCCCCCAAGCCGGACAAGGAATGCATCCGCAACGACAAGATCCCCCAGGTCTGATCCCGCCACGGCGCCTCGACGTCCGTGGCCGGGGCCGCCGGCCATCACCGTGTTCCGCGCGCTTCCAGGAGGAGCGCGCGGGACACGCCGCTTTCCGGGCCCCCGGCTAGGGGATGACGGTCACCGGCCAGCGGCCGGCCTTGACCAGTCGGACGGCGACCGAGCCGATCACCTTGTGCCCGGCCTGTTCGGACACGCCGACCACGACCGCGTCGGCGCGCAGCTCGTCGGCGAGCTTGGCCAGGCCGGTGTACGGGTCGCCGCGCATGGTCAGGAAGCGCCACTCCACCTTCCACACCTCGCGGACCCGCTGCTCGGCCTCGCGCAGGGCGATCAACAGCTCGTCGGCGATCTCCTGCGTGGTCTCCTCCACCGCGGCCCCGGCCAGGGCGGTCGCGGCGCCGAGTATCGGCTGGACGTAGGCCACGGCGAGGACGGCGCCCTGGCGGCGGGCGAGTCCGGCGGCGTAGGCGGTGGCGCGCCAGGAGGAGTCGGAGCCGTCCAGGCCCGCCAGGATCACCTGGGGCCCGTCGGTGCCCAGTTCGAAGCCGGCAGGGGCGGCCGCGACCTCGTGGTCCTCGTCGCCGACGGCCCCGGTGTCGGCCGCATCGCTCTCGTTGCTCATGGGCCGAAGGCTATGCCCGCCACTGCGGGTGAGCGTGGCGGGCACTCCGGGTGAGGGCTGTGGCGCGGGCCACCCGGGCGTGATCGCGGACCGCCCGTTCCGGCACCGGCGGCGCGGTGAGTGCTCACGCGCTGTCGATCGTGTGCGCGGCCTCACACGACCTCCGGGGTGACGGCGGCCACTTCCAGGGCTGTTTTGATCTTGCAAACAGGACGAAATAGGGCCAAATCATCCCTTTTTCTAGATCAATACCTTCGGTAACAGGCCGCTGACGTGCTCAAACCTCCGAATCCTTGAAACCGCCACAAAGGCCCCCGTACCTTCGAACTCGTTGCACCGAGCGATCCGCTCCGGCCGGGCCCCGAGGCCCCCGAGCGGGACGGTGCAGGACCACGCGAGCGACGTGTCCCCGAAACCGACGGCCTTCCGAGGGCCTGGTTCCGCGTGCTCGCAGACGCCCTCCGAGAGGACCTCCATGACTTTCCGTAACGAGACCACCGCTGCCACCGCCATTGCCACCCCGAAGCGCCGCAACCGCGTCCGGATGGCTCTGATGGCCGGGGCGCTCACCGCCCTGCCGGTGGCCGGCCTCGTCACGGCCACCAGCGCCTCCGCCGCTCCGGCCACGGTCTGGGACAAGGTCGCCGCCTGCGAGGCGACCGGCAACTGGGCCATCAACTCCGGCAACGGCTTCTACGGCGGCCTGCAGTTCACCTCCAGCACCTGGGCGGCCTTCGGCGGCACCTCCTTCGCCCCGCGCGCCGACCTGGCCACCAAGGACCAGCAGATCTCCGTCGGCGAGAAGGTCCTCGCCGCCCAGGGCCCGGGCGCCTGGCCGATCTGTTCCGTCAAGGCCGGCCTGACCAAGTAAGGCCCCGCGCACGCGCACGCTGCCGCCGCATCCCACCACGGGGTGCGGCGGCTTCGTCGCATCAACGCGCCACCCCACCAGGCGGGTCGCTACGTCAGGCGGGTCGGCGCGTCAGGCAGGGGTGCGCGTCAGGCGACGGGCCGGGGCGGGAGCGGCAGCGGGACGGCGGGCAGGCCGTCGATGCTGGTGGCCACCAGCGGCTTGCGCTCGCAGTAGGCGCTGAACTCCTCCTCGTCCTTGCGGTCGAAGTACTGGGCGTGCAACTCCCGGTCGGCGCGGTAGTCCATGAACGGCACCGCGTAGCCGCAGGAGTCGCTGACCCGGTCGGCCCTGACCAGCACGATCGCGCGCAGCCCGGAGCCGTCCGCGGCGGGGTCGAAGTGGTCGAGGAGTTCGGCGAAGCGCGGGTCGTCGCGGAAGACGGGCTCGCCGCGGCCGTGCACCCGCACGACGGTGGGCGGCCCCTCGAAGGCGCACCACATCAGGGTGATCCGGCCGTTCTCCCGCAGATGGGCGACGGTCTCGGCCTGCGAGCCGCCGAAGTCCAGGTAGGCGACGGTGAGTTCGTCGATCACGGCGAGGGTGCCGGAGCGGCCCTTGGGCGAGATGTTGACGTGGCCGTCGGCGGCCAGCGGCGCGGTCGCGACGAAGTACACGGGCTACCGTTCGATGAACTGCCGCAACCGGCCGTCGATGCGTTCGTACTGCTTTCCCATGGGGCGATTGTGCCCGCATCTCGATCTTCGAGAAAGGGAGATCCACGCCCTGAGACGGATTCGGACGGCCACCGGGGCGGCGACGCCCCGGTGGCACCGGCGGCATGAGAACAACGGCTGCCGCTGCCGGCGGAGGTCAGCGCATCATGTAGACGCTGTCCATGAATTCGATGATCTGCTGGTCCGTCAGCCGCTGGCCGTCGCGGTGGCCCATCGCCAGGTCGGCCTCGCTGATCATGCCGACCAGCCGCTCACCGTCGATCACCGGGATCCGGCGGATCTGGTGCTGCTCCATCTTCTTCAGCACCGCGTCCATGCTGTCGTCGGCGCGCACGCAGTGCAGGTGCCCGGCCAGGTCCATCGCCGTCATCTCGGCCGGGTCCTTGCCCTCGGCCAGACAGCGCACCACGATGTCGCGGTCGGTGATGATGCCGTGCAGCTTCTGGTCGTCGCCGCAGATCGGCAGCGCGCCCACGTTCATGTCGCGCATCATTCGCGCGGCCTCGTCCAGCGTCTGGTGGGCGCCGATGCACTGGGCGCCGGTGTGCATGATGTCTCGGGCAGTGGTCACGGGGACTCCTTCGTCGGTTGACCCCCCGACGTTCTCCCCCTCCGGTCTCCCTCCGGCCTCCCCCACCGGTCCCCCCGGGCGGCCACCGAGCCGCCGAACGGCATGTTCGTGGTGTGACCGTGCCATCACCATAGGCAACACCGCGCCCACCCGCGACCGCGACCACCGGCCCCGCACCGGCCGCCCTCGGGGTCCGTCCGCGCGCGGCGCCGATACTGGAGGGGTGACGACGGAAACCGCCGCTCCCGTCGACGAGGCCGTGCGCGCCCGGCCCGCGACCGCGCTGCGCCCGTACGTGGGCTGGTACTCCGGCTACCGACAGCGCGGCCTCGCCCCCGCCGTGCACCGCGGCCTGCCCTCGCCGTACCTGACGTTCATCCTGACCCTGGACGAACCGCTGGTGATCGCCGCGCACCCCGACCCCGGTCAGCCGCCCGGCAGCTACCCGACCCTGCTCGGCGGCCTGCACACCACGCCCGCGCTGATCACCCACGAAGGCGCGCAGTCGGGCGTGCAGATCGCCGTGCACCCGCTCGCCGCCCGCGCACTGTTCGGCCTGCCTGCCGGGGAGCTGGCCGGGATCGACGTCCCCCTGGAGCACGTGCTCGGCCGGCTCGGCCCGCGCCTGCACGAGCAGCTGCAGGCCGCGGGCAGCTGGGCGGAACGGTTCGCCGTGCTGGACGGGGCGCTGCTCCGGGCCGCCCGGCCGTCCGGGCGGGTGCCGCCGGAGGTGGGCTCGGCCTGGCGGGCGCTGCGGCGCAGCGGCGGCGCGCTGCCGGTGGCGGAGCTGGCCCGGGAGACCGGCTGGAGCGCCCGGCACCTCCAGCAGCGGTTCCGCCGGGAGACCGGGCTCACCCCCAAGGCCGCCGCCCGGGTGATCCGCTTCGACCAGGCCCGGCACCTGCTCGCCGCCGGCTCCCCGCCGCCCCGGCTGGCGGAACTGGCCGCCCGCTGCGGGTACTTCGACCAGGCGCATCTGGCCCGCGAGTTCCGCGCGCTGGCCGGTTGCGCGCCGAGCGCCTGGCTGGCGGCGGAGGGGCCGGAGACGGTGAAGTTCCGAAACGTCCAAGGCGGGGCGGCCGGGGCGGTCGCAGAGTGGGAGGCGTAGTGGTCCCCACCCGAGGAGGAGAGAACCATGGACACCAGGACCCCCGCCCCGCAGGTCTGGCCGACCTTCCGCGCGCGCGACGCCCGCGCGCTGATCCGCTTCCTGGAGGACGCGTTCGGCTTCCGTGAGGTGGTCAGCTACGGGGAGGGCGACTTCGTCGCCCACGCCGAACTGGCCTGGCCGGAGGGCGGCGGCGTGATGCTCGGCTCCGACCGCGAGGCCGCCGAGGACGGCAAGGGCCGGCCGGCCCGCCCCGGCTCCTTCAGCGCGTACGTGGTCACCGCCGACCCGGACGCCGTGCACGCCCGCGCCGTGGCCGCGGGCGCCCGGATCACCACGGCGTTGCACCAGACCGACTACGGCTCGCGCGACTTCGCCGCCGCGGACCCGGAGGGCAACCACTGGTACTTCGGCACCTACCCGGGCTCGCCCCGGCCCGAGGGCCCGCGGGAGTGACCCCTGGGCGGGCGCCGGTGGACCGGCTGCGGGCGCTCTGCCTGGGACTGGCGGAGGTCGAGGAGCCGGAGGGACGGCCCCGGGCGGTGACGGCCGCGGCAGGGCAGACTGGCTGCGGGGGCCACCTCAGGAGGCTTCGGAGACGGCCCATGCCGCAGATGACGGTGGACGGGCGCACCCTCGCGCTGTCCCACCTCGACAAGGTGTACTACCCGCGCACCGGCACCCCCAAGGGCGAGGTGCTGCGCTACTACGCCGCCGTGCACACCGCCCTGCTCCCCCACCTGCACGACCGCCCGGTCTCCTTCCTGCGCTGCCCGGACGGAGTCGAGGCGGAGGTGTTCGTCGCCAAGAACCCGCCGCCCGGCACCCCCGACTGGGTGCGCACGGTGGAGGTGCCCAGCACCAGTGGCGACCTGCGCCAGGTGGTGCTGGAGAACGGCGCGGCGCTGCTCGCGGTCGCCAATCTGGGCTGCTTGGAGCTGCACGTCCCGCAGTGGCACGCCGCCGCCCCCGGCCTGGCCGACCGCCTGGTCCTGGACCTCGACCCGGGCGAGGGGGCGGACGTGCTCACCTGCCGGGCGGTCGCGCTGCTGCTGCGCGAGCGGCTGGCGGCGGACGGCCTGACGGCCTGGGTGAAGACCTCCGGCTCCAAGGGCCTGCACCTGATGGTCCCGCTCGAGCCGACGCCCAGCGCCAAGGTCTCCGCGTACGCGAAGGCGCTCGCCGCCGCCCTGGAGGCCGAGCACCCGGAGCTGGTGGTGCACACCATGGCCAAGGCGCGGCGCCGGGGCCGGGTGCTGGTCGACTGGTCGCAGAACAACGCCAAGAAGACCACCGCCGCGCCGTACACCCTGCGCGCCCGGCCGCAGCCGACGGTCTCCGCGCCGCTCTCCTGGGCCGAGCTGGAGCGGGCTCGGGGGGAGGCCGATCTGCTCCTCACCCTCGCCGAGGTCCCCGACCGCCTGGCGGCCGACGGCGACCTGTTCGCGCCGCTGCTGGATCCGGAGCGGGCCCGGCCGCTGCCCGGCGCACCCAGCCGGTCGGCCACAGCGGACCGGTCGGCCGCATCGGGTGGCGCGGCAGCGGCGAGCCGCTCGACCGCGGCGAAGTCGTCGACCGCAGCCGAGTCGTCGGCAGCGTCCGAACGGCCCCGCCAGGTGGTGCAGCCGCCCGTCGAGGTGATGCGTCCGACCGCCGTCCCCGCCGTCCCGCCCGCTGACGGCCTGGGCGGGGGCGGAGTGCAGTACGAGCTGAAGCTGGACGGCTTCCGGTGCGTCGCCTTCGCCCGCGGTGACCGGCCTGCCGTCCTCCAGTCCCGCAGCGGCCGCGACCTCGCGCCGGAGTTCCCGCCGATCGCCGCCGCCGTCGCCCGGCTGCCCGAGGGGCTGGTGCTGGACGCCGAACTCGTCGCCTGGCGCTCGGGCCGGTTCGCCTTCGAGGAGCTGTTGCACACCCGTCAGGCCCGGGCGGCCGCGTCGGACGTCGCCCTCGGGCTGATCGCCTTCGACCTGCTCGCCCTGCCGGGCCGCGACGTCCGCCGCCTCCCGCTCACCGACCGCCGCCGGCTGCTGCTCGCCGCCCTGGCCGACGTCCCGCCGCCGATCCAGCCGGTGATGGCCACCACGGACCGGGCGGAGGCCCTGGAGTGGATGGCGCAGCTGGCCGACATCGGCGTGGAGGGCCTGGTCTGCAAGGCCGCCGGCTCGCCCTACAGCCCGCGCGGCGCGGGCCGCGTCTGGGTCAAGTACCGCCGCAGCGACACCGTGGACGCCACCGTCCGTGCGCTCACCGGCCCGGCCACCCGCCCGCACGCGCTGGTGGTCCGCTTGGACGACGACAGAGTGCTGCTGACCACCCCCCGGCTCACCCCCATACAGGCCCGCGAACTCGCCGAGGCCGCCGCCCCGCTCCTCGGGCCGCCCGCCGTCGACCCCGACCACGGACCGGTCCACCCCCTCACCGCGCCCCTGCGCGCGGAACTCACCCTCACCGGCCGGCCGCCGACCGCCACCTTCGTCCGGCTGCGCGGGGACTGAGCGTCCGCGTCGGACGGCGCCCTCAACCGGGTGGGCGCCTCACACCCGGTGCCGCTTCGCCGTCGCGTGGACGAACTCGGTGACCAGCGCGTCGTCGAACACCGGCAGGTCCCCCGGCTTGCGGCTGGTCACCAGCACGCCGGGCCCGTCACGGCAGACGCACACCTCCTCGTCGACCCAGTGGGCGCCCGCGTTCACCAGGTCGGTGCGCAGGCTCGGCCACGAGGTGAGGGTGCGGCCGCGCACAGCCTCGGCCTCGATCAGGGTCCAGGGCGCGTGGCAGATCGCCGCGACCGGACGGCCCGCGGCGCAGCAGGAGTGCACGAACGCGACCGCCGCCCGGTCCACCCGGAGGTGGTCCGGGTTGGCGAGGCCGCCGGGCAGGACGAGCCCGTCGAACCCGGCCGGATCCGCCTCCGCCACCAGGCCGTCCACCGCGAAGGTGCCCCCGGGCGTGTGGTGCCGGACGGCTTGCACCCGCCCCTCGGCGGTGGACAGCAGCCGCGGCGTGCCACCCGCCTCGGCGACCGCCTGCCACGGCTCGGTCAGTTCCTCCTGCTCCACGCCGTACGGGGCGACCAGGAAGGCGATCGTCCGACCGGAGAGGGTGATGGTCGGCCAGCCCATGGCGCGGCAGCCCGGACTCAGCGCGGGCGGGGCGCGGTCAGGTCCTCGACGACCGACGGGACGGAACTGAGCCGCGCCCGAGGGCAGTCGAGGTGAACGGCCAGGTCCAGGTGGTCGATCCGGGCGACCAGACCGACCGGGACGGGCACCCGGGCACCGGGCACCCAGGTGGACGCGTCGACCAGCAGGTGGTCCCCGGCGTCCTGCTCCACCCGGCCGAGCGGGCCGTCGGTGGCGTGCACCTCGTACCCGGCCAGGCTGAGGTCGGCGGCGGGATGGGATCCCGGCCGGTACTCCCACAGGTCGGTGTTCATGGGCTCATGCCTCCGGTCGGTCCCAGGGGCGGCGGTCACGCCGCTGCGCCCGGTCCGGGTCGAGGGGATCGCCGCCGCCAACGCCCCGGCGCCGCCGCAGCAGCTCCGAACCGGCGACCGCGGCCGCCACCGAGGCCGTCCAGACCACCCCGAGGGCGACGAGCACGGCGGTGGTCGGCGTCCGGACGCCGATGCTGAGACAGAGCGCAGTCATCACCAGGGCGGTCAGCAGCACCCCGGCGGAGATCCGGCGGACGACACCCCGCAACGCGCCCAGGACCCGGCTCGGCCGCTTGGCACCCATGGTGCTCAGCTTCCGGTCGAGGCGTGCGTCATCCCGGCGCAGATCGGACTCGATCTCCTCGAGGAGCCGCCGCTCCCATCCGCTCAACGCGGGTCCGTCCATCTCGGTCACCTCCGACATTCCGGTGACATGCCTCGCATCCGGGCGGTTGCCCGGTACGGGCCTGCGTCAACCGCTCCGGGGACCGCCCGTTCCGGCGCCCACGCGGCCGAAGGCCCGCGGGCGGGCGAGCAGGCTGTCGTCCAGGACACGCAGCAGGGCGGCGGCGTCACGGTGGACCTCGGCCGCGCCGGCCGCCCGCAGCTCGGGACCGGCGTCCCCACCGGTCTCCAGGGCGACGCAGGGCAACCCGCCCCGCCGCGCCGCCCGCACCTCGCGCACGCTCCCGGCGACGGCCACGGCGTGCGAGGGCGCGCCGTCCACCAGCTCCAGCGCCGCCCGCACCGCGTCGCCACCGGGGTCGGCCACGGTCAGGGCGGGCACCCCGGCCGGACCGGGCCCGGTCAGCACGACCGTCCAGCCCCGGGCGGCGCACTCGCCGAGCAGCTCGGCGCCACCGGGCAGCCCGGGCCGCCAGTCGGTACCGAACACCGCCGCGGAGATCACCGTCATGGCCACCGCTCCCGTACGTCCGTTCGCAGGCCGCGCACCGAATGCGCCCTTCCAGGTTAGGCCGCCTCAGGGCCAGGCGCTGCCTTCCCGGGGCCGGGATCCGCCCGCGTGCGACACCGCTCGCCCGGCAGTCGGGGGCGCGCACTCCGGCGGTGCGGAAGCGGTCGGAAGCGGGGAGAGTCGCGCGGCGGTGTTCGCGCGCGCCGACTGCGTTGCGGAGCCGAGCAGACCGGCAACCGAGGTGGCGGTGCCACCGCACGCCCACCGGGGGGCGGCTGACGGCGCCCGGTGGGCGTGCCGCCCGGGACGCGCGCCGCCGAAGCGGAAGCCTGCCGACCCGCGAAGAGCGGGACGACGACCCGCCGCCTGCTGCTCCGCCGCCTCGCCCGACTGCCCGGAGTCCGGCAGCCCCGGTTGCGCGCGATCTACGATCGGGGCGGCGACGGCCGCCGTCACGTCAGTAGCGCACCCCGAAAGGCCGGCTCATGAGGATCAACCTGACCAGTGTCTTCGTCGACGACCAGGACAAGGCCCTGCGCTTCTACACGGAGATGCTGGGCTTCGTGAAGAAGGAGGAGGTGCCGCTCGGCGGGCACCGCTGGCTCACGGTGGTCTCGCCCGAACAGCCCGACGGCACCAAACTGCTGCTGGAGCCCGACGTCCACCCCGCCGTCAAGCCCTACAAGGCGGCGCTGGTCGCCGACGGCATTCCGGCCGCCTCGTTCGCCGTCGACAACGTGCACGGGGAGTACGAGCGGCTGCACCGGCTCGGGGTGCGCTTCACCCAGGAGCCGCTGGCGACCGGCCCGGTGACTGTCGCCGTGCTGGACGACACCTGCGGCAACCTCATCCAACTCGCCCAGTACCACCGCTGATCGCCGGGCGGTCCGCGGTCAGGCGAGGGCCGGGTCCGGGTCGGTGGCGAGGCGGGCGTGCAGGTGTTCGTCGGTGTAGGGGTTGTCGCCGTAGCGGTAGGAGGCGCGCAGGGTGCCCTCGTAGGGGAAGCCCGCGCGGGTGGCGACCCGGCAGGACGCGTGGTTGTCGACGTCGTGGTAGAGCTCGATCCGGCGGGCACCGGCGCTGCGGACGCCCCAGCGGGTGGCGGCGGCGGTGGCCCGGGTGGCGAGGCCCCGGCCTCGGGCGGCGGCGAGCAGCCAGTAGCCGACCATCGTGACGCCGTGGGCCCGGTCCGTCCAGCGGAGGGCGATGTTGCCGCACAGGGTGCCGTCGGCGGTGTCGACGATGGCGAAGGACGCGGTGGTGCCCGCGGCCCAGCGGGTGTCGGCGCGGTCGAGGTAGGCCTCGGCACCGGCCGGGTCGGCCGCGTCGCGCAGCGGGTTCCAGCGGGCGATCTCCGGGTCGGCCGCGGCCGCGATTACGGCGGCGACGGTGCCTCCGGCCAGGTCCAGGGAGCGGCCCCACGGGCGCAGCCGGACGTCGCCCAGGTCGATGACGGCCGGCTCGAAGAGGCGCCGGTCGGTCGCGTCGTCGCTGATGGTCACCCCGCTTTCCTATCCCCTCTCCGCCGGTGGCCGCCAGTGAATAACCGGATTCCGAGGAGCCGTTGCCGGCGACCGCCGGAGGCCCGGCGCGACGGGCGCGACGGGCACGACGGCGGCACCCGGCTGAATCGCGGGACGCCGGGACGCCCACCCCGCAGGATGCGCGGCCCGACGTCGGCGTCACCGGCCGGGGTTCACCGCCCCGGAGTTCACCGCCCCGGGGCGATCCGCCCGACGAGGTGGAGCAGGCGGTCGAGGGCGTCCTTGGAGTTCGGTTCGGTGAGGTTGACCATCAGCCGGAAGGCGATCTTCAGCAGCGCCGGGTGCCCGAGTCCGACCGCGCCCGCGGCTCCGAGAAGTCTGGGGCGGCCGAGCAGGTCGGCGGCCAGCCGGCCGAGCGCGAAGTAACCCGCGTAGGCGGAGCGCAGCGCCTGGGGGTAGGCGCGCAGGGCGAGTTCGCGGCCGCGGTCGGTGCGGCGGGCGTGGGCCTGGACGATGGTTTCGGCGGCGTAGCGGCCGGACTCCATGGCGTAGGCGATGCCCTCGCCGGTGCCCGGGCTGACCGTGCCGCCCGCGTCACCGATGAGCAACAGGCCGTCGGCGTAGTGGGGTTGGCGGTTGAGGCCCATCGGGAGGGCGGAGCCGCGGATGGGTTCGGTGACGGCCTCGGGGCTGTAGCCGTAGCCGGGCGGGAGGTCGGCGCACCAGCGGCGCAGCAGGTCCCGCCAGTCGAGGTCGGTGCCGGTGGTGTCGAGCACGCCGAGGCCGACGTTGGCGGTGCCGTCGCCCATGCCGAACACCCAGGCGTAGCCGGGCAGGAGGCGTCGCGCGGGGTCGTGGGGATCGCGCAGGTCGAGCCAGGCCTCCAGGTAGCGGTCGTCGTGGCGCGGGGTGGTGAAGTAGGTGCGGTAGGCCACGCCCATCGCGCGGTCGGTGCGCCGGTAGCGCTTCATCGCGACGGAGAGCCGGGTGGAGTTGCCGTCGGCGGCGACCACGATCGGGGCCCGGTACTCGACGGGCTTGCGGTCCTCGCCGAGTTTGACGGTGACGCCGGTGATGCGGCCGGTCCGTTCGTCCGTCAAGGGGCCGGCCACGTTGGCGCGTTCGATCAGCCGGGCGCCGGCCGAGGCGGCCTTGCGAGCGAGGAGTTCGTCGAAGTCGGCGCGGCGCCGGACGAGTCCGTAGCCGGGGAAGGTGGAGAGCTCGGGCCAGTCGAACTCGAGCGAGCGGCGCCCGGCGATCAGCCGCAGGCCGCGGTTGTGCAGCCAGCCGGCTTCCTCGGAGACGTCGATGCCCATGTCGACGAGCTGTTTGACGGTGCGCGGGGTGAGGCCGTCCCCGCAGACCTTCTCGCGCGGGAAGACCGACTTCTCCAGCAGCAGGACGTCCAGTCCGGTGCGGGCGAGGTGGTAGGCGGCGGTGGAGCCGGCCGGCCCGGCGCCGACCACGATGACGTCGGCGCTGTCCTCGGTCGGACCGGCCGCCTGCCGGTCCGGTCGCACCTGCTGCTCTGGGCCGGGCATCGGCATTCCCCCTGGGTCGGTTCGGCTGCACTGGACGACGGAGCACCCACCGGATCACCCTGCGGGACGAGCGGACCGGACGGTTCCAGACGGACGATAGAGAACCTCGGCCCCGGCCCGCCGTCCCGACACGCGACCCGCCGCTCCGACCGGCCGAAACCGGCCATCCGCGAGCCGCTCCGGTTCACTCCTCGGTCCGGAACCGCCGGCGACCAACAGGTCAGCCGCGGTCAGCCGCCCGCCGCGCACACGGCTCGGACACAATCGGGTGATCGGATCGTTGTGACCGACCAATCCGGCGATATCGCTCGCGGCGTCGCATTCCGGCCAAAGCTCCCTTGCGTCGCGTTTCTGACTGCGGAACTTTAGGGCCCTCTCGTTCGTGCGGCCCCGGCCTCCGGTCCGACGGCACGTCCGATCCGAGGGCTCCCTCCCTCCCACCGCGCAGGTGCGTCCCGGCCTGCCGAACCCGATGGAACTCGCATGCACATCCGCTCCACCGCCGCGCGCTCCCTGGTGGCCCTCCCGACCGCCGCCGCCCTGCTGCTGCTCGCCCCCGCCGCCCACGCCGCCGCCGGCGGCAACGGCAACGGCAAGGGCGCCCCCGGCAACAACGGCACCGTGAAGATCCACGACGCCGCCACCGGCCAGGAGGACGTCCGCAACGAGCCCAAGGTCTGCACCTTCTACCTGGACTCCTTCGGCTTCGACCCGAACCAGGACGTGATCTGGGCGATCGTCCAGATGGACCACGGCCAGGAGACCCTCGCCGCCTGGGGCGACCTGCCGGTGGACGGCCACGGGCACGTCCGCACCGAGGACATCAACCTGCCGGACGGTCAGTACAAGCTCTACTGGCAGTCGGTCGAGCTGGTCAACGGCGAGCTGCCCGAGGACGCCGACCTCAACAACCCGAAGCACAAGGTCTTCAAGGTCGACTGCGGCGGCAAGACCCCGACCGGCAAGCCCTCGGCGACCGCCAGCAAGACTCCGTCGGCCGGCCCGACCGCTGTGCCGAGCACGACCCCCTCGCACAGCGCCTCGCCGACGCCGGTCCACACCCCCACCCAGGGCCCCACGCCGACCCACTCGGCCACCCCGGCGCCGAGCACCCCGGCCACCCAGCCCCCGGCGACCACCCCGGCCACCCCGGCCATCCCGGCCATCCCGGCGCCGACCACCTCCGCGCCCACCACCCCGGCACCGACCACGCCCGCCGCCGAGGTCCCGACCGGTGCGCCGAGCACCGCGCCGAGCACCGGGCCGTCCGCCGCGCCGACCGCCACCGTCCCGGTGAACACCTCGAACGCCGGCACCGTGGTCAACCCGGACCAGCCGCTGATCAAGCCCGCCAAGGTCAGCGTCCCGACCCCGATCCCGGGCGCCGCCCAGGACGGCAAGAAGCTGGCCAGCACCGGTAGCGACGGCACCCTGCTGTACGCGGGCGCCGGCACCGTGCTGCTGGCCGCCGGTGCGGGCGCGGTGGTCTACGCCCGCCGTCGCCGCACCTCCTGAGGCGTCCGGGGCACTGAGGGCCCCTGAGCTCCTGAAGTCGCCGCCCGCGGGGGTCTGAGCCGCGGGCCGCACGCCGCGTCCGAGCCGCGGCACCACGGAGCCCCTGGTCCCGCGAGCAGCTGCGGGACCAGGGGCTCCCGGCCGTGGCCACGGCCGGCGCCCCCAGGGGTCGGCACCGGCGGCCTTGGCGGCCGGAGCGGAAGGCCCTGGCCCGCACGGGGGGACGGGCCAAGGGCTTCCATCGGTGTCTACGGGCGGGCGGCCCTCAGGGGTTCACCGCCAGCACCACGAATTCCGCCAGCACCCCGAGGTGCAGCGCGCCCTGGAGCAGGGTGGCCCGGCGCGGGATGACCGTCAGGGTGCCGAGCACGACGGTCAGTGTCAGCAGCACCAGGTGCGCCGGATCGAGGCCGAGGACCAGCGGGCCGGAGAGCCAGGTGGAGGCGATCGCGACCGCCGGGATGGTCAGGCCGATGCTGGCGAGCGCCGAGCCGAGGGCCAGGTTGAGGCTGGTCTGCACCCGGTTGCGCAGGGCCGCGCGCAGGGCCGCGATGGTCTCCGGCAGCAGCACCATCATGGCGATCACCACGCCGACCACGGCGTGCGGCAGCCCGGCGTCGTCCACCGCCGACTCGATGGTCGGCGAGACGCCCTTGGCCAGGCCCACCACCGCGACGAGCGCGACGGCGAGCAGCAGCAGGCTGACCCCGGCGGCCCGCAGGGTGGGCGGACCGGCGTGGTCGTCGTCCTCCACCCGGATCTCGCCCTCCGCCGTGACGGGCAGGAAGTAGTCCCGGTGCCGCAGGGTCTGGGTGGTCACGAACAGCCCGTACACCACCAGCGAGGCGGTGGCCGCGTAGCCCAGCTGGGTGGTGGAGAACTGCGGGCCCGGCGCGCTGGTGGTGAAGGTGGGCAGCACCAGGCTGAGCGTGGCGAGCGTTGCCACGCAGGCGAGGGCGGCGCCGGTGCCCTCGGCGTTGAAGACCGCGGTGCGGTACTTGAGCGCGGCCACCAGGATGGACAGGCCGAGGATCCCGTTGCAGGTGATCATCACGGCGGCGAACACGGTGTCCCGGGCCAGGGTGGCGGACTTGGCCCCGCCGTCGGCCATCAGCGTCACGATCAGGGCGACCTCGATCACGGTGACCGCCACCGCGAGCACCAGCGATCCGAAGGGCTCCCCGGTCCAGTGGGCGATCACCTCGGCGTGGTGCACGGCCGCCAGCACCGCACCCACCAGGAAGCACGCGACCACCCCCACCACCCAGCCCGGCAGGTCCTTGTGCCAGGTCAGGACGAGGACGACGAACGCGGTCACCGGAACGACGACGGTCCATTGCGCGGCCACCGCGCGGAACTTCGTGATCATGCGCCCGAGGATCCCAGACCACGGGCCGCCCGCCCGGGTGCCCGCGCCGGGACACGTACGGACGTGGCGGGAGTCGTCCCGCCCCGAGGACGGGCCCGACGGTCATCCGCCGTATTCGGCGAGGTACCGGAGCACCTTGTCGACATGCGGCCGGACGCGCTCCGGGACGCCCCGGGCGGCCGTCACCGTCTTGTCGCTGGTGCGGTAGGCGGCGGCCACCAGGGCGGGCAGGTCCCGGGTGAAGCCGTGCCGCTTTATCTGCTGGTCGAGCCAGCAGACGTAGTTGCCCATCGCGGCGATCGCGTCGCCCGGGTCCAGGTAGGACTTCGGGCCGGGGTGGTTGGCCGCCTTGGACCAGGCCTCGAAGACGGCGGGCGTCCACATCGCGATGCCGTACTCGCCGGTCTCCGGGCGGGCCGCGTTCGGGTCGAAGCCGCTCTCGGCCTTGAGCATCGCGGCCAGCAGGACCGGCGTGATCTCCGGCTCCGGGCAGCGCCGGGCCGCGTCCTCGATCATGCCGCGGTAGGCCGCCGGGACGTCCGAGCCCGCCGGGATCGCGCCGGGCAGCGGCGGCGGCACGGCCCGGCGGCCGGCCGACCCGGCCGGTTCGGGGCCGCCGGTCAGCACGAGGACGACGGCGGCGCAGGTCAGCAGGCCGAGGCCGGTCCTGACGGCGGCCCGGCGGCGCCGGGGCGGACGGGCGGTGGCGCGGGCGACCAGCGCGGCGAGGTCGGCGCGGGCCCGCTGGTCCCGGTCGGCGGTCAGGCAGGCGGCCACCACGGCCCGCCAGGGGGCGGGCAGCGCCTGGTCCAGCCGGAGCGGGACGGCGCCGCGGGCGTACGCCTGGGCCGCCAGCGAGCGGGCCCGGGCGGTGGCGCCGAGGAAGGGGTGCAGCCCGCCGGTGAGCAGTTGGTGGGCGATCACCCCGAAGGCCCAGATGTCGGCGGTGGGGCGCAGGGCGACGCCGCGTGCCCCGGTGCGCTGGGACCACCACTCGGGCGGGACGTGGTCGGGCGAGCCGAGCGGCGGGGCGTAGGCGTGGGTGCCCTCGAGTTCGGCGGTGAGGCCGAAGTCGGCGATCTTCGCGGTGCCGTCGGGCATCAGCAGGATGTTGGCCGGTTTGAGGTCCCCGTGGACCCAGCCGGCCCCGTGCATGTGGGTCAGTCCGGCGCAGACCTGGGCGAGGATGCGCTCGGCGCCGGGCACCGCCGTTCCGGGGCGGGCGGCGGCGAGCAGGTCCTGGAGGCTGCGGGCGGCGCGTTCCATCACCAGGGCGACGGCCCCGTCCAGGGCGGGGTGGTCCGGGTCCTCGACGGTGACCACGGCGAGGGTGCGGATCAGGTGGGGGTGGTCGGCGCGGCGGCTGAACCGCAGCTCGCTGCGGGCCATCTGGGCCGCGGTGCGGCGCTGCCCCGGGCTGAGCCTGGCCGGGCCGAGGATCTTGACGGCGACCGGGGTGCCGTCCGGCCCCTCGGCGGCGTAGACGCTGCCCCAGGCGCCCGCGCCGAGGAAGGCGCCGGTGTGGTAGCCGCCGAGCGGGTAGCCCTCGGGGAGCTCGAAGGGCGGATGGGCGCGCGGGGGTCGCCGCTCCTCCGGTGGCCCGGGGTCGGGCCGCGGGGCGGGTGTCACGGCCGGGCGGTCGGGCGCCGGGCCGGCAGCAGCGCCAGGTGCTCCTCCCGGACCAGGTCGAACTTCAGGGCCACGGCGACGAGTTCCTCGCGCTTGCCGCCGGCCTGGCCCTCCTCGTACGGCTCGCGCAGCCGTAGTTTGGTGCACACCAGGTAGTCGATGTGGTAGTTCACCGCGGAGCGGGTCAGCCCCCGGCAGGAGGGCAGGGCGCGTAGCCGGCCCAGCACTTCGGTGACGCCGGGGACGGCGGCGGTGGAGGGCGAGCGCAGCCGGGGTTCGCAGAGCGCGAGCAGGACGAGGAAGTACTTGGCGGTCGGGTCCAGGGCGAAGGGGCTGACGGTCCGTTCGCCGTCGGCACCGCTCCGGCCGCCGTCCAGGTAGGCGTGTTGCGGGGCGAACACCTTGAAGGAGGCGGGCTCGCCCAGGGCCGGCAGGAGCACCCGGGAGAGTTCGAAGGGGACGGGTGCGCCGAGCCGCCCGGGCGCCACCTTGACGTGCTCCCCCGCGCCCTCCAGGTTCTCCACCACGTAGGTGGCGGTGGTGCTGAAGTTGGACAGCCGCCAGTAGTCCTCGGCGGCGGCCACCTCGCCGGCGCGGCGGGAGACGCCCTGGTCGGGCAGCGGGATGGCGACCGGCCGTCCGGGCTCACCACGCCCGAACACCGCCGTCTCGCCCGGGCCCATCCGCAGCAGTGCGGGTGCCGCGCCGGGCGCCATGTCCGGCCCCGGGCCGGGCAGTTGCACGATGACGGTGTCCACGCAGCCACCTCCGCTGGGATCGGCTCGATGGTATCCGTCCGATTCGCCCGGTTGGCAAGGCGCCACCCGGACGAGTGACGGAGTCACCGCCGATCCGGGCCGCCCGGCGCGGAGTTCGCCTCCCACCGGTGCGTAAACGGCCGGAAAAGGGCGGCTCAAGGGCTGGTCAAAGCGGCCGCGTCGGCGTACGGGGCGGAGCGTCTCAGGATCATCGCGGGCCGCTCCGGCCCCACGGGCACCACCTTCGCCCGGCCGCCGGCGTCCCGGGCCGGGCCCGGGACGGCGACATGAGGCCTACGGCCGCTGCACGTCGAGGGGTTGGAGCGGATGATCGTCATGTGCTGATGGACTGATCGCGCGTCAGACCGGAATTCGTCCGTACGCCGAACGCTCGGCGAACGATTGCAGCCAGTAGTTGAACGGTCACCAGGAGTGTGACGCAACGCACATGCATGACGTCCATGATTTGTGCAAGACTCATCTCAAGGAGTGAGATTCCCTTAGTTTCCAAGGAGGTTCATATCATGCGCACTCGGATCGCAGCTGTGATGCTGACGGTGGCGGGGATCGCGACCCTGACGGCCGGCCCCGCCATGGCCGCCACGGCGACGTCCGAGACCGACACCGCGGCCTGCGCCGCGGTGCTCAACCACCCCTGCGTCTCGCACCGGATCGACGGCGAGGGCGTCGTCGGCGTCGCCCAGGTCAGCGCGGACCCGAACCAGTTGACGGTGATTCAGGTCGACGTCCGCACCCAGAAGGCCTGGGGCAGCCCGTGGGAGCCGGTCGCCACCACCACCACCGTGAAGCTCGGCTCGGCCGAGGCCGTCACGCCGCGCGTGAGCGCCGTCGGCCCGCGGATCATATGCGCCACCGCCGGCCCGGCGCTGGACGCGAGCAAGCAGGTCACCACCTGCACCAACCCGTTCTGATCGGAGGCCGCCCGGACTCACCACCCGTTCCGCAGGACGGGACGGCATCCGCAGGACAGGGCACCGGGAGCCGGGGCGCACGCGCCCCGGCTCCTCTCCACCCTCCTCCGGCTCCCCGCAGAACCGGCCCCCGGGTCCCGCCAGGCAGGACGCCCGCCGGCCCCCTACCGCCCCGGGTGGACCCGGAGCCCCCGTTCACGGCAAACTGGTCTAGACCTCGGAGGTCTAGACCTCAGCCTCGCCTCAGAACGGTGGACCAGTATGGAAATCGTGATCGTCCCTGACGCCTCAGCGGCCGGCGAACTCATCGCCACGGCGATCACCGATCTGCTGACCGAGAAGCCCGACGCCCTCCTCGGCGTCGCGACCGGCTCGACCCCGCTGCCGATCTACCAGTCCCTCGCCGCCCGCGTCCGGGACGGCAGGCTGGACGCCTCCAAGGCGCGGATCTGCCAGCTGGACGAGTACGTCGGTCTGCCCGCCGGCCACCCGGAGTCCTACCGCTCGGTGGTGCTGCGCGAGGTCGTCGAGCCGCTCGGCCTGACCGAGGACTCCTTCCTGGGCCCGGACGGCAACGCGGCGGACATCGCCGCGGCCGCCACCGCCTACGACCGGGCCCTGGCCGAGGCCGGCGGCGTGGACCTGCAGCTGCTCGGCATCGGCACCGACGGCCACATCGGTTTCAACGAGCCGTGCTCCTCCCTCGCCTCCCGCACCCGGATCAAGACGCTGACCAGGCAGACCCGGGTGGACAACGCCCGCTTCTTCGACAGCATCGACGAGGTCCCGCACCACGTCATCACCCAGGGCATCGGCACCATCCTGGAGGCGCGCCACCTCGTGCTGCTCGCCACCGGCGAGGCCAAGGCCGAGGCCGTCGCCCTGGCCGTCGAGGGCCCGCTCGCCGCTGCGGTGCCCGCCTCGGCGCTGCAGCTGCACCCGCACGCCACCGTGGTGGTGGACGAGGCCGCCGCCTCCCGGCTCAAGCTGGCCGACTACTTCCGCGACACCTACGCCGCCAAGCCGGCCTGGCAGAAGCTCTGACCCGTACGGACGACCCGTAGGGACGACCCGGACAGCCGGCCCGTACGGATGACGAAGGGGCCGGGGCTCCGGCGCCGGTTTCCCACCGTCGTCGGCGCCCCGGCCCCTTTCGCGGCTCGCGCGACCGCCTCAGCGCTTGCGGAGCCAGCCGGCGAAGGCGTCCAGCGCCGGGCCCGGGTCGGTGCGGCCGACGCCGATCCGGAAGCGGTCGGCCGGGGTGGGCGTGAGCTCGGAGCGGAACATGCTCGCGGGCATCAGCAGGACGCCCGCCTGCTCGACCAGCGCGGTGCAGAACTCCTCCACCCCGTCCGGGCCGAGGTAGCGCGGGTAGGCCACGCAGCCACCGTCCGGGGCACGCCACTCGAAGAGCTCGGGGAACTCCGCGAAGAAGGCGTCGAACCGCGGCAGGTTCTCCGCGATGATGCCCCGGTTGCGGGCCAGGATCCGCTCCCGGGCGGTGATCGCGATCCGGGCCAGCACCTCGCTGGGCGCCGCGTTGCAGATCGTGGTGTAGTGCTTGGCCCGCTCCAGCCGGCCGCGCAGCTCGCGGTCCCGGCAGGCGATCCAGCCGATCCGCAAGCCCGGCAGGCCGAGCGCCTTGGAGGTGACGTTGAGCGAGAGCGCGGTCTCGGAGAGGTCGGCGGCCTGCGGCAGGGTGCGGTGCGGGTCGCGCTCCAGGCCGCGGTAGACCTCGTCCGAGAAGAACCGGATGCCGCGTTCCTCGCACAGCTCGGCCAAGCGCGCGAAGTCGGCGGTGTCGATCACCGCGCCGGTCGGGTTGTTCGGGAAGTTGACCGAGAGGACCTTGGTGTTCGGCCGCAGCGCCGCCTCGACCGCGTCCAGGTCGAGCGCCCAGTCCCGCCGCGCGTCGAGCGCCACGCCGGTGACCTCGCAGAGGGAGAGCGGAATCGTCTCGGCGGACTGGTAGTTGGGGGTGAGCACCACGGCGTGGTCACCCGGTTCGAGGAGCACCTGCATGGCGAGGTTGAGCCCCTCCTGGGCGCCGCCGAAGCAGATCACGTCGTCCGCCCCGACCCGCTCGTACATCCCGGCGACGGCCTGCCGCAGGCCCGGGTCGCCGAAGGTCTCGGTGTAGCCGAGCGCGAGGGTGTCCCAGGCCTCGCCGTCCTCGGGGCCGGCCAGGGCGAGCAGCTCGGCCATCGTCATGGTCTGGGCATCGGAGGCGGTGAGGTGGTGGCGGGCGGTGAACTCCCAGCGTGAGAAGTAGGTTTCGAGCCGGAAGTCGGGCAGTCGGGTCATCGGGTCAATCCCTCCTGAGACCGGCGCCGATCTCAGCGCGGGGCTCGGCGCAGTGGCCGGCGCCGGGGCCCGCCGGGTGTCTGAGGTCGGCGAGCAGGGCGTAGGCGGTGGAGCGGGAGATCCGCAGCGCGGCGGCGACGGCGGGGACGGCCCGGCGGACGGCGAACACCCCGGCCCGGTCCAGTTCGCGCAGCACGGCGAGCCGGTCCTCGCGGGTGAAGCGCTCCAACGGCCGGCCCCGGGCACGGACGTGGCCGCCGATCACGTCGTTCATCCGCTCCGTCCAGTCGCGCTCGAACAGCGGCTCGGGGCGCGGCGCGGTGGGCGCGGCGAAGTTCGCCAGCAGGGCGGCGGCCTGCTCCAGCGGGCCCCGGTCGAGGTTGACGCAGAGCACCGCCGAGGGCCGGCCGGCCTGGTCGCGCAGCACGGCGCTGACGGAGGAGAGCCGCCGCCCGTCCGGCAGCAGCTTCTCGTACGGGCCGTACACGTCGGGTGCGGAGGGGTCCAGGCGGTCCAGTTCGCCGAGCAGCGACGGGTCGCCGGGGGCGCGGGTGGTCATCGGGTTCCAGATGGCCAGCACCCGGTCGGTGGCCGTGTCGTGCAGGATCACCTCGGCGTAGGGGCCGAGGAGCAGGGCGACCGCCCGGCAGACCGGCGACCAGGTCCGGACGCGGGGGTCGGGCTCGTCGAGGGGCATATCCGGACTGTACGTCCGGGCCGGACGCTTGGTCCAGACCCAGGTGCGGCGGAGGCCCCGCTCGCGGGTGCGGGCGGGGCCTCCGGGGGGGGCGTCACTTACACGTGATCGACAGGCCGAGGACGGAGGTGCAGCTGCGGGTGTCCTTGCTGGTGGCGGGCGAGGGGTCGGCGGGGGTGCCGCCGGTGCGGGCCACGGTGACGTCCCAGGTGCGGATCAGGTTCAGCAGGCCGACGCCGAGGGAGAAGTGCCGGGTGGTGACGGCGCCCTTGGCGAGCGGCGCGCTCAGCGTGCAGGTGAGCTTGCCGGCGGCGACGGTGCAGTCGCCGGAGTTCGCGGTGAGGCCCGCGGGCAGGTCGGCCGAGACGGTGGCCGAGGTGACGGGGTCGGGGCCCTGGCCGGTGAGGGTGATGGTGTAGTCGACCCGGCCGGCGAGCCCGGCGGTGACCGGGGTCGCGATGAGTGCGACGCCCAGGTGGGCGCTGGGCGCCGTGTAGGTGAAGCGGTCGGCGGCGACGGCGGCGCTGGTGCCGCCGGGCGTGGTGACCCGCACGTCGACGGGGCCGGTCACCGTGGTGGCGGGGGCGGTCGCGGTGCAGCGGGTGGTGGTGCAGCTGAAGGAGGCGGCCGGGCCGGCCGCGCCGAAGGTGACGGCGGTGGCGCCGGCCAGGTCGGTGCCGGTGACGGTCACCGTGGTGCCGCCCACCCCGGAGCCGCCGGTGGGGCTGATCCCGGTCACGACGGGCAGCGGCAGCGGGAAGTTCACCACGTCGACGGCGTTGCCGGTGAAGTCGGCGAGGTAGCCGCGCCGCCCGTCCGCGCTGAGTGCCAGGGTGTACGGGCTGGCGCCGACCGGCACGGTCGCGGTGACCGTCCGGCTCCCGGTGTCGATCACGCTGAGGGTGTCGTCACCGTAGTCGGAGACGTACGCGGTCGAGCCGTCCGGGGCGACGGTGACGGCGTACGGGCCGTTCCCCACCGGCACGGTGGCGAGCAGGGCGTCGGCGCCGGTGTCGATCACCGCAGCGGTGCCGTCGTCCCCGTCGGCGACCCACAGCCGGCTGCCGTCCGGGCTGAGCGCCAGGCCGAAGGCGCTGTGGCCGACGGGCATGGTGGCGCTCACCGTGCCGCTCGCGGTGTCGACCACGGTCACCGCCTTGGCGCCGGAGGCGGCCACGTACAGCCGCTTGCCGTCCGGCGAGACGGCCAGCCCGTGCGGTTCGGCACCGACCGGGACGGTGGCCGTGACGGTGTCGGAGGACGTGTCCAGCACACTCACCGTGTCGGCCCCGGCGTTGCTGACGTAGGCCCGCGACCCGTCCGGGGACAGTGCGAGGCTCCAGGGCTGGACGCCGACCGGGACGGTGGCCGTCACCGTGTTGCTCGCGGTGTCGATGACGCTGACCGCGTTGTCGAGGTGGTGGGTGAGGTAGGCCCGGTGCCCGTCGGGCGAGAGGGCGACGGCGTACGAACCGGTGCCGGCGGTGAACGTGCCGGTCACGGCCTTGCTCGCGGTGTCCAGCACGCTCACGGTTCCGGTGCTCTGGCTGGTGACGTACGCCCGGGCGCCGTCCGGCGTGAGTGCCACCCCCGCCGGGTAGGGCGCCACCGGCACGTGGGCGGCCACGGTCGGCGGCGGCGCGGCGGCCTCGGCGGTCACGGGCTGGGACAGCAGTGCGGCGGTGGCCGCGGATATCGCCGCCAGCGCCGTGCCGGTGCGCCTGGGTGCACGACGTGATGTCAAGGATCCCTCCAAGGGGACGGGCCTGGGTGCGGTCGACGGGCGGCTGCGAAGGGGGGGTACCGAGCCGCACGAAGCGTAGAAGGCGTGTTGATGGCCCGTCAGGAGCTGATCAGTAATGTCGCTAACTGTTCAGATTCGACCGAGCCGCAGTGGGGGCGGCCACCACGGGCAGCGGGCGGGCCAGGACCAGGGCGAGGCAACGGACGTGACCAGGGTCTCAGCCGATATCGGGCGGGAAATTGGAGTTCTGGAGTCGCATTAGTTAGCGTTTTCGGACGTGAGGCTGACCAAGAGCACCGACATCGCGCTCCGCATCGCCATGCGGCTGGCCGTACTCGGCGAGGACGCCAACCCGACCACCCGCGAGGTGGCCGAGGCGGTCGCGGTGCCGTACACCCATGCGGCGAAGGTGGTCAGCAGGCTGCAGCACCTGGGCGTCGTGGAGGCCCGGCGCGGTCGCGGCGGCGGGCTGATGCTCACCTTCGCCGGACGCACCGGTTCGCTCGGGCTGCTACTGCGCGAGCTGGAGGGAGTCGGCGACGTGGTCGACTGCGAGGGCGACCCGCCGTGCCCGCTGCGGACCGCCTGCCGGCTGCGCGGGGCGCTGCGGAACGCCCAGGAGGCGTTCTTCGCCTCGCTCGACCCGCTCAGCATCGACGATCTGGTCTCCTCCCCCACCGGGCCCGTCCTGCTCAGCCTCACGGCCGGACCCGCCGACTGATTCCCGCACCCGGTCCGCGCCCCACCGCACGGCCGAAAATACGCATCTGAGATACCAGTTAGGAGCCCGTCTGATGCTGTCCGCGAAGTCCGCCGAGGTCGTCGAGGCCACGCTGCCCGTCGTGGGCGCCGCGATCGGTGACATCACCTCGCGCTTCTACGACCGGCTGTTCGCCGCGCACCCGGAACTGCTGCGCGACCTGTTCAACCGGGGGAACCAGGCCAACGGCACCCAGCGTCAGGCGCTGGCGGGCTCCATAGCCGCCTTCGCCTCCGCGCTGATCGCCCATCCCGACCAGCGGCCGGACGCGATGCTCGCCCGGATCGCCCATAAGCACGTCTCGGTCGGCATCGGCAACGAGCAGTACGAGGTCGTCCACGAGCACCTGTTCGCCGCGATCGTCGAGGTGCTCGGCGAGGCCGTCACCCCTGAGGTCGCCGCCGCCTGGGACGAGGTGTACTGGCTGATGGCCAACGCCCTGATGGCCGTCGAGGAACGGCTGCGCGACGAGGCCGCCGCCGGCGGCGACCCGGCCGACCTGTGGCGCCCGTACACCGTGGTCACCCGCTACCAGGAGACCGAGACCGTCACCAGCTACCTGGTCCGCCCGGCCGACGGCCGCCCCGCCCCGGCCTCCCGCCCCGGCCAGTACGTCTCGGTCCGCACCGAACTGCCCGACGGCGCCCACCAGATCCGCCAGTACAGCCTTTCCGGCGGCGCCGACGGCGCGCTGCGCTTCAGCGTCAAGCGCGAGCCCGGCGGCGAGGTCTCCGGCCACCTCCACGACCACCTGAGCACCGGCGACACCATCGAGCTGGCACCCCCGCTGGGCGACGTCTTCTTGGCCGAGGGCGACGGCCCGGTGCTGCTCGCCTCCGCGGGCATCGGCAACACCCCCATGATCGCGATGCTCGACCACCTCGCCGCGACCGGCTCCACCCGGCAGGTCGTCTCGGTGCACGGGGACCGCGACCAGCTCAGCCACGCCTTCCGCGCCGATCTGGAGCAGCTGACGGCCAAGCTGCACCACGCCACCGCCCACGTCTTCTACGAGCAGCCGCTCGGCGAGTGGCCGGCCGAACGCACCGGCCTGGTCGACCTCTCCACCGTCGGGATCCCGGCCGGAACGACCGCCTACCTGTGCGGCCCGCTGCCCTTCCTGCGTGCCGTCCGCGGCCAGTTGCTCGAGGCGGGCGTGCCGGCGAAGGACATCCACTACGAGGTGTTCGGCCCGGACCTCTGGCTCGGCGTCTGATCCCTCTGGGGAACGCCCGGCCTCCGTCGACGCCGGACCGCCCGATGCGCTCCCGGGCGGGCCGGCGGCCGCTTCGACCGAAGGGTCCGGCGCGGGAGGGCCGGGCCGTGGCGGGAGAGCGTGGGGGGGCGTGCTACGGCCTGAGCTCCAAGGTGCAGCACTTCGCCCCGCCGCCGCCCTTGAGCAGCTCCGTGACGTCCACCGGGATCGGCTGGTAGCCGTGCTCGACGAGTCGGCCCGCCAGGTTCTTGGCGGCCTCCGGCAGCACCACCCGGAGGCCGTCCGAGACCGCGTTGAGCCCGAACACCTCGGCGTCGGCCCGGTCGGCGAGGATCGCGTCCGGGTAGAGCGAGCGCAGCACCGCGCGGCTGTCGGCGTCGAAGGCCTCGGGGTAGTACATGACGTGGTCGTCGGCGAGCACGGCCAGCGCGGTGTCCAGGTGGTAGAAGCGCGGGTCGACCAGGGTCAGGCTGACCACCGGCACCCCGAACAGCTGCTCCGCCTCGGCGTGCGCGGCCCGCGAGCTGCGGAAGCCCGTCCCGGCGAGCACCCGCCGGCCGACCACCAGGTGGTCCCCCTCGCCCTCGTTGACGTGCCGGGCGCGGTGCACCGCGCGGTAGCCGTTCGCGCGGAACCAGGCCAGATAGGCGTCGGACTCGGCGGCCCGCTCCTGGTGACGGAACGTCGCCACCAGGGCCCGGCCGTCCAGCACGGTGGCGCCGTTGGCGGCGTAGACCATGTCGGGCAGCCCCGGCACCGGCTCGATCAGCTCGACGGTGTGACCGAGGCGGCGGAACGCCCAGTAGAGCCGCTCCCACTGGCGGACGGCCAGCGCGGTGTCGGTGGGCTGCGCCGGGTCCATCCACGGGTTGATCACGTAGTCCACCGTGAAGTACGTCGGCCGGCACATCAGGTAGCGCCGCGGCCGCGCCGTGCGCGCCGGAGTCTGCGTGGGCATTGCTCAACCGTCCTCGGTTCGCTGGAATGCGGGGGTGCACCCCGTTCCAGAGGGCGCTGCCCCGCCGCTCCCGTTCGCACACCCGCGCGGGCGCCACGGCCGGGCGCAACCCCCCGCGCACCCGGCGCGAGCCCCGGCGCACGAACGCTCCCGCCCGGCGGCTACCAGCGCACGGCGGCGAAGTCCACCGGCTCGGTGCGCAGCGCCCGGGCGCGTACGGCGAGCGCGCGCAGACGGCGGTCCGCCTCCTCGGCGGGCATCCGGTGCTTGTCGCCGTGGCCGGGCAGCAGCCACTCGAAGCGCAGCGCACCCAGGCTGCGGTCCAGCGAGGCGGCCTGCTCCTCGATCGAGTACCAGGTCACCGCCTCCTGCACCTCGATGTCCTGGGTGGTGCGGGACCAGTACAGGCTGTCGCCGCTGAAGCAGTAGCGCTCGTCGGCGACGTACAGCACGCTGCCGAGGGTGTGGCCGGGGAAGGGGTGGGCGACCAGGCCCGGCGAGATCTCGACCGGCTCGGTGCCGCGCAGCACCTGGTCGGCGTCGGGGGCGTACTCGAGGTCGCCCTCGTGGATCCAGAGCCGGGCGCCCAGGCGGTCGGCGTAGGCGCGGCCGTGCGCGGCGTGGTCGCGGTGGGTGAGCAGGACGTCGGTGACCGGGCCGAGCGCCTCGTAGCTGGCGGCGAGGCCCTCGCTGTAGCGGGGCGTGTCGATCATCACCCAGCCGGTCGGACGGCGGCACAGGTAGGAGTTGGCGCCCGCGGTGCGACGGGAGTTGTGGCCGAGCAGCAGCACCCCGTCGTCCAGGGCGAGCGGGAACGGGTCGGTGGCCGGGTCGAGCCGGCCGTTGCCGGGGCGGATCGACCGGGTCGGGCAGGCGTGGGCGGCGGCGAGCAGCTGCTGCCGCTCGGCCTCGTCGCGCGGCTGGCGGACGAGTTCGGAGGTGCGGGCGCGCTCGATGATCAGGTCGGGCGCGAGCTGCCGGGCGACATCGCAGTTGGTGCAGCGGTCGTCGATGGACCAGTGCCCGTCAGCGGTCGGGTCCGCGCCGGCGTTCGGGTTCAGGCCCGGGTCCGCGCCGGCAGTCGGGTTCCGGCTCGGGTTCTCGGTCGGGTTCTCGGTCGGGTTCTCGGTCGGGTCCGGGCTCTCGGAGAGGTTCACGGCTGGCTTCCCCCTGGAAGGACGGCGGCCGGGCGGCCGCACCCCTCGAGCATCGTCCGTTCGGGCCCAAAACGGGAAGGGGGCAAGGATCTTGTGGTTTTCACACTGTGGCGCTCTGCGGGCCGGAGACGACCGGCGCGGGATACGTGGCCCATCTCACGCGCCCGTACCGTCACCTACGGTGGCGTAGGTCACTTGATTCGGTGAACTATCTCCTTCATGCCGAACCTCCAGGAGACCCTTGACCTCAGTTCGTATGCCGCCCTAGGCGACAGCTTCACCGAGGGCCTGAACGACCCCGGTGCGGACGGCACCTTCGCCGGCTGGGCCGACCGCCTGGCCGGGATGCTCGCCGACGGGCGGCCGCCGGGCGGGTTCCGCTACGCGAACCTGGCGGTGCGCGGGCGGCTGCTGGACCAGATCGTGGCCGAGCAGGTACCGCAGGTCCGCCGGCTCCAGCCCGACCTGGTCACCTTCTGCGCCGGCGGCAACGACATCCTGCGGCCCGGCAGCGACCCGGACGAGGTCGCCGAGCGCTTCGAGGCCGCCATCGCCCAACTCGTCGCCTCCGCCGGGACGGTGCTCATCTGCACCGGCTTCGACACCAAGGACGTGCCGCTGCTCAAGCACCTGCGCGGCAAGATCGCCACCTACAACGGGCACATGCGGGCGGTCGCCGACCGCTACGGCTGCAAGGTGGCCGACCTGTGGTCCCTGCGCGCCGTGCAGGACCGCCGCGCCTGGAGCGAGGACCGGCTGCACCTCTCCTCCGACGGCCACCAGCGGGTCGCCCTGCTGGCCGCGCGCTCGCTGGGCCTGGCCACCGCGCAGGACCCGGAGGCCCCCTGGCCGTCCGCGCCCGTCCTGTCCCCCGCCGACCAGCGGCGGGCCGACCTCCAGTGGGCCCGCGAGTACCTGCTCCCGTGGGTCGGCCGGCGCCTGCGCGGCGAGTCCTCCGGCGACCACGTCGAGCCCAAGCGCCCCGAGCTGCTCCCGCTCTGACGAATCGTCAGCGACTCCCGCCGGGCGTTGCGGCGCGATGCGCCCGCAGCGCCCGGTGGAGCAGGGCGGCACCGACCGCGCCGACCGGGTACCAGGCGAGATCCGGCGGGTTGAAGGTCGACCCGAGCACCAGGTGCACCAGCCCGCTGCGCCGACCCCACGCGTCCGGCAGCCCGGTGGCCTGGAACAGCTCCACCGCCCAGCTCACCGCCACCGCCGACAGGGCCGCCCGCGCCGGGCGCACCGTCGGCGCGACCAGCACCACCAGGGCGTACACCAGGACGGTGTAGAGCGCATCGCCCGCGTACTTGGCGGCCTCGCCCGCCGCCCCGGCCCGCACCCCGAGGCCCGCGGCCACGGTCAGGCCCGCCGCCGCGGCGGCCGGGACGCGCGAGGTCAACCCCCTCCGAAGATCATCCACCCGCCCACGCTACCCCGCGGCGCCGTGGCGGATCCCGGCGTCCGCGTCAGGAACCACTGCGGCGCGCCGGGCGTCACTACCCCCCGATGGGCCGGTCCGTGCAGGTCACGGGCACGGCGCGAACGGAACGTACGGGCGGGGAGCAGTGGCAGAGGGCAGAGGCACCAAGGTGCGGCGGCAGTTCGCGGTGGACGGGTTCGCGGCCGGTCAGGACGGGCGGGCGCGGGAGCGCGGGAAGGCCCTGCGGCGGCGGGTGCCGCGGGAGCGCCACGCGGAGTTCACGGCCGCCACCGGCCGGCCGACGGCCGTGGAGGCCCTCGAAGCCTCCAACGCCGGCCGGATACCGGGGCTGGTGCCGCTCCGGGTCGGCCGGATGGCCGCCACGCCGTTCGCCTTCCTGCGCGGCTCGGCCGGGCTGATGGCCGCCGACCTCGCCGCCACACCGGTGACCGGCGTGAACGCCCAGCTGTGCGGGGACGCCCACGCGGCGAACTTCGGCCTCTACGGCGATGCGCGCGGCCAACTGGTCATGGACATCAACGACTTCGACGAGACCGTGCCCGGCCCCTGGGAGTGGGACCTCAAGCGCCTGGCCACCAGCCTGGTGCTGGCCGGCCGGGAGACCGGGGCGAGCGAGACCACCGCCCGGGCGGCCGCCCAGCACGCGGCCGGCGCGTACCGCCGGACCGTGCGCACGCTCGCCAAGCTGCCCTCGCTGGACGCCTGGAACGCCGTGGCGGACGAGCAGTTGGTGTCCTTCGCCGACGCGCACGACCTCACCGAGGTCCTCCGGAAGGTCGGCGCGAAGGCGCTCGGCAACACCAGCGCCCGGTTCGCCGCCCGCAGCACCACCCGGACGGCGGACGGCGGTTGGCGCTTCACCGCGGCCGCGCCGGTGCTCACCGAGGTGACCGACGCGACCGCCCGCGCGGTGGCCGAGGCGCTCGGCCCGTACGTGGCGACGGTGGCCCCGGAGGTGCGCACCCTGCTCTCCCGCTACCGCGTGCAGGACGTGGCGTTCCGGGTGGTGGGCACCGGCAGTGTCGGCACCCGCTCGTACGTGGTCCTGCTCACCGACCACCGGGACCAGCCGCTGGTACTGCAGGTCAAGGAGGCCCGCCCGTCCGTGCTGCTGCCGCACCTCGGCGGCGCCGCCGGGGCGCCGCAGCACGAGGGCAGGCGGGTCGTACTCGGCCAGAAGCACATGCAGGTGGTCAGCGACACCCTGCTCGGCTGGACGACCGTCGACGGACTCCCCTACCAGGTGCGGCAGTTCCGCAACCGCAAGGGCAGCGTCGACCCGGCCGCGCTGCTGCCCGAGCAGCTGGACGACTACGCCCGGATCACCGGCGCCCTGCTCGCCCGGGCGCACGCCCACACCGCCGATCCGGGCCTGCTGGCCGGGTACTGCGGAAAGAGCGAGGCGCTGGACGAGGCGGTCGCCGCCTTCGCCGTGGCGTACGCGGACCGCACCGAGGCCGACCACGCCGAGCTGATCGCGGCCGTGCGCAGCGGGCGGCTGCCCGCCGAGCACGGCGTGTAGCGCAGCGGCCCGGCCATCCGGAGCGGCGGCGCCCCGCACCCCGGAGCCGCCGCTGCGGCCGGCCCCTGGGCGTGCCGGGCCGGGCGGCCGCTCAGCGTGCCAGGAACGGCGCCACGGCCGCGACGAACTCGGCCGGCCGGACACGGTGCACCAGGTGCCCGGCCTCGATCGTGACCAGGCCGCAGTCCGGGATGCGCCGGGCCAGTTCGGCGATCCGCTCCTGCGGGACGGGGCTGGCCGCCCCGCCCGCGACGGCCAGGGTGCGGGCGGTGATCCGGGACAGCCCCTCCCGCCAGGCCGGGTCGGGGTCGTCGAGTTGCGCCTTGACGGCCCGGACCATCGCCCAGTCGAAGTGCGCCGGTTCGTCGGCTCCTTCCGGCGGCACGCTCGCGGGGCGCGGGTACAGCGCGGGGATCTCCTCCAGGACCAGCCGGTCGACCCGCTCCGGCGCGGCCTGGGCCAGCAGGAAGGCGACGGCGCCGCCCATCGAGTGGCCGACCAGGTCGATCCGGGCCAGGCCGAGCGCGTCGAGGAAGGCGAGCACGTCGTCGCGCATCGCCTCCAGGCCGTAGGCGGCGGTGCGGCCGCTGTCGCCGTGGCCGCGCAGGTCGAGCGCGTGGACGCGGTGGCCGGGGGCGAGTTCGGGCAGCACGACGTCCCAGTCGGCCGCGCGCTCGCCGAGGGCGTGCAGCAGGACCAGCGGGCGGCCGTCGGGCCGTCCGCTCTCGCGGTAGGCGAGCACGACCCCGGGAAGTTCCACCGTCCGCAGCTTCGTCATTCCCGTCATGCTACGTGCCGACGGCCCGTCACCGCACGGCTGTTCGCCCTGGGCTCAGCGCGACGGGCTCGTGCCCGGGGCGAACCCGCTCGGCCGCCCGCCCGGCGAACACCGAGGACAGCCCGGTGAGTCCGGCCACCGCGATGCGCCGGGTCACGGTCTGACGACAGCTCGCCCCCGCCCGCGCCACCCCAAAGGGCGGTGATCATATGATGTTCGCCGACAAAGTGGCCGGTCAGCGGCCCATCGGGCGAGGGGGACCACGATCGTGTTCGGCATCATCAGACCGTGCAGGCACCGACTGTCCGAACGGCTCCAGACCTCCTGGATGGCGCACCTGTGCGGCCTCTGCCTCGCCCTGCGCGACGACCACGGCCAACTCGCCCGGACCGCCACCAACTACGACGGCCTGATCATCTCCGTCCTGGTCGAGGCCCAGGCCGCCCGGGAGGACTCCTCCTGGCGGCGCACCGCCGGACCGTGCCCGCTGCGCGGCATGCGGACCGCCTCCGTCGCCAAGGGCGAGGGCGCCCGGCTGGCCGCCGCCGTCTCGCTCGCGCTCGCCTCGGTGAAGATCCGCGACCACGTCGAGGACCGGGACGGCGTCTTCGCCCGCCGTCCGGTGGCCGCCGGAGCCCGGGTGGTGACCAGGCGCTGGGACCGGCAGAGCTCCGGCAGCGCCGCCACGGTCGGCTTCGACACCGCCGTGCTGCTCGATGCGGCCTCCCGGCAGGGCGAGTTGGAGCGCTCGCTGCTGCCCGGCAGTTCCGTCCTGCTGGTCACCGAGCCCACTGAGACCGCCACCTCCGCCGCCTTCGCCCACACCGCCGTGATCGCCGGGCGGCCCGGTAACGCCGCCCCGCTCGCCGAGGCGGGACGGCTGTTCGGCCGGCTCGCCCACCTCCTCGACGCCGCCGAGGACCAGGCCGCCGACGCCGCCTCGGGCGCCTGGAACCCGCTGACCGCCACCGGCACCGCCCGCGCCGAGGCCGAACGGCTCTGCCGCGACGCCGTCCACGGCATCCGGCTCGCCCTGCGGGAGGTCGAGCTGAGCGACCGCGCGCTCGTCCACGCACTGCTGGCGCACGAGACCGCGAGCGCGGTCGACCGGGTCTTCGGCCAGGCCACGCACGGGGCGGGCTGTCGGCGCGGCGCCCACGGGGAGCACCCACAGGACGCGCCGCCCGGCCAGGCGCCCACCCACCCGGGCGGGCGGCACCCCGGCCAGGACCCGAACCAGGCGCCGATCCCCCCGTGGGTGCCGCAGGGCCCCGGCTTCACCCCACCGGGAGAGAAGCCGCCGCCCCCGCGCAACCTGCTCGCCGGGTGCGCGGCCTGGGCACTGCTGGCCTGCACCTGCCGGCTGTTCTGCTGCGAGCACGAGCATCCGTTCACCCGCGAGCGCCGCAAGGGCTTCTGCGAGCGGCACGACTGTTACGACTGCTGTGATCCTTGCAACTGCAGCGACTGCGGCGACTGCTCCTGCTGCGGCGACTGCGACTGCTGTTGCGACGGGTGCGACTGCGGGTGCGACTGCGGCTGACGGTCCCTCAGATCCGGCAGCTCTTCTCCCGCCCGGGCCCCGCCTGCTCGGACGCCACCGGCCCGGGGTCCCCCCGCAGCACCCCGGGCCGCCCCGCGTCCTCCTGCCGTACGGCTCTGCGCCACAGCGGCAGCACCACCACCGGCCGCACCTCGACGGCCTCAGGCATCACGTCGCCCCGCCGTCTCCCGGTCCGCCGCCAAGGAGTGCTCCAGCCCGGCCAGCAACTGCCGGAACCGTTCGGTGTCCTGCTCCGTCATCCGCCCCTCGGGCACCGCCCCCGGCCGCTCGGCCGTCCTGTCGTCCATGCGCCCGACGCTAGGCGGCGACGATCAACGGGCGATAAACGCCGCCCGCCGGGCGCCGCCGCCGGCCGCGGCGGTGCTGGTGACCGCGGTGTGCGAGGGTACGGCGGCGGTGCCGGGGGTGCGCCGGCTCGGCACCGCGCCGGGAACGCCGGAGCCGGCGGCCGCGGAGCAGCCGCCGGTCCGGTGAAGCTCCGCTGACGGGAGGTCAGTTCCAGATGCCGGCGATGTCCGTGGCGCTCGCCGCGTTTCCCGCGTGGCCGCTCGCTCCGGAGAGGTCCTCCAGCGTGCGCAGCACGTTGTAGTGGTTGTAGCTGGTGGCCGAGCTGCTGCCGGGGGTGACGTGGGCGCCGTAGAACACGGTCGGGATCCGGTTCCCGGACAGGCTGTTGTCCTCGTCGAAGGTGACGACCAGCAGGCTGTTGTGGGTCTGCGCCCAGGCGGCGTACGCCCCCAGGTTGTTCTTGATCCAGGTGTCGCCGGTGCTGACCGAGCAGTCGTGCATGTCGCTGCACAGGTTCGGGATGACGAAGGAGACGTTCGGCAGGGTGGTGTAGTCGGTCGGGAACTGGGCGAAGGTCTTCGCCGAGCTGACCGGGACGTTCCCGAAGCCGAACCAGGGGTTGTGCTTCTGGGCGTACTTGCCGCTGCTGCACACCGTGCTGCCCTGGCTGGGGAGGGTCTCGTTGTAGCTCGCCCAGGTCTTGCCGGCGGCGGCCACCTCGGAGGCCAGGTTCGGGGCCTGGAAGCCGCCGACCGTCACGCAGCTGTCGTCGACCGTGCCCTGGGTGGAGCCGGAGAACAGGGCGTAGTAGTTGGGCTCGCTGGGGTGGGTGATGGCGAAGGACTGGGTCAGGTTGGCGCCGCCCGCCTTCAGGGTGTTGTTGAGGTAGGGCGCGCTGCTGCTGCCGATGATCTGGGTGTAGGCGTGGTTCTCCATCACCACGACCACGATGTGGTCGGGCGTGGGCAGGCCGGCCGCCTGGGCGGTGGTGGCGGTGGCCGCCCAGAGCCCGCCGGAGGCGGCGACCAGGGCGACGGCGGAGCCGATCGCGGTCGCGGTGCGGCGGGAGCGGGGGCGGCGGGCGGCGTCCAGGGGGGTGGCGTTCAGCGGGGCGTCGTTCAGGGGCTTCGCGGACGAAGTCATGACAAATCCTTGGGTGAGAACGGCTCGGGGAGATGGAGATGGGGCCATGGCGGGATGGAGGGACCGGGAGGTGATGCGCTGTCGGCTCTCGGGCGTTCACGAACGGCCTAGTAGGGGCTGCCGTTGGCGAAGTCGGTGGCGAAGGTCGACTCGACGGTGTCGAGCACTCCGGCGTCCGAGACGATCAGCCCCAGCTCGCGGTTGTGGTTCAGCGAGTTGTCGGAGAAGTTCTCCGAGCCGGCGAACACCTTGGCCGTGGCGGTGCCGTGGTCGGCGACGACGGCCTTGGCGTGGATGTACGGGCCGGTGGTGGAGGAGTAGGTGACCACCCTGGCACCGGCGGCGGTGACCTGGTCGAACTGGGGACCGTAGGTGTCCGGGTTCATGCCGACGACCCGCACGGTGACCCCGCGCCCGGCGGCGGCGGTGATCGCGTCCACCAGGGCCGCGTCGCCGAACTCCAGTTGTTCTACGTCCAGCGTAGTCTGCGCGCCGTTGATCAGCGCCAGCAGCCGGGTCTGCGAGTCGGTGGGCGACCAGACCAGGTTGTCGCCGTCCGACGGGGTGATCGAGGTCTTGGCGTAGTCGGCGGCGAAGACCCGCTCGATCGCGGCGACATCGTCGGCGTCGGTGTCGATGACGCCGTAGTCGCGGTCGTTCGCGTAGTAGGCCGCGTCCAGGTTGCCGGTCATGATCAGCGATGTGGCGCCGTCCACGGTGACGGTCTTCTGGTGGGTGTAGACGAACGCCGAGGAGGAGTACGTCACGCCGATGCCGGCCGACTGCAGCGCGTTGTAGGCGGAGCCGTTGACCGAGGTGTGCCGGCCGTCCAGGATCACCCGGACCTTGACCCCGGCGCGCTGCCGGGCGATCAGGGCGTTGACGGCCGTGGTGTCGCTCAGCTCGTACATGGTGACGTCGACGGTCCTGGTCGCCGAGCCGATCAGGTCGTAGACCACCGTATGGTCCTGGTCGGGGAAGACGACCGCGGTGTACGGGCCGGTGGCGTCGGCGGTGGCGTGGGCGGTGCCGGCTATCAGGCCGGCGCCGGCCAGCAGCAGGGCGCCGGCCCGGCGCGCGGAGGTGGCCACGAACATGGGGACTCCGGGTTCGGTGAGGGGAAGTCACTGAGGGAGCGTGGTGCGTCGCGCAGGGAGGCGAGCAGAGTGCCTGAACAGCATGCGGGCACGGCCCTCGACGCGGGTAGACGGCGGGAGGTGAAACCTTGTCTCCGAGCCGGGAAACGGACGGTGTGCCCGGCACGGCGCCCAGCGAAGCGCCGGGCAGAGCGCCCGGCGAAGTGCCCGGCGAAGTGCCCGGCAAGGCGCCGGCACAGCGGCTGACAACGGACGATGCGGGCGGTCCGGTTCAGATTGCCTCAGGCCGCCCGGGCGGTGATAGTGATCTTCGAGCGGCGCATCCGGACGCCGCGTCAGCTCGTGAGAGAGCCGAGGAACATGGCGAAGACCAGTCTGTTGCGTCCCTTCGCGGTGGCCGCCGCCGCTGCCGTCCTGGCGGCGACCGGCACCGTACCCGCCCTGGCCGCCGACCGGGACGGCACCGCTCTGCCCGTACCGGACACCGCCGGGGTGCTCAGCGCACTTCAGGCCACCATGACCGCCGGCGCCCCGGGTGCCTTCGCGGTCATCCGCGACCACGACGGGGCCGAGCGGACCCGGTCGGTCTCCGTCGGCCAGGCGAACCTTGACGGCACCTCGATGAACTCCTCATGGAGGTTCCGGGTCGGCAGCAACAGCAAGATGTTCACGGCCGTTCTCGTGATGCAGCTGGCGGAGGAGGGCCGCATCGACCTGGACAAGCCGCTGCGCGACTACCTGCCGGCCGGCACCCTCCCGGACGGCTGGACGATGACCGGCCGCCAGGTGATGGAACACCGCGCGGGCATCTACGACCACACCAACGACCTGCTGGAGCAGCCCGGCGAGGAGACCACCAGCGCCTTCGAGGCCCGCATCCGCACCAAGGTGTACGCACCGGCGGACCTGGTGGCCATGTCGGTCAAGCACGGCCAGCAGTACACCCCCGGGACCCGCTACTCCTACTCCAACACCGACTTCGTCCTGTTGGGCCTCGCCGTCGAGCACCTCACCGGCCGCCCGTACCCGGACGTGCTGCGCGAGCGGATCCTGGAGCCGCTGGGCCTGCACAAGACCTCCTTCGTGGTCCCCGACCAGCGGATCAGGGGCGCCCACATCACCGGCTACCTCACCAACGACGACCGGACCAAGCCGCTGCTCGACTCCACCCTGCAGAACGGCTCCTGGGTCTGGAGCGCCGGAGCCGTCATCTCCTCCGCCGAGGACCTCGACCGCTTCCTCACCGCACTGGTGGCGGGGAGCGACGGCGGCCTGGTCTCCGACGCCTCGCTGCGGCAGATGGAGGCCGTGCTGCCGACCCCGACCGCGAAGATCGGCTACGGGCTGGGGCTGCGGCGCATCTCGCTCTCCTGCGGGGACGTGTACGGGCACGGCGGCATCGTCCAGGGCTACCAGACCCAGTCCTTCGCCACGCCGGACGGGCAGCGCAGCGTGGTCGTGTTCGCCAACGCCTCCAACAACGGCGCGGTCACCCAGGGGCTGATGAACACGCTGGAGCCGGCCTTCTGCGGCAAGAAGCCGCCCGCCGCACCGCGCATGGCCTTCGTGCCGCAGGACGGGGCGGACCAGGGCCTGCCGGTGGTCGAGGACACCCGGATCTGACCGGCCGCGCCCCTGAGCGGCGCACCGCCCCGGCCGGGCACCGGACCTACGGTGCGACCCGGCCGGGGCGGTCGCCGTCCGCGCTCAGATCGGTGAGCGCCTCGGTGAGGATCTCCCTGGCCTCGTCCGCCCGGCCCTGCTCGATCAGGGCGGTCCCCAGCTCGGTCAGCGTCTTCGTCATGCTGTCCGGGCGTCCGATCGCCTCGTAGTGGACGAGCGCCTGCCGGTAGGCCTTCTCGGCGGCCGGCCAGAGCTTCAACGCCGCGCGGTCCTGGCCGAGTTCGTGCGCCGTCATGGCGGCCAGCAGGTGCATCAGCGGCGAGGACCAGCGCTCCACCAGCTCCAGCGCGCCCGCCAGCGCGCGCCGCCGCGAGTCCAACGCCTCATCGGCCCGGCCCAGGTTGCGCAGGCAGGTCGCGGCCCCGCGCAGAGTGACCAGGCGGCCGATCGCCGAGGCCCGGTTGTCGACGGCGGCGAAGGCCCGCGCCGCCCGCTGGTAGCTCTCGCTCGCCTCGTGGTACCGCTGCGACTGCCGCTGACCGGAGGCGAGGTAGGTGAGCGCCCAGCCCTGCTGCTCGGCGTCGTCCAGGCTCCGGGCCAGCTCCAGTGCCTCCTGGGCGAGTTCGATGCCGCGCTGGTAGCGGTGCAGGCAGGTGATGTACGTCCAGGCCAGGTAGTTCAGGTGCACGGTCTCGGCCCGGCGGTCGCCGCAGGCCCGGGCGGCGTCCACCGAGAGCTGGAACACCTCGCCCCAGAGGTCCCAGCTCAGCAGACGGTCGGAGAACCAGTGCATGGCCTCGGCGGTGTCGATCACCTCCCGGTGGCGGCCCTCCCGCTGCGCCCGGTACAGCGCCGCCAGCCACTCCGGGTGCTCCTCCTCCAGCCAGCGCGCGGCCTCGGTGAGCGACACCTGCGGCGGGCCGTCCGGAGCGCGGTCCGGCGCATGGCCCGGCGCGCGGCCCGGCTCGTGGCCCGGCGCGCGGCCCGGCTCGTGGCCCGGCTCGTGACCCAGCTCGCGGCCCGGCTCGTGGTAGGACGCATGGTCCGGCTCGTGGTCGGGATCGAACCGCAGGCCGTGGGCCGCCGCCTGGCGCAGCAGCAGGCGCCCGGCCGCCGTACGGGCCTCGGCGACGGCCTCGGCCGGCTCGTCGGCGGCCAGCCGCTCCCCCGCGTACAGCCGCACCAGGTCGTGCAGGCGGTAGCGCTCCGCCGTCGCGGGCTGCACCAGCCCGGCGTCGACGAGCTCCTCCAGGAGGAGTTCGGTGCGCACCGGTGACAGGCCCGCGTAGGCGGCGAGCACGGCGGCGGTGACGTCCCGTCCGGCGGTCAACGCGCAGCGGCGCAGCACGAGTTGTGCCTCGGCCGAGAGCTTGCGGTAGGAGAGTTCGAAGGCCGGGCGGACTCCCAGGTCACCGGTCGCCAGCAGGTCCAGCCGGTGTTCCTCGGCGGCGAGTTGACGCACCAGCTGGGCCACCGGCTGCTGCGGGCGGGCGACCAGCCGCTGGCCGGCGATCCGCAGCGCGAGCGGGAGGCGGCCGCAGAGCCGGGCCAGTTCGGCGGCCGCGTCGGGCGCGGCCTCGATCCGTTCGGGCCCGGCGATCCGGGCGAGCAGTCCCACCGCCTCGGCCGGGGCGAGCACGTCCAGGTGCAACCGGTGCACCGACTCCAGACCGGGCAGGGCGGCCCGGCTGGTCAGGATGGTCACGGCCGGCCCGGAGCCGGGCAGCAGCGGGCGCACCTGGCTCTCGTCGGCGGCGTTGTCCAGCACCAGCAGGAGCCGCCGGTCGCGGACCAGCGCCCGGTAGAGGCCGGCCCGCTCCTCCGTCCCGGCCGGCACGGCGGAATCGGCGACGCCGAGGGCGCGCAGCACCTGGCCGAGGGCCTCGCGGGCGGGCAGCGGGGTGGCGGCCATGCCGCCGAGGTCGAGGGAGAGTTGGCCGTCCGGGAAGTGCCGGGCCAGGGCGTGGGCGGCGTGCAGGGCGAAGGCGGTCTTGCCCAGGCCGGGCTGGCCGCTGATCAGCACCACCCGGGGGTGGGTGGGGTGTTCGTCCGCGGCCAGGGCGGCGAGGGCTTCGAAGGCCTCCTCGCGGGCGGTGAAGTCGGCGATGTCGCGCGGCAGGGCGAGGGCACCGGGTGTCGGGGGCAGCGGGCCTGCGGGTGGCGCGGGTGCCACGGGCGCTGCCGGTGCCGCCGCTTCGGCCGGGCCCGCGGCGGCGGGTGCCCGGCCGGGTGTCGGCGCGGGCAGCTGGGCGGACGTCTGACGGGCGCCCCGGGGGCGGCCGGACTGCGCGGCGTGCTCCAGGGCCGCCGCCTGGGCATCGTCCAGCCGCAGGGCGGCGGCCAGCGCCCGGACGGTGCGCCGCTGCGGCCCGCGGGTGCGCCCGCGCTCCATGTCGCCGAGGGCGCGCAGGCTGACCCCGGCGGTGACCGCCAGCTCCTCCTGGGTGAGGGCCGCCGCGACACGGTACCCGGCCAGTAGACCGCCGAATCCGCCGCTGCCCGCCGCCGTGCCGCTCCCAGCCGTCATGCCCGCCCGTCCCCGATCACGCCGTCAGCCCCGCACTTCTGCCGGACCCAACGCCGGGCAGTCTTCGCTCAGGCAGAAGTATGCCCCGACTGGACAGCCGTTCGTAACCTGATTCTGACCTGCGGGGACCGCGCCGTTCCGCCGGCGGCCGCGGCACACTTCCGCTCATCGGAACTGCCGATCCTTCTGCCTGCCGGAGGGAGGCGGCGGGCAGAAGGCGGAAGCGCGGGGTAGGGCGGGGGACGGAAGGCGGAAGCGCGGGGCGGAGCGTGGCGGGGCGAGACGGAACGCGGGAGGGCGGAGGCGTGAGGCAGGGCCCGCCCTCAGCGCTCGCCCTCGACCAGCGTCCGCTCCCGCCGTCTGGCCTCCGCGCCCTCGTCGCACCGGCCGAGTTCGAACAGCAGGTCCGCGAGCAGCCCGTGGGACCGCGCCTCCACGGCGGCGTCGCCGACGGTCCGCCCCAGCGCGACGGCCAGCTGGGCCGAGGACAGCGCGGCGTCCCGCCGGCCCAGGGCGTGCAGCGCGCGGGCCCGGCTGTGGGTGGCGAGCACCGCCTCCGCGCCGGCGGCCCGGGCGGTGGCGGTGCGCACGGCCTCGTCGGCGTGGACGAGCGCCCGCTCCGGGTCCCCGGCCGCCAGCAGGGCGTCGGCGAGGTCGGTGAGCGAGCGGACCAGCAGGTGGTCGGCGGCCGCGGTGCGGGCCGCGGTCACCAGGTCGGTGAGGATGGGCACCGCCCGGTCGTACCGTCCCGCGCGCAGCAGCGCGGCGGCGACCCGGCTGCGGCACTGGTGGCGCAGCTCGGCGTCCCCGGCCCGGTCGGCGGCCGCCACCGCCCGCTCCAGGTGCTCGACGGCGGTGCGGTGGGCCGCCCGGTCGACGTGCAGGACGGCCAGGTCGGCGCCGAGCCGGGCCACGGCCGCCTCGTCCCGGTCGCTGTGCGCGGCCCGCAGCCCGGCCTCGGCGACGGCCCGCCAGTGCGTCCGCTCGTGACCGGTGGTCTCGTACAACCGGCTGATCCGGTGGGCGAGTTGCCAGGCCGCGACGGTGCGTCCGTACTGTTCGGCGCAGAGCACCACGGCCCGCAGCGCGCTCTCCTCACGGCGGAACCAGGCCGCCGCCCGCGCGCCGCCGCCGGGGGCCGAGCCCTCGGCCGCCCAGCCGGCGGTGAGTTCCAGGTAGTGGGCGATCAGGCGGTCGAGGGCGCCGAACCGCTCCTCGCAGTCGAGTTCGGCGGCCTGCCGGGCGGCGTAGCGGCGGACCAGCTCGCGGCGGGCGAAGCGGCCGGGGCTGACCTCCTCCAGCAGGTGGACGCCGTCGAGGGCGGCCAGCAGGGTGCGGGTGGCGCCCTTCGGGAGGTCGGCGAGGGCGGCGGCGGTGGCGGTGTCGAGGACGGCGCCGGGATGCAGGCCGAGCAGGGTGAACAGCCGGGCGGCGGCGGGCGGCAGCGTCCGGTACGTCCGGTCCAGCGCGGCGGTGATGCCGAGCGGGCCGCGGGCGGTGCCGGCCAGGGCGTCCAGGCCGGTCTGCTCGTCGACGAGTTCGGCGACGAGGTCGGCCGGGGACCAGTCCGGGCGGGCGGCCAGCCGGGCGGCGGCGAGCCGCAGGGCGAGCGGTACGTGGTCGCAGCGTTCGGCGAGTTCGGCGACCGCCTCGGGCGCGGCGGCCGGGCGGCCCGGGCCCTCCGGGCCCAGGGTGCGGGCGAGCAGGGCCTGGGCGTCCTCGGCGGTGAGCGGGCCGAGCGGCAGGACCAGGGCGTCCTCGTGGACCAGCAGCTCGCGCAGGCGGCTGCGACTGGTGACGACGGTGACCGGGCCGGGCCCCTGCGCCGAGTGGCCGGGCAGCAGCGGGGCGAGCTGCTGGTACGAGGCGGCGTCGTCCAGCAGGACCAATGCGCGTCGGCCGGACAGGAGTTCGCGGTAGCGGACGGCGCGCTCGGCCGCCCCGGCGGGCACGGCGTCCGCGGCGACGCCGAGGTCAGCGAGGAGCTCGCCCAGCACGTCGGCTGGGCGGCGCGGCCCGTCCGGGTCGAAGCCGCGCAGGTCGGCGTGGAGCACGCCGTCCGGGAAGCGCTGCCCCGCCCAGTGCCGGACCAGCGCGGTCTTGCCCACCCCGGCCGGGCCGGTGACCAGGATCGGGCGGCCGGTGTCGGCGGCGAGGGCCAGCGCCTCGTGCAGCCGGGCGGTCTCGGCGGCCCGGCCGACGAAACGGCGGTCGGGCGGGGCCGAGCGCCGCGGGCCCGGCCCCGGCCCGGTCGGGGCGGGGGGCCGGGCCGCCGCGCGCCCGTACCAGTCCCGGGCCTCGGCGCCGCGCCCGGCCTGTTCCAGGCACTCGGCCAGCCGGGCGGCCGGCGTCTGCCGGGTCGGGTGCGCCTCGGCCGCCTCGACCAGCTCGGCGATCAGCTCGCCGCCGCGACCGGCCCGGAGCAGCGCCTCGGCCAGCCGGTCCAGGGCGCGCAGCCGCAGGTCGGTCAGGTACGGGAGGGTGCGCTCGCGCAGCAGCGCGGACCCGCAGTCGGCCAGGGCCGGGCCGTGCCACAGGTCGAGGGCGGCCCGCAGCAGCGGCACGGCCGGGTCGCCCGACGTCCGGTTCGCGGCCAGGCCGTTCGGTGCCGCAGCGTTCGGCTCTGCAACGTTCGACTCGGCAACGTTCGGCGCCAAGAGGTTCCGTGACGGAGCGTTCGGCGCCGGGTCGGCGGCGGGCCGGGGCAGCAGCACCCCCGCCCGGTCGCAGAGCGAGCCGAAGCGCACCACGTCGACCCGATCCGCGTCCCCCTCCAGGACGTACCCGCTCCCCCGGGTGCCGAGCACCAGCCGGGGATCGTCCAACAGCTGCCGCAGCGCCGCCACGTGCCCCTGCAGCGCCGCCCGGGCGGTCGGCGGGGCGACGCCGTCCCAGACCAGCTCGATCAGCTCGTCGCCGCCCACCGCCTGGTTCAGCCGTACCGCCAGCGCGCTCAGCAGCGCCCGTCGCTTCGGCGCCGAGGGCGTGACCACCCGTCCGTCCGGGCGACGGACCGTCATCGGCCCGAGCAGTCCGATCTCCACGCTGTCCCCTCCCCGGCTCCGACGTGTCCCGTCCGTCCCGGGGCGTTCCGACCACCATACGGAAGGTACGCCGGGCCGGGCCGGGCCGGTTCAGGCGGACCACCCCGGCCGGACCGCTCCCGGACCGGAGGCAACCATCTCGCACCCCTCGGGGCTCTCTACCGGTGAGGCCCCTGCCGGTGGTGAGCGTCCGATCCACGGGCGTGTACGCACTACACTGCACCACCCCGGGGGGCCGACCTCGGATGTTCGGGCTGCGGCAGGGTGGGGGTAGTGGTGGGGATACGGCTCCTCGGGCCCGTGGAACTACGGGTCGCGGCGGGCGGCTTCGCCACGCTGGCGGGAGCACAGCGGCGGGCCGTCCTCGCGCTGCCGGCGCTACGGCTGGGGCGGCTGGTCACCGTGGAGCAGTTCTGCGAGCTGCTCTGGGGGGACGATCCGCCGACCAGTGCGCGGGCCGCGGTCCAGGGCCATGTCGCCGCGCTGCGCAAGGTGCTCGCCGACACCCCGTTCGAGCTGCACACCCGGGCGTCGGGCTACCTGCTGACCGGCCCGGCCGACCGGGTCGACGCGCTGCGCTTCGAGGCCCTGACCCGGCAGGCCGAGGAGCGGGCCGACCAGGGCGACGACGCCGGGGCGATCGCGCTGCTGGAGGAGGCGCTGCAGCTGTGGCGCGGCGAGGCCCTGACCGACCTGCCGGACACCGCGCCGCGCGCCGCCGCGGCCGACCAGCTCAAGCAGTCCAGCACCACCGCCCTGCTGCGCTGGGCCGGACTGCGGCTGCGCCACGGCACCGGCGCGGCGGCGGTACCCCTGCTGGAGCAGAGCGTCCGCCGGGACGGGCTGCGCGAGGAGCTGGTGGCCCTGCTGATGCGGTGTCTGCGGCAGGCCGGACGGCCCGCCGACGCGCTGACCGCCTACCACCGGGCCCGGCTGCGCCTGGACCGCGAACTGGGCATCCACCCCGGGCCCGCACTGCAGGCGGCGCTCACCGAGGTCCTCGCGGAGGACCGGCCGCACCAGCCGCCCGCCGCCCGACCGGAGGCGCGGATCCCCCGGCACCTCCCCCGCCGGCGCGTCGAGCTGGTCGGGCGGGAAGCGGAACTCGCCTGGCTGGACCGCGCCTGCACCCCCGACCGGGCGACCGACGGCCCCGCGCTGGTGGTCGGCCCGGCCGGGGTCGGCAAGAGCACGCTGGTCACCGCCTGGGCCCACCGGGCCGCCGACCGCTTCCCGGACGGGCTGCTCCACGCCGACCTGGGCGGCCTCGACCCGGCCGGGCCCGCCGAGCCCGGCGCCGTCCTCGGCCGCCTCCTGGCCGCCCTCGGCGTCCCCGACGGCGCCCTCCCCGACGGCCGGGCCGGACGGGCGGCGCTGTACCGCGAACTCACCCGGGGCCGACGCCTGCTGGTGGTCCTGGACGACGCCGCCGACGCCGGCCAGCTCACCGATCTGCTGCCCGAGGGCCCGGACTGCGCCGCCGTGGTGACCAGCCGGGGCGCGCTGGAGGAACTGGTCGCCACCGACGCCGCCGCCCTGCTGCGCCTGACCCCACTGCCCGAGGACGACGCCCTGCGCCTGCTCGAGCGGCTCCTGCCCGCCGAACGGCTGCGCGCCGAACCGGAGGACACCGCCCGGCTCGCCCGACTGTGCGAGCACCTGCCGCTCGCCCTGCGGATCGCCGCCGCCCGGCTGGCCACCCACCCGACCTGGTCGGTCGCCGAACTGGCGGACGAACTCGCCGACGAGGTCAGCCGACTGGCCGCCTTGGACCTCGACGCGGCCACCGGCGTCCGCGCCCGGCTACGGCTGACGCTCCGTCGGCTCTCCCCCACGGCACAGGACCTCCTCGCCCTGCTCGCCGTCCACCCCGGCCAGGAGGTGGACGCGCCGGCGAGCGCGGCGCTGCTCGGCACCGACACCGCCACCGCGCACCGGGCACTCGGTGAACTGGCCTCCCACCACCTGCTCACCGGAGCCGCCCCCGGCCGCCTCCACCGCACCGACCTGGTCCGACTGTTCAGCGTCGACCTGTTCGCCGGGTGGCCCGAGGAACGCCGGCAGCAGGCCCGCCAACGCCTGCTGGACTACTACCAGGCCGCCCTGCAGCACTGCGGCAGCTATCTCGACCCCGGTCAGGAGGAGGCCACCGGTCCTTCCCGCCCGCCGTACGCCCTGCCGCCCGCCGCCGACATCCGCGCCGCGCTCGGCTGGTTCCACGCCGAGGAGCCCGCGATCCGGGCGCTCATCGACGACGCGGCGGTCACCGACCCCGGACGGGCCTGGCGACTCGCCCTGACGACCGGCTCGCTCTACTACGGCGCCAGCCGCTTCACCGACTGGCTCGCCCGCGCCGAAACCGGCCTCGCGGCCGCCGAGCGGTGCGGCGATCCCGTCGCCACGGCCTTCCTGCACAACTGCCGGGCGCAGGCCCTCCTCGCCCTCGAACGCCGCCGGGAGTCCGCCGACGCCGCGCGCAGGGCCGTGGCCGCCGCGGAGTCCGCTCCGGCGGGAGAGCCCGCCGCCACCTCCGCGCACGTCCGGGCGCTCGCCACCCTCGGGCTGGTCACCGCGATGCTCGGCGACGTCGCCGAGGCACTGCGGCTGGCGACCGCCGCCACCGCGCTCGCCGTCGAGTCCGGGAACCGCCGCCGCCTCGTCGACGCCCTGGTCCACCAGGGCTGCGTGAGCCTCGCCGCCGGCGATCCGGAGACCGCCCGCCGCCGCTCCCGGGAGGCCAGGGAGCTGCTGCCGCCGCTGCCCGTCACCCAGGTGCACCTGTGGTCACTGCTGACGGAGGCCCAGGCCATGTCACCGGCCGTCCGGGACAGCGCCGCCGACCTCGCCTGGCACCGGGTGCTCGCCGCCTGCGAGGAGGCCGGCCTGCTCTACCTGCACGCCGTCGCCGAGCAGTCCTACGCCGCCCGCCTGCTGGCCCACGGGCGCGGACCGGACGTCCGGGAGCGGCTCTGCTCGGCCCTCGACCGCTTCCGCCGGCACGAACGGCTCGCGGGCTACCGCAGCGAGTTCACCGCCGGGCTGGAAGCCTCGCTGATGCTGCGCACCGACCGGCTGGAGACCAGCGCCTGACCGGCGCCTGACCGGCGCGGTGGCGCGCGGTGCGCGGTACGCGGTACGCGGTACGCGGTACGCGGTACGCGGTACGCGGTACGCGGACCACCGTACGGGTCGGACCGCGCACCGTCCCGGCTCCGCCTCAGCGGCCGGCCGGCGCGTAGCCGTGCTCCGCCGCCAGGACCGGCCGCAGCGCCCGGACCGCGTAGAAGTTCCGGGACTTGATTGTCCCGGGCGGCACCCCCAGCCTGGCCGACGCCTCCTGCACCGAGCGGTCCTCCAGGTGCAGCTCGACCAGCACCTCACGGTGGTGCTTCTGCACCCGCCGCAGCGCCAGCGCGATGTCCCGGGCGACCACCACCTGCTCGTACGGGTCCTCGGCGAGCGGCCGGTCCTCCACCGGCTCGCCGATCACCTCCTTGGCGCGGGCGGCGGCCATCCGGTAGTGGTCGATCGCGATCCGCCGGGCCACCGTGAACAGCCAGGGGCGGCTGTGCTCCGGGCCGTTGGCCAGCGCCTCCGGGTGCTGCCAGGCGCGCAGCAGGGTCTCCTGGAGGATGTCCTCGGCCTTGCCCCGGTCACCGCCGGTGGCCCGCAGCAGGGCGCGCAGCAGGTAGCCCCCGTGCAACCGGTGGATCTCGGCCACGGTCTCGGGGGCGAGGGTCGGCCGGGGCGTCGCCGCGACGGCGGTCTGCGGGCCGGCGGACGGCTGGACGACGGGTACGGGCTGGGCGGCTGACGGCTTCGACACGCGCTACCTCTCAGGTCGGGCAAGGGCACGGCAGGGCATCCGCCATCGGTCCCCGGCGGCTGCGCAACCAGCCTGTCGGACACCGCCAAGGCCGCACCAACGATTCGCCAACGCCCGGCCCGGGGCACCCGGGCCGTCCCGGAGTGCCGCCGACGGAACGGACGGCTCACGCCCGGTTGAGCGCCCGGACGAACTCCTCGACCCCGTCCTCGCCCCGGTGCTCGATCAGCACCGCGACCCACGTCGCCAACCGCTCCCTCTGCGCCACCGTCCACCCCGGCGCCGACGGGTGCTCGTCCACCACCAGCGCCCGCGCCACCCCCAGCAGCCCCGGCGTCGGCTCCGGTCTCCACCGGCCCTCCGGCGCCGCCCGCAGGGCCAGCCGCCGAGCCACCGCGGTCACCGCCTCGGCCGTACCCTCCGGCACCGGCAGGCCGGGCGGCCCCGGCACCTCCGGGAGTTCGGACAGCTCCGGCACCCCCGCCCGCACCAGGGCCTCGACGAACTCGCGCGCCTCGGGCCCGTCCGCATCCATCCCGTGTCCCTCCACCGTCCCGTTCACGGGATCCGCGCCCGTCCGACCTCGGTGGCACTCGGCGCGCGCCGGGTGCCACGGTACGACGGTACCGAGCGGCGGCCGGGCGGACGGAGGGTTTCGTCGCACGGCCCGCCCCCGGCGGCGCCGACAGCCGCCCGGCCGCGGACGGCCGCGCCCGCACCCGGCCGCGTCGGGGCCGCATCCGGCCCCCTTCCCGGCCGTCGGAGGCACCCACCGGTGCGCGCCCACACCGGTGCTACGGGCGCCGCACACGGCCCGGTTCACCGCCGGCCCGCGAAAGGGCCCCCTCCCGGGCCGCAGGCGGGACGCCGTCAGGTCGGTTCCGCGGCCGGGTGCTCCGCTCCGTCGGGCCGCGCCGGCCCGGTGAGCGCGTTCAGCCGGGCCCGTACCGCCTCGGCGTCGCGGTGCTGCAGGTCCTCCAGGATGGCGAGGCTCCGCATCCAGGAGCTGCGGGCGGCCTCGACGTCGCCGAGGGCGAGCTCGGTGTCGCCGATGTGGGTGTGGATGTCGGCCTGGAGGAAGTAGTCGCCGACCGCCTGACGCAGGCGCAGCGATTCGTGGTAGGCGGGCAGCGCCTCGTGGTACTCGCCGAGCTGGTGGTGGATGAAGCCGATGCTGTCCCAGATGGACGACTGTCCGGGCAGGTTGCCCGCCTCGCGGGCCAGTTCCAGTCCGCGCCGGCAGTACGGGAGCCCCTCCCGCAGCTCGCCCTGCTGCGCCAGGTACCAGCCGATGCTGTTGAGCGCGAGGGCCTGCCCGGAGGCGTCCCCGAGGGCCTGGAACAGGTCCAGGGCCCGGCGGGACTCCGCCACCGCCTCGGCGTTGGCCCGCACCTCGCCGTGGGCGATGGCGAGGTCGAGCTGGGTCCTGCCCTGGCGCGGCCGGTCGCCGAGCGCCTCGAACTGCTCCAGGGCCAGCAGCAGTTCGCGCTGGGCCTCGGGCTGGCGGTCCTGGGAGCGGTGCACCTGGCCGAGCCAGCGGTGGGCGTGGGCCTGGTGGCGGAGGTCTCCGGTGCGTTCGGCGGCGGCCAGCGCGATCTCGCTCGCCCGCTGCCACTGCTGCCACAGCCCCGACTTGAGCAGGTAGGCGACCTGCGCGCCGACGAGCTGCCAGGCGTGGAGGTCGGCCCCGGCCCGGTGCGCCGCGTCGACGACCCGCTCCAGCACCGGCTGCTCGTCCCGGTACCAGGCGAGCGCCCGCTGCCGGTCGGCCGGGTCCTCGGGCGTCACCCCGGCGGCCGGTTCGGCGAGGTCGAGCGGCTGCCACGAGGCGTCGTCGGCGTAGGCGAGGCAGCCGGCGCGGTGCGCGGTGTGCAGGTAGTGGTCGAACATCCGCAGGGTCGCCCCGGCCTGCCCCTCCGGGGACTCGAACGCGGCCGCCTGCTCGGCCGCGTAGGCGCGCAGCAGGTCGTGGAAGGTGTACCGGCCCCGCTCCGGGGCGGCGATCAGGTGGGCGCGGTGCAGGTCCTCCAGCAGGGCGCGGGTCTCGGACAGCGGCAGGCCCGCGAGGCTCGCGGCCGCTGCCGCGCTGACGTGCGGTCCCGGGTGCAGGCCGAGCAGCCGGAACAGCCGGGCGGCCTGCGGGGCCAGCGCGCGGTAGGACCAGGAGAACACGCCCCGCACGTCGGCGTGGCTGTCACCGGCCGACAGGAGGTCCAGACGCACCCGGGAGTCGCGCAGTTCGCTGACCCACACGCCGAGCGGGGTGCCGGGGTCCTCGGCCGCCCGGGCGGCGGCGATGTTCAGCGCGAGCGGCAGCCGGGCGCACAGCTCGATCAGCTCGTCGGCCGCCTCCCGCTGCTCCTCGACCACCCCGGCGCCCAGGCGGCGGGCGAGCAGCTCGCGCGCCTCCGCGGGCGGGAGCACGTCCAGGGTCAGCGGTACGGCGCCGTCCAGGGCGACCAGCCCGGGCATCCGGTTCCTGCTGGTGACCACGACCAGGCAGGTGGTGGAGCCGGGCAGCAGCGGGCGGACCTGCTCCGCCTCGCGGGCGTTGTCGAGGACGATCAGCGTCCGGGTGCCGGCCAGCCGGCTGCGCAGCAGCGCGAGCTGCCCGTCCGGGTCGGCGGGGATGCGGTGGGCCGGAACGCCCAGCGCGTCCAGGAAGCCGCGGGCCACGTCGGCGGCGTCGACCGGCGCCCTGGCGGGGTCGAAGCCGCGCAGGTTGGCGAACAGCTGGCCGTCGGGGAAGTGCTCGGCCACCCGGTGCGCGAAGTGCACCGCCAGGGTGGTCTTGCCGACGCCTGCGGTGCCGGCGATCGCCGAGATCACCACCGCGCCGCAGCCGGGGGTCACGTCGGCCAGCAGCCGGTCGAGCACCCGGAGCTCGTGGGCGCGGCCGGTGAAGTGCCGGACGGCCATCGGCAGTTGCTGCGGGCCGGTGACCATGGCGGAGCCGGGCGGCACGGAGCGGGGCGAACCCGGGCCGGGCGCAGTGGAGCCGGGCGCAACGGCCTGCGAGGCGGCGGCGGCAATTCCGGCGCGCACCGGGGCCGTCCGCGCGCCCGGCCCGCCCGCACCCTGCGCGTCCCGCGGGTCCGCGTCCCGGGCCGCCGTCAGCCACGCGGCGCGGGTGTCCGGGTCCAGCCCGAGCGCCTCGGCCAGCCGGAGCACCGAGGACATCCGCGGTCGGCGCCCGCCCGCCTCCAGGGCGCTGATCGATCGCGCCGACACCCCCGAACGCTCCGCCAGCTCGTCCTGGCTCCACCCAGCCGACAGTCGTCGTTCCCGCAACAGCGCGGCGAACACAGCAGCCCCCACCCATCCCCCCGGATCCCTGCGAACCGCGCCGTCGCCCCCACCGTCCGGCGCGGATCGCGAACGAGAGTAGCCCGAAGCACGCCGAAGTGTCAGGCCAACGTCGGGTCAACGTCGTGGTGGGCCTGCCGCGCCGCGGCGAGGATGAGCGCCGGACGGACCCGCTGGAGGAGGAACACATGAACGCTCGCAGGACCGCTTCGCGTCCGACCGGTGGTCCGGCCCGGACCGCGGTGGTCGCCGTCGCCCTCGCGGCGCTCGGCGCGGGCGCCCCGGTGGACGCCTCGGCCACCACCTCCCGCACCCCGGCCCGCTCCGGCGCCGTGCCGGTCAAGGAGGTCAGGACCGCCGACGGCGTGCTCACCGTCCGCCGGTCCTCCGACCGGCCGCCGACCACCGACCGGCCGTCCGCCGGTGCCGACGCCGCCCGGCCCACCTCGGCCACCACCTGCAACGGCGTGGACCCCAGGGTCTGCTTCGCCGTCAACGGCAGCGGCTACTACGTCAGCACCATGCAGAACACCACCTACTACGGTGCGGGCGCCTGGGCCGACATCCAGATCAAGAGCCCGACCGGGGCCGTCCTGACCGGCACCAGCTTCCACGCGGCCGGCGGCGGCTGGTACACCGCGACGTACGCGCCGTACGGCTACGTCGCCGCCGGTTGGTGGTGCGCCTTCAGCAACGCCGACGGCGGTGAGTACACCGGCAGTTGCCTCACCGTGAGCAACTGACCGGCCGAGCCGGCGGGCTCCGCCCCTCCCCACGGGGGCGGGGCCCGTCATTCGGCTGCGAGCCGCGGTCACGGGGGTGCCGCGGCTCGCGGCCGGCGCCGCTCAGCGCGGCATCGCGGCGAGGGCGGCCCGGGCGACCTTCACGGCGTCCGCCTGGCAGCTGCTCGCCGGGTGGTCCGCACCGCCGAGTCCGACGAGCACGCGCAGATTGCCGTCGCGGACGGCCCCAGCGTTTCCACGTGTACATGCCCCCCTGCCGCTGCTGCGACAGATGATACAGACGGGCCACCCGCGCCCCCCCGGCCGCCGGATCCGCGCCCGACGCCCAGGGCGACGGCGTTCGGCGCGCGGCGGTCGGCCGTCCCGACCGGGTCGCATGCGAACCGGCCCACGGACAGCACGAGTTCGCCGGGGTGGCCCCAAGGCGGCCCTACGGCTTGACGGCGACCCCGGCGTAGAAGGAGACCTGGGCGTCCGTGACGGTGGCCGCGCACAGGCCGGCGGAGTCGTCGCCCTCGCCGGGCTGCCAGCGGTGGGCGGGGACGATGCCCGGGTCGAGCAGGTCGAGGCCCTCGAAGAAGGTTGCGAACTCGGCCTTGGGACGCAGCCGGAGGGAGGTGCCGGCCTGGTTGTAGATCTCCTCGACCTTGGAGGCGCCCGCCGGGTCGAGTTCCGCGGTGGCGTGGGAGAGGACCAGGGCGGAGCCCGAGGGCAGCGGGTCCAGCAGGTGTTTGAGGATGGCGTGGGCGTCCGCGAGGTCGGGGACGAAGTGGAGCAGGGCCACCATCGAGAGCACCACGGGCTGGTCCAGGTCGAGGGTGCGGGCCACTTCGGGGGTGGCCATGATCGACACCGGGTCGCGGACGTCGCCGTGGACGTAGGCGGTGCGGCCCTCGGGGGTGCTGGTCATCAGGGCGCGGGAGTGGGCCAGGACGACGGGGTCGTTGTCGGCGTAGACCACGCGGGCCCGGGGGTCCACGCCCTGGGCGATCTCGTGGAGGTTCGGCGAGGTGGGGATGCCGGTGCCGATGTCCAGCCACTGGCGCAGGCCGCGCCGGGCCAGGGAGCGGGTGGCGCGGTGCATGAAGGTGCGGTTGGCGCGGACGGCGGTGCGCATGGTGGGGAAGGCTGTCAGGACGCGCTCGCCGGCCTCGCGGTCGACCGCGAAGTTGTCCTTGCCGCCGAGGAAGTAGTCGTACATCCGGGCGGTGTGCGGAATGTCCTGGCGTATGTGCGGCACCGTCGGCTCGCCGGTCCGCTCAGGCTCGGCGGGCGTCATCCAGGTCTCGTCCGCGCTCATCCGCTGTCCCCTCGTCTGTGATCACGTCAGGCCCGCCGCAGTCTAGCCAGGTTGGCGTCCACCGCAGCTCGGAGGGTGACGGCCCGTCCGTCACCGCGCTCCAGGCCTTCCTGGTCACGCCGGCGCCGGACCGCCCCTGACCCGCCGGGCCGCCTCGGTCAGCACCTCGCCCAGCGGCAGGCCGATCCGGGCCACGGCCACCTCGTCCCCGCGGGTCGCGCCCTGGTTGACGATCACCACCGGCGTGCCCGCGCGGGCCGCGTGCCGCACGAAGCGCAGCCCCGACATGACCGTGAGCGACGAGCCGAGGACCACCAACGCCTGCGCCGCGTCCACGAGTTCGTAGCAGCGCTGGACCCGGGGCCTGGGCACGGACTCGCCGAAGAAGACCACGTCCGGCTTGAGCACTCCCCCGCACTCCGCGCAGGGGGCGACCCGGAAGCCGTCCACCAGCTCCTGCGGCAACTCGGCATCACCGTCGGGGTTGACCCGGGCCGACCCGTCCCGGAATCCGGGGTTCAGCAGCTCCAGCCGCCGGTCCAGCTCCTCCCGCGAGCCGGTGCGCCGGCACCCCAGGCACACCACCCGGTGCAGCCCGCCGTGCAGTTCCACCGCCGCGCGCGTACCGGCCGCCCGGTGCAGCCCGTCCACGTTCTGGGTGATCACCGCCGACACGTGGCCCGAGCGCCGCAGCTGCTCCACCGCCCGGTGCCCGGCGTTCGGCTCGGCCCGCGCGATCGTCCGCCACCCGGCGTGGCTGCGCGCCCAGTACCGGCGCCGGGCCGCCTCGCCGCCCGTGAACTCCTGGTACGTCATCGGCGTGCCCCGCCGCCGGCTGCCGGTCTCGCCCCGGTAGTCCGGGATGCCCGACTCCGTCGACAGCCCGGCACCGCTGAGCACCACGACGCCCCGCCCGGCCAGCAGCCGCACCAGCGCCGCCAGGCCGGCCGCATCCGCCGCGCCGGCTGCATCGGCCGGGCCGGCCGCCGTACCGCCGGGACTCGTCACGGGCACACCCATGCCGTCCAGCGTAGAACCCGCCGCCGGACGGGCGCGAGGGCGGCCGGCGCCGGGACCGGCTACCGTCACCCCTGTCCCTCCGGGGACACTGAACCGGCGGACGTCCGGGGCCCGCCCCGACGTCCGCCACTCCTCATCCGCGAAACGGACAGAAAGGACGCCCAAGAGTGGGTAGCAGTGTCGAGACGCTGGAGTTCCAGGCCGAGACCCGCCAGTTGCTCCGGTTGGTGATCCACTCGATCTACTCCAACAAGGACATCTTCCTGCGCGAGCTGATCTCGAACGCCTCGGACGCGTTGGACAAGCTTCGGCTGGAGTCTCTGACCGACTCCGGCCTCGACGCCGACACCTCCGACCTGCACATCGAGCTGGAGGTCGACCGCGAGGCCCGCACGCTGACCGTCCGCGACAACGGGATCGGCATGACGCGGGACGAGCTCGTGGAGCTGATCGGCACGATCGCCAAGTCCGGTACCGCCGGCCTGCTGGAGAAGATCAAGGAGTCCAAGGACGCCGCCGCCGCGCAGAGCCTGATCGGGCAGTTCGGCGTGGGCTTCTACTCGGCGTTCATGGTCGCCGACCGGGTCACCCTGCTGACCCGTCGGGCCGGCACCGAGGCCGGCACCCGGTGGGAGTCCGACGGCGAGGGCACGTACCGGCTCCAGCCCGTCGACGGCCTGCCCGTCGGCACCTCGGTGACCCTCCACCTCAAGCCGTCCGACAGCGAGGACGGCCTGGCGGACTACCTGTCGGCATGGAAGATCCGCCAGATCGTCAAGCAGTACTCGGACTTCATCCGCTGGCCGATCCGCATGGCCGCCGAGCGCCCCGCCGACGCGGACGCGGACGCGGAGACCGCCGCCGCCCCGGCGATGGACGTGCTCAACTCCATGAAGGCGCTGTGGGCCCGGCCGCGCAGCGAGGTGACCGAGGCGGAGTACCACGAGTTCTACCGGCAGATCAGCCGCGACTGGCTCGAGCCGGCGGAGACCATCCACATGCGCGCCGAGGGCAACTTCGAGTACGAGGCGCTGCTGTTCATCCCCTCGCAGGCACCGCTCGACCTGTTCTCCCGCGAGGCCAAGCGCGGCGTGCAGCTGTACGTGAAGCGGGTGTTCATCATGGACGACTGCGAAGCGCTGATGCCGAACTACCTGCGCTTCGTCAAGGGCGTCGTGGACGCGCACGACCTCTCGCTGAACATCTCCCGCGAGATCCTGCAGCACGACCGGCAGATCCAGGCCGTGCGTCGGCGCCTGGTCAAGAAGGTCCTCGGCGCGCTCAAGACCGTGCAGGCCAAGGACACCGAGCGCTACGCGAAGCTGTGGTCCCAGTTCGGACGGGTGCTGAAGGAGGGGCTCCTCGAGGACGGCGACAACACCGAAGCCCTGCTGGAACTGGTGTCGGCCGCCAGCACCCACGACCCGGAGGGCACGACCACCCTGCGCGAGTACGTCGGGCGGATGAAAGAGGGCCAGGACGCCATCTACTACCTCACCGGCGAGACCCGCGCCGTGGTGGAGAACTCCCCCCACATGGAGGCCTTCGCCGCCAAGGGGTACGAGGTGCTGATCCTCACCGACCCGGTCGACGAGGTCTGGGTGGACCAGGTCCCGGCCTTCGACGGCCACCGCCTGCAGTCCATCGCCAAGGGCCAGGTCGACCTCGACGGGGCGGCCGGGGACGAGGAGGGGGCCGACAGCGAGAAGGCCCGGCGCGAGCAGGACTTCGCGGCCCTGCTGCCGTGGCTGGGCACCGCCCTCTCCGAGCAGGTGAAGCAGGTCCGCCTGTCGTCGCGGCTGACCACTTCCGCGGCGTGCATCGTCGGCGACGCCCACGACATGACCCCGACCCTGGAGAAGATGTACCGGGCGATGGGGCAGCAGGTGCCGCCGGTCCGGCGGATCCTGGAGATCAACCCGACGCACCCGCTGATCACCGGGCTGCGCACGGCGCACCAGGCCGACCCGGACGACCCCGCGCTCGCCGAGATCGCCGAGCTGGTGTACGGCGGCGCGCTGCTCGCCGAGGGCGGCGACCTGCCCGACCCGGCCCGCTTCGCCCGCCTGCTCACCGAGCGCCTCACCCGCGCCCTGTGACGGGCGCCGGGTGAACGCGGGGTGCGGGCGACCCGGCTCCCGGGCCGCCCGCACCCCCTCGCCGGGGGCTCAGGGCCGGCCGAGGACGCGGTCCACGGTGATCTCGATGACCACCCGGTCCGGGTTCTCCCGGGGCGGACGGTAGCGTTCGGCGTAGCGCCGCTCCGCGTCGGCGACCTGCTCGGGCTCCTCGCGCAGCACCGCGACGCCCTCCAGGGTGGACCAGCGGGCCCGGTCCACCTGGCAGACCGCGACCCGCAGCCCCGCCGTCCCGGCCGCCGCGACGTTGCGCGCCTTGCGGCTGGTGCGGCTGGTGATCACCCTGGCGGTGCCCGTCTCCGGCGCGAAGGTCACGCCGACCGGCACCACGTGCGGCGAGCCGTCCGGGCGGGTGGTGGTCAGGGTGGCGATGTGCCGCTCGCGCCAGAAGGCGAGGAAGGCACCGTCGAGGTCGCGCGGGTCATGGGCCATGATCGCGATCGTACGGCCCCCGGCGGCGATCAACGCCCCGGGGGCCGTACCGCCGTCCCGGGAGGCCCGGCCCGCCCGGTTCTCCCGGTTCTCCCGGGCCGCGCGGCCCGACCCGGCCTTCCGACTTGACGCGGGCCGGCCGGCCCGCCCCGGCTCAGTGCCCGCGGGCGATCCACTCCGGCAGCGCCGGGGCCTCGGCGCCGATCGTGGTCGGGTCGCCGTGGCCGGTGCGCACCACCGTCTCGGCGGGCAGCGACAGCAGCCGCGCACGGATCGACTCGATGATGGTCGGGAAGTGCGAGAAGGAGCGGCCGGTCGCGCCCGGGCCGCCCTGGAACAGGGTGTCCCCGGTGAACACGGTGCCCAGCTCGGGGGCGTACAGGCAGACCGCGCCCGGCGCGTGGCCCGGGGTGTGCAGCACGGTCAGCGCCGTGCCGGCCACCTCGATGCGCTGCCGGTCGGCGAGTGCGCCGTCCGGGAGCCGGTCGGGGTGGGTGAGCTTCCACAGCGGCAGGTCGTCCGGGTGCAGCAGGATCGGTGCCCCGGTGCGCTCGGCGAGGGCCGGGGCGGCGTCGATGTGGTCGTTGTGCGCGTGGGTGCAGACGATCGCCACCAGCCGCCGGCCGCCGAGCGCCGCCTCGATCGCCCCGGCGTCGTGGGCGGCGTCGATCACCACCGCCTCCCGGTCGTCGCCGACGATCCAGACGTTGTTCTCCACCTCCCAGCTGCCGCCGTCCAGTTCGAAGGTCCCGGCGGTGACCAGCCGGTCGATGCGCACGGACGTCACAGGACCACCACCGAGCGGAGGACGTCACCGTGGTGCATGCGCTCGAAGGCCTGCTCCACCGCGTCGAGTCCGATGGTCTCGGTGACGAAGGCGCCGAGGTCCAGGCGGCCCTGGAGGTGGAGGTCGATCAGCATCGGGAAGTCGCGGGAGGGCAGGCAGTCGCCGTACCAGGAGGACTTCAGCGCGCCACCGCGGCCGAAGACGTCCAGCAGCGGCAGCTCCAGGGTCATCTCCGGGGTGGGGACGCCGACCAGGACGACGGTGCCGGCGAGGTCGCGGGCGTAGAAGGCCTGCCGGTACGTCTCGGGGCGGCCGACGGCCTCCACCACGACGTCCGCGCCGTTGCCGCCGGTGAGTTCGCGGATCGCCTCCACCGGGTCGGTGGTCCGGGAGTTGACGGTGTGGGTGGCGCCGAGCCGGCGCGCCGTCTCCAGCTTGCGGTCGTCGATGTCGACGGCGATGATCTTCGCCGCGCCCGCCAGCCGGGAGCCCATCACCGCCGCGCCGCCGACGCCGCCGCAGCCGATCACGGCCACGGAGTCGCCCCGGCCGACGTTGCCGGTGTTGATCGCGGCGCCGAAGCCCGCCATCACACCGCAGCCCAGCAGACCGGCGACGGCCGGGTCCGCGGCCGGGTCGACCTTGGTGCACTGGCCGGCCGCGACCAGGGTCTTCTCGGCGAAGGCGCCGATGCCCAGGGCCGGGGACAGCTCGGTGCCGTCCGTCAGCGTCATCTTCTGCCGGGCGTTGTGGGTGTCGAAGCAGTACTGCGGGCGGCCGCGCTTGCAGGCGCGGCACTGGCCGCACACCGCGCGCCAGTTGAGGACCACGAAGTCGCCGGGCGCGACCTCGGTGACGCCCTCGCCGACCGACTCCACGAGGCCGGCGGCCTCGTGGCCGAGCAGGAACGGGAACTCGTCGTTGATCCCGCCCTCGCGGTAGTGGAGGTCGGTGTGGCAGACGCCGCAAGCCTGGATCCGGACCACCGCCTCGCCCGGCCCCGGGTCCGGCACCACGATCGTGGTCACCTCCACGGGCGCGCCCTTGGCACGCGCGATGACCGCCTTGACCTGCTGGGGCATCCGATTCCACCTCCGTCCGTCGGCCGGTGCGGCTGCGCACCGGCGTGACCTGCGACAAATACGAAGCGTAGCGCCCGCTCCGTCGCCCGCCGCCGAGCCGGGCCAGGTGATCCGCCTCACCGCGTGCGCCCGGCGCGTGCCCGCCACCTGACCAGGCCTCACGCCGCACCCACCCCGGCGCGGCCGGACACCGGGGGCGCGCACAGGTCGCTGAACGCCCGTCAGCGCGCGACGAACTGCCCGGAAACCACCGCTGTTGGCTGGAAGTGCCGCAGACGGGCGCCCCACCGTCCACGTACGGTCGTAGCAGAAGCGGTCCACGCGACCACGCACAGCACACCCGCCCCACCCGACGGCACGCCACCGCGCGCCGCCCGTGCCGGGCGCGTACCGACCGTACGCCTCCGCACGTTTCGCGCCACCCGCGCACGGGCCCGCCCCCCGCGCGGGCCGCGCCCCCGGCCCAATCCGCTGTCCCGGCCCCGAGCCGAGCCGCCGCGGCCGAACCGCCCGTCCCCCGCACGATCCCGGATCACCCCCCGTGCGGCCGCCCGAGAGCGGCCCGCTGACCTGGAGTCTGGAGTACGGATGTCCACCGAGAACAGTGCGACCGGTGCCGGCACCGGCACCGCCCCGCTCCCCCCGCTGCACTGCCTGCGCCACCTGGAACCCGGCCCGCCGCGGCTCGCCGCGCTGCCGACCGGCACCCCGGTCTGGCTGGTCAGCCGGCACACCGACGTGCGACAGGTGCTCACCGACCCCCGGCTGGGCCGCGCCCCGCTCTACGCGCCGGACGCGCCGCCGATCACGGTCACGCCGAACATCCTGGACGACCCGCAGAGCATGCTGAACATCGACGGCACCGAGCACCAGCGGCTGCGCCGCACCGTGCAGCGGGCGTTCACCCCGCGCGCGATCGCGCGCTGGAAGCCCTGGGTCGCCTCGGTGGTCGAGTCGCTGATCGACGAGCTGATGGACCACGGCTCCCCCGCCGACATCGTCGCCGGCTACACCCGGCCGCTGCCGGTCGCGGTGATCAGCCGGCTGATGGGCCTGGACAACCTGGACAGCAAGCGGCTCGCGCACTGGAGCGACCACGCGCTGTCCACCACCGCCTTCCCGGCCGAGGCGATCTCCGCCGCGATGGCCGAGTTCAGCGCCTTCGGCGCCGAGGTGATCGCCGAGCGCCGGGCCGCCCCCGGCGAGGACCTGGTCAGCGGCCTGCTCGCGGCCGCCGCCGAGGACGGCTCGATCACCGAGGGGCAGTTGGTCGCGCTGGTCGTCGGCCTGGTGGTGGCCGGGCACGAGACGACCATGACCAGCCTCGGAAACGCCCTGGTCTACCTGCTGGACGAAGGCCGCGAGGCCTGGCAGCGGCTCGCCTCCGACGAGGCGAGCGCCGCCGCCGCGACCGAGCAGATCCTGCGGGCCGTCCCGCTCGGCGACGCCCAGGAGTTCATGCCCGGACTGCTGCGCCGCACGGTGGAGGACGTGGAGATCGGCGGCGTGGCGATCCCGGCCGGCAGCGTGGTCGCCGCCGACACCGGCGCCGCCAACCTGGACCCGTCGGTCTACACCGGGGACCTGCGCACCGAGCTGTTCTCCCCGCTGGCCGCGCCGATGCTCACCTTCGGCGCCGGCCCCCACCACTGCCTGGGCGCGTGGCTGGCCCGGATGGAGCTCGAACTGGCCCTCCACCGGCTGGCCCGCCGGCTCCCGGCGCTGCGGACCACCGACCCGGTCGACGGCATCGACTGGCGGCGCGGGCTGCTCACCCGCAGCCCCAACTCGCTCCGGGTCGCCTGGTGACGGGCCCCGCCGAGACCGAGGCGGTGGTGGTCCGGGTCGACCGGGACCGCTGCATCGGCTCCGGGATGTGCGCGCTGAGCGCCCCGGGCTCGCTGGCCCTGGACGCCGACGGACGGGCCCGACCGGTGGCGGAATACGCCGACGGCGGCGCGGAGTTGACCGACGGGCTGGCCGAGGCGGTGGAGTTCTGCCCGGTCGAGGCGCTCGCCCTCCACTCGGCGCGCGGCGGCTACCGGATCGCCCCGCCGGACTGACGGCCCGTCCGGTGCCGCCTGCTGCGACCGTGGCGGCAGGCGGCACCAGGCCTCTCACCCGGGGTGGACGACCGTAGATTGTGACCCAGGTCAGGCTGATCGGCGTCGGAACCACCTTCGCCCTGGCCGTCCAGGCGCTCGCCCTGGTCCCGTACGCCCACGCGGCCGGCTTCCGGCTGCGGCCGCGTTTCGACTGGCGCGGTACCGGCCTGCGCAGGAGTGCGAGCGCGGCCCGCTGGACCCTGCTGTTCGTCCTGGCCAACCTCGTGGCGAGCACCGTGGTCACCCGCCTGGCATCCGCCGCGGACACCGCGCTGCCCAGCGACGGCGTCGGCTACACCGCCTACAGCTACGCCCAGCAGATCTGGATGCTCCCCCAGTCGATCGTCACCGTCTCCCTCGTCACCGCGCTGCTGCCGCGGATGAGCCGGGCGGTGGCCGAGCACCGGCTCGACGACCTGCGCGCCGACCTGTCCCGCGCGCTCAGGGCCAGCGGAGTCGTCATCGTCCCGGCGGCGTTCTTCTTCTCCGCCTTCGGCCCACAGATCGCGCAACTGGTGTTCGCCCACGGCGCCGCCGACTCCGCGGCGACCGCCCCGCTGGGCCACATGCTGCAGGCCTTCGGCCTCGGTCTGATCCCGTTCTCCGCCCAGTACCTCCTGCTGCGCGGCTTCTACGCCTTCGAGGACACCCGCACGCCCTTCCGGATGGCCCTGTGGATCGGCGGCATCGACATCGCCCTGGCCGTCGCCTGCCACCTGCTGCTGCCGCCCCGGTGGTCGGTCACCGGGATGGCCGCCGCCTACGCCCTGTCCTACGCGGTCGGTCTGCTGCTCACCGCCCTGCGGCTGCGACGGCGCACCGGCGGGCTCCTCGACGGCCGGCGGATCTGCCGCACCTACGCCAAGTCGACCGCGGCCGCGACCGGCGCCGGGGCCGCCGGCTGGCTCGTCGCCCGCTCCTGCGGCCACGGCCCGGTACCGGCCTCCTGGCTGCCGGCCGTCTCGCTGGCCGCGGGCGGCGTCGCGATGGCGCTGCTGTTCCTGCTGCTCGTACGGCTGCTGGGAATCGGGGAACTGCGCGGCCTGCTCCGGGGGTGAGGGCTGCCGTGGAGCCCGGCCGTGGAGCCGGGCCGGGGCGTCCGCGGGGCCGGGCCGTAGCCCGCCGCCGGCCGCCTTCCGCCCGGCGGCGGGCTACGGCCGGGGCACTCCTCGGCCGCGCTGCGCCGAGGCGAGGACGGCGCGCAGCTCGGCGGCCGGATCGCCTTCGTGGTAGGGGCGTTCGCTGGGCTCGATGTGGTCCAGGAACTCCTGGTACCGCAGCGCGTACGACAGGTGGTGGAGCGGCTCGGCGAGCTCCAGGGCTCGCTGCGGGTCCGAGCCGGGGGCGTGGTCCCGCCAGGCGTCCGTCCAGACCCGGGCGTGGTGCCGCCAGGCGTCCGGGGTGAGGTAGGCGCGGGGGCGCAGCCCGTCCAGGGCGGGGTGTCCGAGGCAGGAGTCGGCGTAGTCGACGATCACCGAACGCGCGCCGTCGGAGCGCCAGTTGCCCGGGTGGAAGTCGCCGTGCACCAGGGTCTCGGGGAGGCCGCAGTCGGCGAGCCGGTCCAGCAGCTCGGGGAGGTCGGCGGCGAAGGCGTGGAGGCGGTCCGCCTCCTCGGGCGTCAGGTCGGTTTCGGCGGGGAGCCGGTCGAGCAGCGTCCGCAGCTGGGCGAGCAGCGTGCCGGGCGTCCGGTCGCGCAGGCCGGCGAGGGCGGCCCGGCGCTCGGCCAGCGCCGCCTGGGCGGCCACCAGTCTGGGGACGAGATCGGCGACCGTCCCGGCGGACGGGCTCCAGCAGTCGTCCCCGGGCACGTGGTCGAGCAGCAGCCGCCCGCCCGCCGGCTCCTCGGCGAGTACGGTCGGCACCAGCGCGGCGTCGACCCCGCCGAGCAGCGCGATGACCTCGCCCTCACGGGCGTTGAATGCGGGCGTGGTGGTCTTCAGCCAGGCGTCGGTGCCCGTGGCGGTCGGCAGGCGGAAGAGACCGGAGAGATTCCAGGTGCGGATCTGCCGCGCGGGGCCGGCAGTCGGGCGGCCGGCCGCCGCAAGCTCCGCCTCCGCCCAGGCCAGCGCCTCGCGCAGCCCCTGCGGCGTCGCCCAGGCGGCGCGCCGCGGAGCGGGGGCCAGGAGCGCGGCCGTTTCGCCGTCCGGGGGAAGGGGGTCGAGCGCGGTCGGCCGCCGCAGGGCCTCCGCGTGGTAGCGCACCCGGCCGCCGTGCCCGGCGTCCGCACTGTGCCCGTCGACCAGCCGCAGCACGAGCACCGGCACCCCGGCCAGCTCCGCCGCCCGCTCCACCACCCCGTCGACGGAGGACCACCAGCCGAGGCCGGCCTCGAAGGGGCCCAGCCGGCCGAAGTACTCGCGCCCGTGGGTGAGATCGACCGTCACGGTACGGCTGTTCGCTCGCTGCATCCGGGCAGCGTGACCCATGCAGGCCCCCTGACGCGAACGGTTTTCCGGCGCGGCCGACGGCGCGGCTGACGGCTCGGCCGACAGCGAACCGCCGGTCCGGCGCGGCGACTTCGGTCAGGCTGGGTCCCCGTGCCCAGGGGCTTCCGAGCCGCAGTCCGGGGCGTACTGGGCCAGGCCGTCGCCGAGGGACCAGTCGATCGCCGCGTTCTCGGTCAGTGTCACGAACACGTTGCGCGGCTCGGTGCCCGCGTACCGCTCGGCGAGTTCGGCGATCCGCCGGTACAGCGCCCGTTTCCGTTCGGGCGTCCGCCCGGCACGCAGCGTGATCGCGATGTAGACGATGCCTTCGTCGCGGTGCACGCCGAGGTAATCGCCGTAGCGCAGCGTGCTGTTGACGCCGTCATGGCCGACCAGGACCTGGAAGTGGTCCTCCGGCGGGATCCCGATGGTCTCCATCAGAGCCTCGTGCACCGCGCGGCCGAGCGCGTCCAGTCGGGCGCCGTCGGCCCGCAGGGCGTCGATCCGTACGAAGGGCATCGCGGTTCCTCTCTCTCGGCCGTCGGCCGCCGTCCTTCGGGGCGGCCAGGACCGAGCCCACCCCCCAGTTCCGTCCATACTAGTAGGTACATACTGTCCGGAGGGAGGGCCGCCGGCGAGAGGACCGCCGGCGGGCGCGCTACGGGATCGCCACCGCCGTGCCCGAGACCCGCACCCGGGTGTCCTCCGCGCGCAGTTCGACCCGCAGGACGCCGGGGCGGCCGAGGTCCTCGCCCTGGTGGAGCGTCAGCACCGCCGGGGCCGTCACGGCACCCTGTTCGCGCAGGTAGGCGCCGAAGGCAGCGGCGGCGGCGCCGGTGGCCGGGTCCTCGACGACGCCGCCGACCGGGAAGGGGTCGCGGACGTGGAAGACCTCGGGGGCCTCGCGCCAGACGAGTTGCAGGGTGGTCAGGTCGCGGGCGCGCATGTAGGCGGCCAGGCCGTCGAAGTCGTAGTCGAGGCGGGCGAGGCGTGAGCGGGTGCCGGCGGCGAGGACCAGGTGGCGGGCGCCCGCGTAGGCGATGCGCGGGGGCAGGGCGGGGTCGAGGTCGGCGGCGGACCAGCCCAGCAGGGCGAGCGCCTCGGCGGTGTCGGCCTGCGGCGTCTCCTCGGTCTTCGGCTCGACGCTGGTGAGCGTCGCCCGCAGCGAGTCGTCGGCGTCGCGCTCGACCTCGACCGGGACATCGCCGGCCGCCGTGCCGAACACGTACCGCCCGGGTCCGGTCCGCTCGGCCAGCGCCACGGCCGAGGCGACGGTGGCGTGCCCGCAGAACGGGACCTCGGCGAGCGGGCTGAAGTACCGTACGGCGTACGTTCCTTGAGCGGGCCCGGGGGTCAGGAAGGCGGTCTCCGAGTACCCGACCTCGGCGGCGATGGCGAGCATCCGCCCGTCGGTGAGTCCGGTGGCGTCGAGCACCACGCCGGCCGGGTTGCCGCCGTCGGGGCGGGTCGCGAAGGCGGCGTAACGGAGGATCTCGGGCTGGTCAACGGGCGAGTCAACGGGCAGGGCGACAGCGGCCTCATCGTCGGTCATGACGGGACGAACGTGTTCCGGGCGGTTCCTGTTCCCGTCCCACGTCTCCGTCTCCAGGTCCTGCTCCCTGCTCCCTGCTCCCTGCTCCCTGCTCCCTGCTGACCGTCGTGCTGACTCGCCATGAGCACCACCACGGCACCGCCCACCGCAGCAGCGCCTTCAGGAAGTCCCAGCCGAGCCGGGCGCTGCCCGCCAGGTCGAGCCGGTAGAGCGCCCGGCGCCCCGCCGCTCCGGATGCGGACCGGGCCGCCACCACGGATCCTGGCGACGAGGCGTGCCCGCCGCGAGGAAGGATGCTCGACCCCGATGAGTGCCCTGGACTTCGAGATCATCGACAGCCCCGACAGCTCGCTCAACAAGACGTCCGTCCTGGTCACCGGCCCCAAGGACGCCCTGCTGGTGGACGCCGGGTTCACCCGCTCCGACGGCCGCCGCCTGGTCGAGCGGGTGCGGGCCGGCGGCAAGCGGCTGACCACCGTGTTCATCAGCCACGGCGACCCCGACTTCTACTTCGGCGCCCAGGAGGTCCAGGACGCCTTCCCGCAGGCCCGTTTCCTCGCCACCGCGTCGACCGTCGAGCACATCCAGGAGACCTTCCACGCCAAGCTGCGCGCCTGGTCCCACCTCGGCCCCGAGCTGCCGACCCGGCTGGTCCGGCCCGAGGTCCTGCACGGGGACGAGATCGTCTTCGAGGGCCACCGCTTCGAGGTGCGCGGCGCCGACTTCCACCTGCCCGACCGGCACTACCTGTGGCAGCACCACCACCGCGCGGTGCTCGGCGGAGTGCTGCTCTTCGAGGGCCTACACGTGTGGACGGCCGACACCCCGCAGGCCGCCCAACGCGCCGCCTGGATCGACCTGTTGGACGGCATGGAGGCCCTGCACCCGACCTGGGTGGCGGCCGGCCACCGGGTCGCCGACGCGCCCACCGACATGAACGCCGTCGACCACACCCGCGCCTACCTGCGCGCGTTCGAGACGGAGCTCGGCCGGGCGGCCGACGCGGAGTCCGCCAAGGAGGCACTGGAGCGGCGCTTCCCGCAGCTCGGGCTGCGCATGGCCGTCGACATCGGCACCAAGGTCGCCATGGGCGAAATGGCCTGGGGGTGACGAGCCGATGATCGAGATCCCCCGGGACGTCGCCGCCTTCGCCGAGTCCCCCGCGCCCGCCGACGTGGTCCGCCGCCAGTACCTGGCCTCCGCCCGGGGCGACCTGGCCGCGCTGCGCGCCACCCTGGCCGACGACGTCGAGTGGACCGAGATGGCGGGCTTCCCGCTGGCCGGCACCTACCGCACCCCCAAGGGCGTCACCACCCACGTGATGGAGCGCCTCGCCGCCGAATGGGAGGACTGGACGACGCACGACGACACCTACGTGGTGGACGGCGAGAACGTGGTCGTCCTGGCCCGCTACACGGCCGTCCACCGGGCCACCGGGAAACCGCTCGCCGTCCGGGTCGCCCACCACTTCACCGTGCGCTGCGGCCGGATCGTCCGCTTCGAGCAGTTCACCGACACCGCCCTGGTCCGGGAGGCGATGACACCGTAGGACGCGACCCGGAGCCGCCGGGCACCACACGTTCACCCGAACGGGCGAGCAGGGAGCGGCGCGCCCGCCGCCGTCTCGACACGCCACCCGTACGGCGGCAGGCTGGCCCCGGATCTGCGGGCGAGAGCTGAGGAGTCGAGATGGCGGACACACAGGCCGGGACCGGGCGCGAGCGTCCGATCGTGATCGTCGGGGCGTCCCTGGGCGGCGCCAAGGCCGCCGAGGCCCTGCGCGACGCCGGGTACCGGGGCGGCATCGTCCTGATCGGCGAGGAACACGAGCGCCCGTACGAGCGCCCGCCGCTGTCCAAGGGCTACCTGCTCGGCAAGGAGTCCCGCGAGAAGATCTACGTCCACCCGCCGCAGTGGTACGCCGAGCACGACGTCACGCTGCGCCTGGGCACCCGGGTGGCCGCGATCGACCCCGCCGGGCACACCGTGACACTCGCCGACGACGGCCGGGTGGAGTACGCCAAGCTGCTGCTGACCACCGGCTCCGTGCCGCGCCGACTGCCGGTGCCCGGCGCCGACCAGGACGGCGTGCTGTACCTGCGCAGGGTCGAGGACAGCGACCGGATCAAGGCGGCGCTGCGCCCGGGCGCCCGGATCGCGGTGATCGGGGCGGGCTGGATCGGCCTGGAGGTGGCGGCCGCGGCCCGGACGGCGGGCGCCGAGGTGACCGTCCTGGAGGCGATGGAGCTGCCGCTGCTGCGGGTGCTGGGCCGGGAGGTCGCCCAGGTCTTCGCCGACCTGCACCGCGACCACGGCGTGGACCTGCGCTTCGGCGTCCAGGTCACCGAACTGACCGGCGCGGACGGCACGGTCGGCGGCGTACGGCTCGGCGACGGCACCGAGGTGCCGGCCGACGCGGTGGTGGTCGGCATCGGCATCTCCCCCGCCACCGAACTCGCCGAGGCGGCCGGGCTGGAGATCGACAACGGCATCAAGACCGACCAGCGGCTGCGCACCTCGGACCCCGACGTCCACGCGGCCGGCGACGTCGCCAACGCCTACCACCCGCTGTTCGGCACCCACATCCGCGTCGAGCACTGGGCCAACGGCCTCAACCAGCCGCAGACCGCCGCCCGGGCGATGCTCGGGCACCCGGACGCGGTCCACGACCGGGTGCCGTACTTCTTCACCGACCAGTACGACCTCGGCATGGAGTACGTCGGCTACGTCGAGCCGGGCGGCTACGACCGGGTGGTGTTCCGCGGAGACCCGGCCACCCGCGAGTTCATCGCCTTCTGGCTCTCCGGCGGCCGGGTGCTCGCCGGCATGAACGTCAACATCTGGGACATCACCGACCCGATCCGCGAACTGGTGCGCAGCAAGCGGGTGGTCGACGTCAAGGCCCTGGCCGACCCGGACGTCCCCCTCGGCGAGGTCTGAGACACGACCAGAGCCCTGGCCGGCGAGCAGCCAACCGATCACCGCTGCGGGCCGCACACGAACATGGCCGCCGCCGGCCAGGGCTCCATCGGCGGGCGTACAGACCCCCGCGAGAAGGGAGAAACGTCCCGTTCCCCGGCCCGGCGAAGCTCCTCCATCGCTTCTCGGTCCGGCCGCCGGGCTACGGGGCCCTCCGAGTCATAGCCGCCACGGCGCATCCGGCTCGTGACCCTGGATCGGGGCCGGATACTCGACGGCGAGCGCCCCTGGAACGGCCAGGCGCATCTTCCGACGCCCTTCCCCTGCCACTCGGCCGAGACCTCGTCGGAGTCCAACAAGAGCAGCGGCAAGGGACGAGGCTCAGCCAGCACCGGGGCGGGTCCGTCCCAGACGTACGGCCAGCGACCATCCTCGTTCACCGCCCGCGCGATCTTGGCCCGTCAGTTCACCGCCCTCGCCCGGCCCGGCAACAGCCCCGCCCCGAGATCGCCGTCAGCGGCGAGGAGGAACTGGACGGCGCACCGGCCGAGATCGCCGCCGCGGTCCTGCGGATCGCCCAGGAGGCCGCTACCAACGCCGACCGCCACGCCCGCGGCGCAACCAGGATCACCGTCCAGCTCCACGGTCAGGGCGGGTGGCTGCGACTAGGAGCTGTCCGGCCGATCATGTGACTGTCTAGGCTGGCCCTCTTCTGGGAGGGGTAGCTGTGGCGGTGATGGCTCGTGCAACGGCCGTTGCGTTGGTGCAGAAGATCAGGGAAGCGGACTATGCCGACGATGCCGAGGCCTACGGCGTGCTGGAGGCGCTGGGCAGGGCCCTTGGCTGTCCAACCGGCTAAGTAAGCGACTTGATCTTCTGGCCCAAGGGGCGGGAGCTGACAGCTGCCGAGGTCGTCGATCAGGCTCTGGAGTACCGACCCTTCGCCCTGTGAGGGCCTCAAGCCCGCAGCCGGATGACCAGAGTGGCCGCGGTGACGGTGCCGAGGAAGACGTAGCCGCGCTTGTCGTAGCGGGTCGCGACGGCGCGGGAGTTCTTCAGCTTGTTGATGGCCCTCTCGACAGTGTTGCGCCTCTTGTACCGCTCGTCGTCGAAGCCGGGGGCCGTCCGCCTCGCGATCCTTTGCGCAGGCGGGCAGCCTGGCTGTCGGCCTTCTCCGGGATCGTGTGCCGAATGCCGCGCCGCCACAGATAGTCGCGGCACGGACCGTTGCTATAGGCCTTGTCGGCCGCGACGCTGTCCGGCTTCTTGCGGGGCCTGCCCAGCCCGAGCCGCGGGACCCGAATCTTCTCCAGCACCGGAATGAACTGGGTGCAGTCGGCCCGCTGCCCCGGCGTGACGATCAGGGACAGCGGGCGGCAGAGACCGTCCGCGCTCAGGTGGATTTTGCTGGTGAAGCCACCGCGTGAACGACCCAGGCCCTCGCCTCCTGCACCACCTCCACCAGCCGGCCGGCGAGGCTCTGCCACGGAGTTTCGTCCTGGTGTTCCAGCGCCTCGTCCCCCTTTGAGTCAGTGAGCGCCAGCGGGGGTCGGTGCGGGCACCGGCCGGGTGCTGGTGGGCGCGCACGATGGTGGAGTCCACCGAGATGTCCCAGTCGATGTCGCCGGCTGCGTCGGCCGCGGACTGGACCTGTTGCAAGAGCCGTTCCCAGGTACCGTCGGCGGACCAGAGGCGATGGCGCTCATAGACCGTCTTCCACGGCCCGAACCGCTCTGGCAGGTCGCGCCAGTGCACCCCGGTCCGCACCCGGTGCAGAATCCCGTCGATCACCTGCCGGTGGTCCTGCCACCGGCCACAACGCCTGTTGCTGACCGGCGGGAACGGCCGCAGCCTCTCCCACTCGGTATCCGTCAGATCACCCCGCCCCATGCCCGAATCAACGACCAGGGCAAGCGAAAGTCACATGATCGGCCGGACAGCTCCTAGTCCGCGGCGGCGCGGCCGGCGTCAGGAGGCGTGGGTGAGGGCTCCCTCGGCGAGGGCTTCGACCTGGTGGAGGGTGGTGATGCGGATCAGGTCGGGGTCCTGGCGGAGGATCATGCGGTGGACCTCCTGGAGGGCGGCGGGCGGGTCGATGCCGAATTCCTCGGCGAGTTGGACGCGCAGGGCGGAGTAGCAGCGGGCCGCTTCGCTGATCCGGCCGGCGTGGTAGCAGGCGATCATGAAGAGGGTGTGGAGGTTCTCGTTGAGCGGGTGCTCGATGATCAGCCGCCGCAGTTCGGGGATGACCTGGCGGTGCTGGTGGCAGAGCATCTCGGCCTCGATGCGTTCGATCACCGCCACCAGGCGCTTCTCGTCCCACTCGGCGGCCGCGGAGCGGAACACGCTGGCGTCGAGGCGGTCGAGCGTGGGGCCGCGCCACAGCGAGTCGGCGTGCCGCAGCGCGTTGGCGCGTTCCTGGGGATCCGGTAACGACCGTGCCTGGTCGACGAGTTCGCTGAACTTCTCGGCGTCCAGGGCCTCCGGGATGGAGCTCAGCAGGTAGCTGCCATCCCGGGCGGTGAGCTCCACGCCCTTGGCGCGCAGCTCGCAGGCACTCTTCTGGATCTGGTTGCGGGCCGATCGCGGCGGCTTGCTGCCGTAGACGGCGTCGATCAGGATGTCGACGTGCACGGCCCGGTCGAGGGCGAGGAGGAGGCGCGCCAGCAGGGTGCGTGACGGGCGTGTGGCCAGGTCGACCTCCCGGTCGTCGTGCCAGAGCACGACGGGGCCGAGAATTCCGAATCGCAGACCCTGCTGCGGAGTTCCCACCTCTTGTCCCACCTTCCTATCGGGCTGGGCCGCGGATGCCCCGCGGTCGGTCGCGCCGGTGGGCGCGTCGACGCGGTACGGCGGCGGTGATCCCCGGTGGCAGGTGTGATCGACGCCTGCGGGCGGGGAGTCTCCTCGGCTTGAACGTCGGTTACGGCGGACACTCCACAGCCGGACAGGCCGGATGGCAAGGCCGTCGACGAATGTCAGTCGACAAGGGGTCCGCGGGGCGGGCCGGGACGAATGGTGATGCCCGCCGGCGACGTGATGGCAATGTCCTCCCGCACCACACGCACCCCCGTCAGGTCGATGAGCCGGTCCAGTCTCCCGCGGAGGGCGGCGGAGATCTGTGGTCGGCGACCCCCGGAGCTTCCATCGGGCGGATGGGCTTGTCAAGACCCGAACAATACAGAGCGTAAGCAGACTTGATCAATCGGTCAATGGCCGGTCAAGGGCGGGTGGCCGGGTGCGGGCCGGGCGGGCCGGCGCGCTGGGCGAATCGGTGTGGAAGTGGCCCGGAAGCGGCCGGGAAGCACAACTGGGCACGATCAAGCACCGGGCGCCGTGGGGTGCTCCGCCCTGCGCGGTGACCAAGAGGTGTTGATTGTCTGTGTTTCTCGTGGAGGCTCGGGAGAATCTGTGGAAGACCGATGACCGGTAAGGCGGCAGGTGGCAGGAAATGGTGGTCGTTCGCCGCAGAACGGCCGGACTTCCGCAGGCTCTGGAGTGCGCAGTCCATCTCGATCATGGGCTCACAGGTCAGTCTCATCGCTTTTCCGCTGACCGCCCTCGCCGTTCTGGACGCCCGCGCCTCGGAAGTGGGCACCCTGAACGCGCTGTCGCGCGCGCCGTTCCTGCTGTTCGGCATTTTCGCCGGCGTCCTGATCGACCGTTGGCGTTCGCGCCGGGTGTTGATCATCATGGACTGGGTCCGGGCCGCGACGCTGCTGCTGATTCCGGTGCTGATGTTCTCGCACTCCCTGACCATCGAGTGGCTGTTCGCGGTTGCTTTCGTGGTCGGCTCGTGCACCGTCTTCTTCGACATCGCCTATCAGAGCACTCTGACCGATGTCGTCGTCGCCGGAGAGTTGTTGACGGCGAACCGGTGGCTGGAGACCAGCAGGTCGATCGGCAACATGTCCGGGCCCGGATTCGCCGCGGTGCTGCTGAAGGCCGTGTCGGCGCCGATCGCCATCCTGGTAGACGCCACCTCGTACGCCCTTTCGGCATTGTTCGTGCACTCGATCCGCGCGCCCGACCGGAGGCCGGCCAGGCGGCAGGGCTCGACGATCTGGCGGGACTTCAAGGCCGGTCTCCGGTTCGTCGGCGAATCGGCTTTCCTGCGCTGGAACGCCGCCATCGCCGCGACCTGGAACCTGTTGACCAGCGCCCTGATCACGATCTTCTTCGTGCATCTGGAGAGCGAGCTGAAGCTGAGCTCGGCGACCGTCGCGGTGGTCGTCTTCGTGGGCAGCGTGGGTTCGTTCCTCGCGGTCCTGGTGGTGGCGCGGATCATCGCCTGGCGCGGCCTGGGCTGGTGCATCGTGCTGTCGATGTGCGTCGGCGGCCTCGGCGGCCTGTTCCTGGCGATGTCCAGCGGCCGGTCGCCCCTGGCGATCGCCGCGCTCACGCTCGGATACCTGCTGGTCACCGCGGCCGAGCCGCTGTTCAACATCAACGTCATCAGCATCCGTCAGATGATCACCCCGGCCCATCTGATGGCTCGGACGACGGGCGCCATGCGCTTCGTGGTGTGGGGCACGCTGCCCATCGGCGCGCTCACCGCCGGCTTCCTGGGCGACGCCTTCGGCGGCCGGACCACGCTGGCCGTCATCGGCGTCGGATTCCTCGTCCCCGCCGCCATGACGTTCCTCTCGCCGTTCCCGCGCATTCGAACCGTCTCCGATCTCGACATCGGCGACAGCACTCAGGAGAGCAAGGAGGGAGCGTCGAGTGTTTGATCCAGAGACATATCGGGACGACCTGGTGCGACTGGGCATGCACAAGGTCGCGCACCAGGACGGAACCCTGGTGGAGCACATGTTCCGCGCCTGCGCCATTCTGCAGGACATGAAGGCGAAGGAGTCCGTCTGCCTCGCCGGGCTCTTCCACGGCTCCTACGGCACCGAAGGCCTGCACAACGACGACCCCGACTCCATTCCGGAGAGCAAGCGGGTCGTGGTCCGGGAGATCGTGGGCCCCGAGGTCGAGAAGGTGATCTTCACCTTCTCCGTGATGAGCTACGCCTCACTCGGAAAGAGTTTCCGCCGGATCATGCGGCCGAGCGGGACGCCCGAACTGAAGGACCGTCGGACCGGCGAGGAAATACCGCTGGACCGCGAACAGTACCTGGACATCCTCCGGCTGAAGCTCGGCGATGTCCTGGCGCACATGCCCCCCCAGGTCGGTCACACCCTGGTGGACCTTCCGACGGAATACGCGGGGTTCTGGAAGATGGCGGCCGAGTACTTCGGCCCGGACACGATCAAGACCTGGAACACATTCACTGGAGGCGAATTGTGGATCGATCCGGAGGAGAACCGGTGACCCAGTCCTGGGAGGGTTTCCGTCTTTCCCGCCAGCAGGAGCGGCTCCTTCGCCTCGCCCCCGCCGGAGCGCCGGGGCGCACGGTGGCCGGGGTGCGCCTCGCAGGCCCGATCGACCGTGCGGTGCTCGAACGCGCGCTCCACGACGTGGCCGCGGCGCACGAGAGCCTCCGCTCCGCCTACCGCACCGTCCTCGGCGAGAACAGCACCCGGCTGATGGTGATCGAGGACGAGCCGCGGACCGAGCTGGCGGAGGGCGCGGGCGACGACGCGGCCCTGGCCGCCCTGGTCCGCGCCGAGTCCGCCGCGGACGGCTTCGAGAACGCCCTGCGCCTGGTCCTGTTCACCCACGCCGACGGCAGCCGGTCGCTGGTCCTCTCGGCGCCCCGGCTGAGCATCGACGAGGCGTCCGCCGAGGTCTTCTTCCGGGATCTCCAGCAGGCCTACGGCGCGCAGCTGAACGGCGCGTCGTGGAGCCGCGAGGACATCGTCCAGTACGCGGACTACACGCAGGTCCAGCTGGAGGAGGCGGCCCCGGCGGCGGAGCAGGCCGAGGCCGCGGCCGAGCGCCGGGCGCAACTGACCGCCCTGCCGCCGCTGCGCCTGCCGCTGGAGCTCCGGTCCACCGAGACCGGCCACGAGAGCACGGCGTGGACGGTCCCGGCGCTGCTGGCGCAGTCGCTGCGGGACCTCGCCGGCCCGTCCGAGGACGGCCTGCGCGGCGTCCTGCTGACCGGCTGGATCGTCGCGCTCTGGCACGCCACCGGGCGGCCGGAGTCGCTCGCGGTCGACGCCATGCTGCCGGGCCGCCGGTTCAGCGAACTGGCCACGGCTGTCGGCCAGTTCGAGAGCCCGCTGCCGGTCCTGGTCGAGGTGTCCGCCGACACCGCGCTGGCCGGTCTGCTGGCCGCGGTGAACCGGGAGCTGGCCGCGCCCGCGGAGCTCGCCGACAGCCTCGCGGAGGCGCTCCCGCAGCGCGCCGGCGGCGTCACGGGCTTCGCCTTCGGTGAGCCGGCCGAGTTGCCGTCCGACGCGGCGCTGCCGTACGCGGACCTGTGGGTGGAGGCGGCCCGCGACGCCCGCAAGGTCGCCGTCCGGGCCCGCCGCACCGGCGACGGGATCCGGATCGAACTGCGCCACCAGGTCCTGGGGTTGGCCGAGGGCGGCGCCGAGGCGCTGCTCTGTTGTCTGCGCGCCGCGCTGACGGCCCTGGCCGGCGACACCTCGGCGACCGTCGGCTCGGTCGCCATGCTCGACGCCGACGCCGCCCGCGAGCTGGTCGCCGCCGCCAACGCCGCGCAGCCCCCGGCGCAGCGCCCCGCGCACTGGCACCGGCGGGTCGAGCAGGCAGCCGACCGCTTCCCCGACCGCACCGCGCTGCGGACGAACGACCGCTCCTGGAGCTACCGCGAGCTGGACGAGGCGGCCAACCGCCTGGCCCGTGAGCTGGCCGGCCGCGGCGTGGCCCCCGGCGGCTCGGTCGGCCTCTGCCTCGAACGGTCCGACCTGGCGATCGTGGCGATGCTGGCGATCGCCAAGGCCGGCGCGGGCTACGTCCCGGTCGACCCCCGGCTGCCGGCCAAGCGCCGGTCGGCCATCGCGGAGGCCGTCGGCCTGCGCCACGTCGTCGCCACCGCCGACGCGGAGCCGCCCACGGACTGCGACGTCATTTTGGTCGACAGGGATCTGACAGTATGTATGCGGCACGACGCCGGCCGCCTCGACGTGCAGAGCGCCGACGAGGACCTGGCGTACGTGCTGTTCACCTCCGGCTCCACCGGCGCCCCGAAGGGCGTGCTGGTCGGGCACGGGCAGCTCGCGGCCTACCTGGACGGCGTCCTCGACCGGCTCGGGCTGGACGGCGAGGTCGACGCGGTCGCGCTCAGCAGCCTGGGCACCGACCTCGGCAACACCGCGCTGTTCCCGCCGCTGATGACCGGCGGCCGGCTGCGGGTCGTCGCCGCCGACGTCTCGGCGGACGCACAGGCACTCGCGGAGCTGCTGGCCCAGGAGGAGTACGACCTCCTCAAGATCACCCCGTCCCACCTGGAGGCCGTCTTCGCGGTCGCCGACGACCCGGTCCGGCTGATCCCGCGTCAGGCGCTGGTGCTGGGCGGCGAGCCGTTCGCCTGGGGCGCGTTCAACATGATCCGGACCTTCCTGGGCGACTGCCGGCTGTACAACCACTACGGCCCGAGCGAGACCACCGTCGGCGTGCTCTGCGGGCAGGTCACCGGCAACGAGCTGGCCGCTCTGACCTCCACCGTGCCACTCGGCAGGCCGATGCGGCACGCCCGCGCCTACGTCCTCGACGCCGAGGGGCGGCCGCTGCCGGTGGGCGTCCCCGGCGAGCTGTGGATCGGCGGGAACTCCGTGGCCCAGGGCTACCTGACCGGCACCGCGGAGGAGCAGAAACGTTTCTTCGACGACCCGTTCAGCGAGGCCCCGGGCGCCCGGATGTACCGCACCGGCGACCGGGCCCGGCTGCTGCCCGACCTGAGCGTCGAGTTCCTCGGCCGGATCGACCGCCAGATCAAGGTGCGCGGCTTCCGGGTGGAGATCGGCGAGATCGAGTCCGTCATGCGGCAGCACCCCCGGGTGACGGGCAGCCTGGTCGTGCACACCGGCGAGAGCATGGCCGCGCACCTGATCGGCTACCTGATCGACGCCGAGGGCAGCCGCGGATCCGCCGAGTGGCTCCGCGAGTTCCTGGCCGAACGCCTCCCCGAGTTCATGATCCCCGCACACCTGGTGGCGCTGGAGTCCTTCCCGCTCACCAGCACCGGCAAGATCGACGCGGCGATGCTCCCCGAACCCGGCTCCTACGACGCGGCCGCCGGCTCCTTCGTCGAGCCCCGGACCGGCACCGAGCGGGCCGTCGCCGCCGTGGTGGCGCAGGTGCTGCTGCTGAGCCGGGTGGGCGCCGAGGACGACTTCTTCGAGATCGGCGGGCACTCGCTGCTCGCCACCCAGCTGATCGCGAAGCTGCGCCTGGAGTTCAAGGTCAGTGTCAAGCTGCGCGACCTGTTCGAGCGGCCCGTGGTGTCCGAGCTCGCCGAGCTGATCGACCAGCTCCTGAAGAAGAAGGAGGCGGGGGAATGACGTCCGAACAGACCGGGACGACCAGCCGGTTCAGCCGGCAGCGCAAGCCGGTGTCAGTCGGCGGCGGCGACCTCGTACGGACCGCCCCGCTGCTCGACGGGACCCGGGCGGTGCGGTGCGAGCCGGTGGTCGCCGGGCTCGACGCCCGCGACTGGCTGTCCGGCTCCGGCGACACCCTGAAGCGGCTGCGCGACGAGCACGGAGCCGTCCTGCTGCGCGGCTTCAGCCCGCTCGACCCGACCGGGCTCGCCGACCTGGCCACCGCCATGTCGGGGGAGCTGCTCGACTACACCAACCGCTCCACGCCCCGCACCCGGGTCGACGGCAAGGTCTTCACCTCCACCGAGTACCCGGCCGACCAGGCCATCCCGCTGCACAACGAGATGTCCTACGCGGACGCGTGGCCGGCCACGCTGTTCTTCGCCAGCGTCGTCCCGGCGGCCGAGGGCGGCGAGACGCCGCTCGCGGACAGCGCGCGGGTGTACGAGCGCCTGTCGGCGGCGACCCGCGAGCGCTTCGAACGGCACGGCGTCATGTACGTGCGCAACTTCGGCAACGGCCTCGACCTGAGCTGGCAGGAGGCGTTCCAGACCGAGGAGCGCGACGAGGTCACCGCCTACTGCGCCGAACACGGCATCCAGGTCGAGTGGCTCGGCGGCGAACGGCTCCGCACCCGCCAGGTGGTCCAGGCCAGCATCAAGTCCCGGACCACCGGGCGGCAGGTGTGGTTCAACCAGGCGCACCTGTTCCACGTCAGCTCGCTGCCCGCCGAGGTTGAGCGCGAACTGCGCGAGAGCTTCTCCGAGGACGAGCTGCCGCGCAACGCCATGTACGGCGACGGCTCGCCGCTGGAGGCGGCCGACCTCGCCGAGATCCGGGCCGTGTACGCCGCCGAGGAGATCACCTTCCCCTGGCAGGCCGGCGACGTCCTGGTAGTCGACAATGAGCAGTTCGCCCACGGGCGAAGGCCGTACTCCGGCGACCGCTCGCTGATGGTGGCCATGGCGTGACCGACGTGGCGAGCTTCGAAGCGGTGCGGGACGAGATCGTCTACGCGTTCGAGAACACCGTGTTCTTCCGCGACCACATGGTCGCGAACGGCCTGCGGCCCGAGGACATCAAAGACCCAGCAGACTTCCGGCGGATCCCGCCGACCGCGAAGGCCCACTACCGGCGCAACTTCCCGGCCGGCGTGCTGGCCGGCGGATACACCCTCAGCTCCGCGGGGGTGATGCGCTTCCAGAGCTCCGGGACGTCCGGCGAGCGGCTGAACAGCGCCATCCTGTCCTACGACCTGGCGCGTCGGCAGGCGACCGCGCTCGGCGTCAACCGCCGCTTCGACTCGCTGTGGCGGCCGGGCGCGCGCCCCAGGATCTGCCGGTTCGCGCCGCCGAACTGCTCGGACGTCGAATGCGCGACGGGCTTCTCCTCGATGGAGGACCGGACCCTCCCGGACGGCACCCTGGTGCTGACCGTCGCCCACGACCTGCTGGCCACCCCGGACTGGCAGCTCACCAAGGCCTTCGACGAGATCGAGGCCTACCAGCCCGACATGCTGGTCGTCGACCCCACGCACTTCGCGTTCCTCACCCGCGCGGCCCGCCGGCTGGGCCGGCGGATCGCCTCGCCCCGCCCGCTGCACATCGTGTGCGGCTACACCCTGATGACCCGGATCGCCCGGCGCCAGATCGAGGACTTCATGGGGCCGGACGTGCCGATCGGCGACATGATCGGCATGTCCGAGCTGGGTTACCTGGGATTCGAGTGCCACCACGGCCGGCGCCACATCAACGACGTCGACTTCTACCCCGAGTTCGTCCGGGACGGCGAGCCCGTGCCGGACGGCCGGATGGGCGAGCTGTACGTCACCACGCTCGACGACAGCCTGATCCCGCGCATCCGCTACGCCACCGGCGACTGGTTCACCCCGCTGGGCGCCTCCTGCGCGTGCGGCAGCGAACTCCCGGAGGTCCGCATCGAGGGCCGGGGCACCCACCTGGTCCGGCTGCCGGGCGGCGGCGTCGTCACCCCCGCGTCCGTCGACGCCGCCGTCGGCGACCCGCGCTGGATGGACCTCTACCAGCTGGAACAGGACCGGAGCGGCAACTTCACCTTCCGCTACGTCACCAACACCGAGCCGGAGCCCGCCGACCTCGCGGCGCTCGAAGCCCGGCTTGCCGACGCCCTCGCGCCGACCACCGCCCGGCTCCGGGCCGTCGACTACATCGCTAGCGAACGCAGCGGAAAGTTCCAACCCTGCATCTCCCACATCTCCTCGGAGGGGGCGTGATGACCGCTCAGAACCCTTACCGGGCCGACTTCCCGGCGCTGCTGCGCGAGATCGACGGGCAGCGGATCTCCTACCTCGACAACGCTGCCACCACCCTGAAGCCCCGCCCGGTCATCGACGCCGTCACCGAGTACTACGAGACCAACGGCGCCAACATCCACCGCGGCAAGCACCGGCTCTCCGAGGAAGCCTCCGACGCGTACGAGGCCGCCCGGGTGGTGCTGGCCCGGCACATCGGCGCGGCCACCAACGAGGTGGTCTGGGCCCGCAACACCAGCGAGGCGCTCAACCTGGTCGCCAGCGGCCTCGACCTGCCCGACGACCCGTACATCGTCGGCTGCTTAGACGCGCACCACTCCCAGCTGCTGCCCTGGCGGCGGATCGGCCGCCTCGACCTGGCCGGGGTGGACGAGCACGGCCGCCTGGACCGCGACCACTTCCGCAAGCTCCTGGAGGGGCGGCCCCAGGTGGTCGCCCTGAACCACTGCTCCAACGTCACCGGCGTGCTCCACCCGGTCGCCGAACTCGTCGCCGAGATCCGCGCCGCCTGCGACGCCGTGATCGTGCTCGACGCCGCGCAGTCGCTGCCGCACCAGCGCATCGACGTCCACGAACTCGGCGTCGACTTCATGGCGTTCTCGATGCACAAGATGCTCGGACCGACCGGCGTCGGCTGCCTGTTCGGCCGCAGCGAGCAGCTCGCGAAGCTGCGCCCGCTCGCGGTCGGCGGCGGAATGGTCGACTGGGTCGACCTCGACGGCAGCGTGGAGCGGCGCATCCCGTTCCGCTTCGAGGCCGGGACGCCGCCGATCGCCTCGATCATCGGCTGCGCGGCGGCCGTCCGATACCTGGAGGCGACGGACGGCCCGGACCGCCACCGGCACGCCGACGAGCTGAGCGCCGCCCTGGTCGGCGGCGCGCTGACCCGCCCGGAGCTGCGCCTGATCGGCCCGCCGGACGTGGTCGACCGGATCCCGATCGCCACCCTGCGGCTGGCCGACGGCGTCCCCGCCGGGGAGATCGCCCGGCTGCTGAGCGACTCGCACGGCTTCATGGTGCGCAGCGGCCACATGTGCGCCCAGCCGCTGGTCACCGAACTGGCCGGCGGCGAGGCCCTGCGGGTGTCGGCGTACCTGTACAACGAGGTCGCCGAGATCGAGGGCTTCTACCAGGCCCTGGACGAGCTGCTGTCCTGCATGGCGCCGATGGTGGGAACGGGGGCTCGGCGATGAGCGCGGAGTCCGAGGCCAACTACCTGGTCGTGGTCAACGACGAGGAGCAGTACTCGATCTGGCCGGCCGGGCGGCCCGTCCCCACCGGCTGGCGGACCGGCGGGCCGACCGGGTCCAGGGCCGAGTGCCTGGAGCACATCGCGGCCGTGTGGACCGACATGCGACCGGCGAGCCTGCGGTGACAGGAGGAGAAGGGCACACCGTGCCGTACCACGACGAGAGCCCGCCGGACCTGGCGGCGCTGATCCTGGACCGGGCGCGCGCCACCCCGGACGCCGTCGCCGTCACCGACGGCACGCTCGACGTCACCTTCGGGGAGTTCACCGACCGGGCCGGCCGGCTCGCCGCCCACCTGGCCGGCCTCGGCGTCGGCCCGGAGGTCCGGGTCGGCGTCCTGCTGGACCGCTCGGTCGACCAGCTCGTCGCGCTGGTCGCCGTACTGCTCAGCGGCGGCGCGTACGTCCCGCTCGACCCGTCCTACCCGGCGGCACGGATCGGGTACATGCTCGACGACGTGCGGGCGCCGGTGGTCGTCGGCCGGCGGGCCGCGCTGGAGGCGGCGGGCGTCGGCGCGCACGCCGCCACGGTGCGCGTGGACGCCGACGCGGCGCTGATCGCCGCGTGCGGGCCGATGCCGCCGCGCCCGACGGACCCCCGGCACCTGGCCTACGTCGTCCACACCTCGGGCTCGACCGGCCGCCCCAAGGGGGCGATGAACACCCGGGCCGGCCTGGTCAACCGCCTGCTGTGGATGCAGAACCAGTACCGGATGACGCCCGCGGACGTCGTCCTGCAGAAGACCCCGGTGGGCTTCGACGTGTCCGTCGGGGAGAGCCTGTGGGGCCTGGTGGCCGGGGCTCGCACCGTGGTCGCCGAGCCCGGCGGCCACCGCGACCCGGACTACCTGGCCGACCTGGTCCGCCGCCACGGCGTGACCGTCGCCCACTTCGTGCCGTCGATGCTCAGCGTGTTCCTGGAGGCGGCCGACCCGGCCGGCTGCGGGTCGCTGCGGCAGGTGGTGGCCGGCGGCGAGGCGCTCAGCCCCGCGCTGGTGCGGCGCTTCCACGCCAGTGGGCTCGGCGCCGAGCTGGACAACATCTACGGCCCGGCCGAGACCGCGATCGATGTCACCCACTGGCGGTGTCGGCCGGACGCCGAGGACGCCGTGGTGCCGATCGGCACGGCGGTGCCGCGGACCGACCTGCACGTCCTCGACGAGCACGGCGAGCCGGTGCCGCCCGGCGGCGAGGGCGAACTGTACGTCGGCGGCGTCCAGGTCGGCCGCGGCTACCAGGGCCGGCCTGAGCTGACTGCCGAGCGGTTCGTGCCGGACCCGTTCTCCGGCGTCCCCGGCGCGCGGGTGTACCGCACCGGCGACCGCGTCCGGCTGCGGACCGACGGCGCGCTGGAGTTCCTGGACCGCCTCGACCACCAGGTGAAGGTGCGCGGCGTGCGGATCGAGACCGGCGAGGTCGAGGCGCTGCTCGCCGACATCCCCGGCGTCCGGGCCGCCGCCGTGGCGGCCCGCGGCGACGGCGACGCCGCCCACCTCGCGGCCTACGTGGTCGGCGACGTGCCCGAACACGTCCTGCGGGAGCGGCTCGCGGCGGCGCTGCCGGAGAACATGCTCCCCACCGTCTACGTCGCGCTGGAGGCGCTGCCGCTGTCCCCGAACGGCAAGCTCGACCGGGCCGCGCTGCCGCAGGTCCGCGTCCGGGTGGGGACGGCCGCGCCGCAGGGCGCCACCGAGCAGGCCGTCGCCGCCGTCTGGGCCGAGGTGCTCGGCCTCGACGAGGTCGCCCGGGACGCCGACTTCCTTGCGCTGGGCGGCACTTCGCTGCACGCGGCGCGGATCGTGTCGCGACTGCGGGCCCGGCTCGGCGCGGGCCTGACCATGAGCGGGTTCTTCGCGGCCGGCACCGTCGCGGGCACGGCCTCCGTGCTCGACCGGTCGGCGGCCGCGCCCACCGCCGTCCCGCACGACCCGGACGCGCCGCTCGTCCCCTCGCTCGGGCAGCGGCGCCTCTGGTTCCTCGACCACCTGAACGAGACCGCCGGGACGTCCTACAACATCCCCGTCGTCACCCGCGTCCGCGGGCCGCTCGACCTCGCCGCCCTCACCTCGGCCCTCGCCGACGTCGTCGCCGGGCACGAGCAACTGCGCACCTCGTTCGTCTTCGAGGACGGCGACCTGGTGGCCCACTGCGACGGCGGGCTGCCGACGGTCGAGCTGGTCGACCTGACCGACCGTCCGCAGGACGCGCCCCGGCTGGTCGCCGAACTGACCGCCGCGCACTTCGACCTCGGCCGGGCCCCGCTGCTGCGGGCGACCGTGCTGCGGCTCGGCGAGCAGGAGCACGTCCTGGTACTGGTGACCCACCACATCGTCTCCGACGGGTGGACCGTGGACCTGCTCGACCGCGACCTGGCCACCGCCTACGCCGCCCGCACCGCCGGGCGGAGCCCGGAGTTCGCCCCCGCCACCCGCAGCTACCGGGACTTCGCGCGCTGGGGCCGGGAGAGTGCCGCCGACCTCACCCCCTGGCGGGAGCTGCTGCGCGACGCGCCGGTGGTCCTGGACCTCCCCACCGACCGACCCCGGCCCCGGGTGCGCGCACACCGCGGCCGCCGCACCACCGCCCGGGCCCGCGGGCTGCTGGCCGCCGTCGTCGGCGCCGCCACCAGGACCCGGACCACCCCGTACGCGGTCTGCGCCGCCGCCCTCGGCACGCTGCTGCGCGAACTGGCCGGGGTCCGCGACATGCTGATCGCCTCGCCTGCCGCCGGACGGCCCGACCCCGGGCTGGAGGACGTCGTCGGCTTCTTCGCCACCACGGTGCCCGTGCGGCTGCGGCCGGACGGCGGCACCTTCGGCGAGCTCGCGGCGGCCGTCCACCGCACCACGCTGGAGGCGCTGGAGCACCAGTACGTGCCGTTCGAGCAGCTGGCCCGGGAGTTCGCCCGCGACGGCGACCTGTCCCGCCCGCCGCTGACCCAGGTCGCCCTCGCCTACCAGGGCCGGCGGCGCCCCCACGCGGCGCTCGCCGGGCTCGACCTGGAACCGCTCGCCGCCGACACCGGGACGGCCAAGTTCGACCTCACCGTCGAGATCACCGAGACCGGCGACGACGACCTGGAGGTGACGGTCGAGTACGACACCGCGCTGTTCGACCCCGAGCGCGCCGAGGGCCTGCTCCGCCGGTACGTCGAGCTGCTGGACACCGCCGTCGGCCGGCCCGAGGCGGCGCTCGACGAGCTGGTGGCCGACACCCGCCGCCCCCCGGCGAGCCGGACCGAGGGCCGCTGCCTGCACGAACTGTTCGCGCAGGTCGCGGCGGCGCACCCGGACCGGGTCGCCGTCGGCGACGGCCGCCGGTCGATGACCTACGCCGAACTCGACGCCGCCGCGAACCGGCTCGCCCACCGGCTGGTCGCGCTCGGCGCCGGCCCGGAGCGGCTGGTCGGACTGTGCGCCGAGCGCACCGTCGACCTGGTCGTCGCGGTGCTCGCCGTCCTGAAGTCGGGGGCCGGCTACCTCCCGCTCGACCCCACCCACCCCAGCTCCCGCTTCGCGTACGTCCTGGGCGACGCCGGCTGCGACCTGGTCGTCACCGACGACGAGCACGCCGCCGCACTCGCCGCGCCGGGCCGCCGGGTGGTGCGGCTGAGCGACGTGCCGCCGGACGCGCCCGCCACCGCGCCCGAGGTCGACGTCCGCCCCGGCAACACCGCCTACGTCATCTACACCTCCGGCTCCACCGGACTGCCCAAGGGCGTCGTGGTGCCGCACGCCAACGTGGTCCGGCTGTTCGAAGCCACCGCCGACGGCTACGGATTCGGACCGGACGACGTGTGGACGCTGTTCCACTCGATCGCGTTCGACTTCTCCGTCTGGGAGCTGTGGGGCGCGCTGCTGTACGGCGGCCGGCTCGTCGTCGTCGGCCACCTCACCAGCCGCGACCCCGCCGCGTTCCTGGAACTCCTGCGCGCCGAGGGCGTCACCGTCCTCAACCAGACGCCCACCGCGTTCAAGCACCTCGCCGGCGCCGCCGAGAGCGCCGGCTTCCTGCCGCACGCGCTGCGGCTGGTGGTCTTCGGCGGCGAGGCGCTGGAACCCGCGGCGCTGCGCCCGTGGGTCCGCAACCACGGCATCGCCCGGCCGCGCCTGGTCAACATGTACGGCATCACCGAGACCACCGTGCACGTGACGATCCGGCCGCTGGACCTCGCCGACCTCGACGCGGCCGTCAGCCCGATCGGCGGCCCGTTCGGCGAGGTGCGGGTGCACATCCTCGACCCGCAGCTGCGCGAGGTCGGCCCCGGCGTGGAGGGCGAGATGTACGTCGGCGGGCCCGGCGTGACCCGCGGCTACCTCGGCCGGCCCGCGCTGACCGCCGAACGCTTCCTGCCCGACCCGTTCGGCGCGCCCGGCGACCGGCTGTACCGCACCGGCGACCTGGCCGTCCGCCGGGCCGACGGCGAGCTGGTCTTCCGCGGCCGCTCCGACAACCAGGTGCAGCTGCACGGCTTCCGGATCGAACTCGGCGAGATCGAGCGCGCCCTGCTCGACCAGCCCGGGGTGCGCGCGGCGGCCTGCTTGCTGCGCGAGGACGTGCCCGGGCAGCCGAGGATCGTCGCGTACGCGGTGCCTGCCGGACCGGACCTGCCCGACCTGCGGACACTGCTGGCGCAGCGGCTCCCCGGCTACATGCTCCCGTCCGCGATCGTGCGGTGCGAGGCGCTGCCGTTGACCGCGAACGGCAAGCTCGACACCGCCGCGCTGCCACGGCCGGACGCGGCGCGCGGCGCCGTCGCCGAGGACCCGTCCGTCGCGCCCCGCGGCGACGCGCCGCGCGGCGCGACCGAGCGGGCGCTCGCCGAGATCTGGGAGGCCGAGCTGGGCTTCGGCTCCCCGGGCCGGCACGACGACTTCTTCGCCGTCGGCGGCGACTCGATCATCGCGATCCGGGTCGGCATCGCCGCCCGCGCGGCCGGTCTGCCGGTCACCGTCGAGCGGGTGTTCACCCACCCGACGATCGCCGAGCTGGCCGCCGAGTGCGACCGCTCGCAGGACACCGCCGAGACACCGCGATCGGCCCGCTTCCAGCTCGACGAGCGGCTGCTGCCCGCCGACGTGGAGGACGCCTACCCGACCGCGGCGATGCAGCTCGGCATCCTCTACGAGTGCGAACTCGCCGACGACCGGCCGGAGTTGTACCACGACCTGGCGAGCGTCCAGCTCCGTGGCCGGTTCGACGCCGACGCGCTCCGGCGGGCGCTGGACGCGATGACCGAACGCCACGAGATCCTCCGTACCTCCTTCGACATCGGCAGCTACGGCCAGCCGATGCAGCTGGTGCACCGCACGGCGAGCATCCCGCTCGTCGTCGAGGGACCGGCCGGCGACGACCCCGACGCCGAGCTGCGCGCCTGGTGGGACCGCGAGGTGGCGGACCCGTTCGACATCGGGACGGCGCCGCTGCTGCGCTGCCACGTGCTGCGCGGGCCCGAGGAGTTCCAGGTCTCGATCGCGCTGCACCACGTCGTCCTGGACGGCTGGAGCGTCGCGCAGCTGATGACCGACCTGCTCCAGGCGTACGACACGGCGCTGGCCGGCGGCGAGGTCGTCGGCCGGCTGGAGCCCGCGTCCCGCTACCGCGACTTCGTCGCCGCGGAACGGGCCGCCGTCGACTCGCCCCGCACGCGCGCGTTCTGGACCGGCGTCGTCGACCGGCTGCCCGACCCGAAGCTCCCGGAACTGCCCGGGGACGACGGGAAGTACCGGGCCGAGCTGCCGACGGAGCTCGACACCCGGCTGCGCGAGGTCGCCGCGGGCATCGGCACGCCGCAGAAGTCGCTGTACCTCGCCGCGCACTTCTGGGCGATGTCGCAGCTGACCGGCGAGCCGGTGGTGGCGTCCGGCGTGCAGATGAACGGGCGGCTCGACGAGGCCGGCTCCGACCGGCTCCTCGGCGTCCTGCTCAACGTCCCGCCGCTGGTCGCCGACGTCTCCGGGCAGACCTGGGCGGGCCTCGCCCGGGCGGCCTTCGACGCGGAGCGCGCGGCCCAGCCGCACCGGCGGTTCCCGCTGGGGCGGATCCGGCAGCTGGCCGACGGCATGCTCTACCAGGTCGCGTTCAACTTCGTCGACTTCCACAACCTCGACGAGGTGAAGCGGCTGAACCGGGTGAACGTCGTTGACTGGTGGTTCGCCGACGAGCACAGCGTCCGGATGCGGGTGCAGTTCTCCCGCAGCCGCACCACCGGGCTCCGGCTGCTCGACGTCTCCACCGGCGTCAACGCGGAACACCTGGCCGGGACCGCCCAGCGCCTCGGCGCCCTCGTCCGGGAGGCCCTCGACCTCATTGCGGCCGACGTGCAGGCGCCCTGCCCGCCGGCGCACCCGGACGCCGCCTGAGACCACGGGATCCGGCGCCCCCGCCCGGGCGCCGGATCCCGTGCTCGTTCCTTGTGAAGTTCTCATCTCCGAGGAATGGGAAGGGAGTGACGGGACAGGGATCGTTGCGACCCGATCGTTCCAGTGATCCCTGGAGGACCACGTGCGCAAGAGGTTGCTCGTTTCCGCCGCCGGTGCCCTGAGCCTGCTGCTGGCCGTCCCCGCCGCCGTCTCCAGCTTCCCACCGGGGGCCGACGGCCTGGGGGACATCCTCACCCAGAAGATCACCGAGAAGGAGTTCGCCCTCTCCGGCTCGAACAGAACCCCGACATCACCGGCAAGGACCGCACCGCCTTCCTGCGCACCCGCCTGCTCGGCAGTGGGGCGCCCGCCCCGGTCGAGGCCTTCAAACGCCACGGCGAGGACTTCGTCGTCGCCCGCACCCTCGACGAACTCGTCGCGGGAATGAACCGGATCACACCCGAACCCCTCCTCGACCCGGCCGACATCCGGGCCCAGAATCGAGGCCCGCGGCCTCCAGATCGCCAATCCCTACAGCAAGGACTCGCAGATCCAGGGCCTGCACAACGCCCGCCGCTACCTCGGCGACCGCCTCGGCCGCGCCGCCGCCCCCACCGGATCCTCGACCCCGCCCACGGACCCCTCATCGGCGTGCTCCACACCCTCACCCGCAAGACCCTCGGCGGCATCCAGACCGGCCTGGACTCCCGCGCCCTCGGCCCGACGGCAACCCCCGTCGACGGCCTCTACGCCGCCGGCGAAGTCGCCGGTTTCGGCGGCGGAGGCTTCCACGGCTACAACGCCCTCGAAGGCACCTTCCTCGGCGGCTGTCTGTTCAGCGCCCGCCAGGCGGGCCGCGCCGCCGCCCGGCAGAACGCATAACCGACAGGCCGATCCATCTCGCACGACACCGCCTCACCGGCCCGAACCGGCGCGGGACCGGGTCCCCGCGCCCGGGTCCACCGGCTTCGGTAGCCGCTTGGACCACCTCTCGCTCTGCCACCCCTGGCGACTCTCGGCCGGCGGTAGCCCTGGTCCGTCACTGTGTCCGGCACCGATGCCCGTGATCGCCCCCGGTTGAACGACAGGATTTGAACCCGCGCCCCTCGACCCCCAGTCAAGCGGTCCAACTGTTGTCGGCAGCCGAAGCCTGTCGCTCCGGCTTCTTTGTTGCGCAACTTAGTTGGTCTTTCCTTGAGTTGACTGAACGACCGAAGCGTGCCGCGCACCAAGCGAGCTGACTGTTGCTCAGGGTTTACTTTGTACAGAAGCGTCCGATTCGGACCATCGACGTCCATTCCCGTCCACGGCGCTTGGTCCCAAAGTGGTCCCAAGGCCGATACCTTGCCCCAGCTACAGCTGGTGATCATGTCGTAGGCGATCACGCTGCCGTCGAATGCCAGTCCACGCCAGCCCAGCCGCGCGCGATCCCGTTCGCTGGACGGCGTGACTTGTTCAGGGGTCCCTGATGACCAATGATAAAGATCAACATTTGCCGTACCCGGTCCTATCGCATGTGCCTTGGACCCGACACCGGAGTTGCGCTATGAAGAGTCTGCACCGCAAGGTTGCCATCGTCACCGGGGCGACAAGCGGCATCGGAGCCCGTATTGCGGAGGTGTTCGCCGCCGAGGGCGCCCACGTCGTCCTCGCCGGCCGTCGCGAGCAGGAAGGACACCTGCGGGCCGCGGCACTGGGCGAGTCGGCGACCTTCGTGCGCTGCGACGTGTCGGTCGAGGCGGACGTCGAGGCACTGGTCGGCCACGCCGTCGAGCGCTACGGGCGGCTGGACATCATGGTCAACAACGCGGGTGGGCCAGGGAACATGGCGTCGGTGACCGACTTCGACTCGGCCGTGTTCACGCGGACACTGGCGGTCCATGTCGCGGGCGTCATGCACGGCATCAAGCACGCCGGACGGCAGATGGTGACCCAGCGCTCAGGAAGCATCATCAACGTGGCAAGCCTGGCGGGTAAGATCGCCGGCTGGTCCGGCCTGGACTACTCGACCGCCAAGGCCGCGGCACTCCACCTCACCCGGTGCGCGGCAGTGGACCTGGGCGAGCACGAGGTCCGCGTGAACAGCGTGTCCCCCGGTTTCGTGCCGACGGGCATCTTCGCCAAGGGTTCCGGAGCCGACGCATCGGTTGCTGACGCCACGGCCACGTCAGTGGCCGAAGCGTTCAAACCGCTGCTGGACTCCAGCCAACCGCTTCCCGGTACCGTCCGAACCGACGACATCGCCGCGGCAGTACTGTGGCTCGCCGGCGACGCCAGCCGCCTGGTGACCGGGCAGGATCTCGCAGTCGACGGTGGTATGACGGCCGGACGCCCCGCCGCGGTTTCCCGGGCCGAACGGACCCGCATGCGCGACCTTCTCTCCCCCTGACCTTGAGGGAGCGCATCCGACCAACGCCGGAGCTGCTGGCCGTTCTCGCCATGCCGGTCAAGGCCGCGGACTGGAATTCCTCCGCGCCGGTGCCCTGGAACCCGCCGAGCGGCCCACGTCGACCAGGGCGTGAGCGTACGACGCGGTCAGAGCTACACCGTGCGCGTCATCGCCGCGCTCCGCCAGCTACCCGCCCGCTGCCAGCCGCTGACGGCGCCCCGGGGCGTTCCGCCTCAGCGCAAGGCCCGCCGCGAGTACGAGAGCGGCGAGCAGTTGCCCGGCCGGGTCAGTCGAAGGTGGTCATGGCATGGCGCCTTTCTGCCGGGAATAGTGTCCGGTCGCGGGCTCGGCCTCGGGAGACGGATCGATGCCGGCGGTTCAGTGCCGCGCCTCGGTCGGGTCGATGACGATCTCCGACACCCAGGCGTCCCCCTGGGCGGTCCATCACCCACACCACGGCCTCCGCCATGGCCTCGGCGAGCAGCGGGTGGTACGGCCAGGCCGTCACCTCGTGGACGCGCGGCGCAGATCAACCTCCTCGCGCCGATGCTCCTCACCCGCCGTCTGCTGCCCGAACTGGACGCCTGCGGCGGCGACCTGGTCCTGGTGGGCTCGCTTTTCGGCACCCGACCGGCCGGGCTACGCGGCCTACGCCGGCACCAAGCACGGGCTGGCTGGCTTCGTCCGCTCGCTCGCCGAGGAGGAACGGCCGTTCGGCGGCCCCGTCCTCCAGATACGCCGGCGACCACGGGGTGCGCGAGCGCCGCTACCCGACGGACATGTCGAACGCCGAGTAGGCGGTGTTGCGGCTGCTGCTACCGGTGCCGGGCTGGCTGCGGGGCCGGGGCGGGCAGCCGGAGGTCCACCGCGCGATGCTGTACGCAATCCGCTATCTGGTCGACAAGGGCACGAAGTGGCGGGCCATACCAGCCGACTTCCCGCCATGGGACCGGGTCTACGCCTTCTTCCGCCGCTGGCGCGAGCAGGACCTGATCCGGGAGTTGCACGACCGGCTCCGCCGCCAGGTCCGCGAGAAGGCCGGGCGGGATCCGGAGCCAAGCGCGGGCGTGATCGACTCACAGTCGGTCAGGGCCGACGCTGTCGTCGGATCCGATAGGTGCTGTGCACCCAGGCCGCCAACGACCGCTCGGTGCGCTTGGCGGTGAAGCTGGGGTTCACCGAGGTGGAGCGGTTCGAGGAGTTCGACGCCGGGCAGTGGTTCGGCGTGTGGTCCCTGACCAAGTCGACCCTTTGAGCCGGCCGCCCGCCGGCTCCTGGCCGAGCTGCGCGCCGCCCTCGGCAACGAGCGGCACCGCCGCCTGTAGCCCGGCCGTGCCGGGGTCGGTGCGGCCGGTCGTTGAGCAGGCCATGGCCTGGAACGTCCAAGCCGGGCCCTGGGCGGCACCGGCGCCCGCCCGGCGAGAGCACGCCACGGATCTGCGCCTGCGGCCACTGCAACGGACCGGCGCTCTGCCCGCCGCCAACCGGGCCGCCCCGGCACGCGAAGCCCCGCCCACCGGAACCGACCACCCTGGTGACCGCCGAGTCCGAGACCGGCCAGGCCGACGACAGCGGACCTCTCGCCCCGGTGGTGCCGCTGCGGCGCCGGGTGCGCTGGAACCGCTGACCCAATGTGCCTGACGAACCCCCAGACGGGGCCTCTCCCCTCCGGCTGACGCATACGGCGCACTCCGAATACGTGACGGTTACAGCTCGGGCGGTACCGGCTCACGGATTCGTACGGCGGACCCGTCCGGGTCGGGTTGTCCTGGAGGGCCGGCCCGGCTGGAGAGTCTCACGGCCCGGGTCCACCGACTACCCGGCAGCCACTCCCGCTTCCTGGTCCGCCCCGCCGAACTGGCCGCCCTGCTCGACCGGATGACCACGGGCGGCTGACCACGGCCCCCGCCCGGCACTGGGGACGTGTCAGGCGGTCCGGTTCGGCGCGCCGAACCAGCGGGTGAGCCGCAGGGTCTCCGGGGTGCCCTCCCAGCAGACGTGGCCGTCCGGGCGGATCAGCATCCGTTCGACGGGCGCTCCCCCGTCGGCCCGGTCCACCCGGTCGGCCCAGGGACCGACGGCCCCGGCGAGGGTGTCCTGCGGGTCGAGCAGGAGGCCCCGGCCGGAGCGCAGGAGCTGGTGCACCCGGACCCGGCCGAGGTCGCGCTACCTGACCACCCGGGTCGCCGCGCTCCCCGCCGTCACCCCCGTCGAGACGGCGCCGTCTATCAAGACCGTCAAGCAGGCCGTGAACCGGCGGTAGTGGCTGGGAACCGCCTGTGGACGACCGGCCGGGGGCGGTGGTCCGGTTTCCTCGGGGCTGGCCGCAACCGGCTGCGGGGCGCCCGCGTCGCACTCGATACGAACGGTCGCCCGACCGCCGTACCGCTGGGGGGACTTCCGCACATGCCGATCAACGACGCCGTGTCCGCACCACCGCCGCACGGCTCCCTGACGCCATGCCCGAGCTGCGCGCTCACCGACCGGGTCCGCGGTGTGCCGGCGGTCTCGCGGGACGAACGGCGAACAGTCACCATCCGCGGCTCCGGCAGCAACGGCCGCGCCGAGACCCGTGAGGAGGTCTCGGCGCTCGGCCGGGCTCTGGCGCCCGCGCCGCCTACCGCCACCGCGGCGTTCCGGGCACTGATAGTGCTGGCCTTCCCGGCGCTGTTCGCGGCCATCGTGACCTTCATCGAAGGCATGACGCAGCGCAACGCCTCCGGCGAGCACCAGCCCGACTTCTCGCCGCCCGCCTGGTGGGGGTCCAGGCATCCCGAGTTCCCGAACGACTTCCCGGGCCACTACCCGGGGCTCGTCCCGGGCGCCGCTCCCAGCCCCACGGCCTCCCGGGCGGCGGCCCCGCTGGCCGACGCGGACAGCACGCCGACCGTGCTCGTGGTGTCGTACCTGCTCATGGCCGTCGTCATCGGCCTGGTGGTGGGGGCGGTCACCCTGTTCCTCGCCAGGCGCCGACGGCTGGCAGGCCGGCCGCGGGCCGAACGCCTCTGGAACCAGGCCTGGTACTGCGCTCGTTGCGGCACCACGCACTTCCCGCCAGCCGCCGGCCAGGGCACCGGGGCACTGAGCCTCGCGGACTTCCGCCGGGCGGTCTGGACGGCGGGCGGCTACGGCGACCTCGCGGCGCGGTACCGGCCCTGATGGGCGGCCTCCGGGGTCGCGCCGAGGTGCCCTCCCCCTCGCCGCCGGGGGACGGCGCGGGCAGCCGTCATCCCAAATCAGTGGGTTGGTCCTGTTAGCCCGATATAGATCCACCCGTGAGTGCGGTCGGTACCCGGGGGCCCGGCCGCCTCGGTGCTTCGCACCGGCTTACCGGCGCAGCCTCGCTGGGTCGCCGACCGACGAGGCGGCCGACGTGCCCTCAGTGGGGCGCTGGGGTTGTAGTACCCGCGAACGCCGGGCGGAGGGTCGGTCGTAAGCTGATGGCCGAGCCCCTCATGTCGACGAGCGTGAGGGGCCCGGCCATCTCCGGGAGGAAGGCCTGCAGCGGGGCTGGGCCCGGCACCGCGCGGGGCGGGTCGTCCCTGGTGGTGGCCCGGCGCACAGCGGGACCACCACCGGGTGGTTCAGTCCAGGCGCCAGCCCTCGCGGAAGTCCTCGACTTCTTCGGCGGTCTTGGGGAGGTGCGAGGCGACCAGCGCAGCCAGCGCGGTTTGCTCGACGGCGGTGATCCACAGGTGTCCGCCGCGGGTGCCCATCCCGAGGCGGTCGCCGAAGAGGTTCGCGAGAGCTTCTCGCTCGTTGGCCGGCACCTCGTCGAAGCCCGAGAGCAGGAGTCCAGCGAGGCCGGTCTCGGTGGTGTGGGCGTAGGTCAGGCGCAGGGAGTTCTGGAGGTTGCCCAGCAGGAAGTAGCCGTTGCCGGCGGCCTTCCCGAAGGCGCGCCAGAACTCGGTGTCGTCTTTCGGGGTGGGCAGTGCGGCGAACAGGGCGAGCAGGCGCTGGTTGGCGGCGTGGACGGTGGGCTGGGCGGCGGTGACGGCGGCGAACTGGAGGGCGTGGTCGACCGTCAGGTTGGACAGTTCGAGATCCTCGGGGCAGTTGAGCTCCTGGCGGACGTACTCCTGACGGAGGTGGTGGCCGTCGTCGTAGCGGTAGTTCGTGAGCAGGGTGGTCCCCTCGCGCTGGGACGCGGCCCTGGACACCTGGGCCTGGGCCAGGGACCAGTGCGAGAAGCGGCTGCTCTCGTCGGTACGGTCAGCATGGTCGGACAGCGCGGGGCGGCCAGCGGTCGGAGTCAGGTGCGGCGGTTGCCGGTGACGGAGGCGAGCAGGGCTGCCGAACGGCGCAGTTCTGCGAGTTCCCCACCGGCGGCCGGGCGGAGGGGAGCCACCAGGTCCAGGGCTTCCGCGGCGTGCCGGTGCGCCGTTTCTGGGTCGCGGTCCTGGAGTTCCCCGCCGTGTTCGACCAGCATGAACGCGAGGTTCTCGCGGGCGGTGTGCCGGTCGGGCCGGGCGTCGGCGATGCGTGCGCTGGCCTCCAGCACCTGCCGCTGGAGCGGGATGGCGTCGCCCGCGCGGCCGGCGTGGCAGTAGGCGGTGGCGAGATTGGCGCGCGCCGTGTGGGTCCTGGGGTGCCGGGGTCCGTGGAGGCGTTCGTTCACGGAGAGGACCTCGCCCAGGAGGGTGACGGGCTCGCGAGTACGGCCGACCCGGGCCAGGGCGAACGCGAGGCCGCTCTTGGCGTCAAGGGTGCGACGGTCGTCGGCTCCTAGCAGTCGTTCGGCCTCGGCCACCGTCCGCTGGAGGACGGCGATGGCTTCCTCTGGGTGGCCGGCCTGTTCGTAGGAGTTTGCGAGGCCTACCTGGGCGACCAGGTAGTGCGGATGCTCGGTTCCGACGGTCTTCGGCAGGGCGGCGACGACCTCCTCGTCCAGGGCGAGCGCCCGGTCCGTGCGGCCGACGCGTGCGTAGCACCCGGCCAGGTTCTGCCGGGCGCTCACGGCTTCGGGATGGCCGGGCCCGAACTGGCGCTCGCTGTCGGCGATGACGCGTTCCAGGATGGCGACGGCCTCCTCCGTGCGTCCCGCCTGGTCGTACGTGTGGGCGAGCTCCCTGCGGTGGCTCAGCGTCTCGGCGCCGGCGTGTCCGAAGGTGCGCTCGTAGTCGGGCAGCAGGAGCTCGCCCAGGCGGAGGGCCGCCGCGGTGTGCCCGGCGTCCCGGTAGGCCGAGGCCAGTACCGACTGCAGCATCAGGTAGGCGGGATGGCGGCGCCATCGTTTCCGCTTGGCGATGTCCGCGATCCCGTGCACGAAGGAGACGGCCTGGTCGGGGCGGTCGGCCGCGACCAGGCTGGCGGTGAGTGAGTAACAGGCGAGGAGCGTTTCGATACTGTCGGGGCCGAAGGTCTTCTCCGTGTGGGCGTGGAGGTGCACCCACCTGTCGACGGCGGCCCGGTACAGGCCGGCGTTGAAGAGGTCCTCGGCGGCGTGGTAGAGGACGGCATGGCGGCGCATCCCCCAGAGCCGATCGCCCGCATGACGGGACAGTGCGTCGGTGCTGGAGCGCAGGGCGTCGGCAAGTTCGCGGTCGGGGTCGAGCGGGTCGGGCCACAGCTCGGTGAGCGCGTCGGCGGCGGCCCGTAGGGACGGGTCGTGGTCGGCGTCGGTGTCCCGGGCGGCGCAGGCGGTCAGGGTGTGGAGGGTGACGGAGCGCGACCCGCCGGCCGGGCCCTGGTCGGTGAGCAGGTTGAAGCTGTGCAGTACCGCCAGTACCCGCAGGGCGTCGTCCGGACTCACCGGTGTCACGACCGGCTTGGGCGTCCGCGACCGCCACCGCCACCGCCGGCCATCCGCCCGGGGCGGAGAGTCGGCGTCCGTGTGACCGGCGAGACCTGCGGTCGGGGCCTCGGCCGGGGAGCGGTGCTCGGCGAGGTAGCGGGTGACGGCCTCCGTGGTCCACAGCCGGCGGGGGTGGCCGGCGTGGTCGAGGACGGCGGCCAGCCTCATCGCGGGCACGGCCAGTCCCTGCGGCTCCTGGAGCTGCGCGGCGTCGAGGGCGAGCAGCAGCGCGGCGGTGACGGGGCTGCCGTAGTTTTCGGCGTCCGCGCTGGCGGGAAGCACGCTGTCCAGGGTCCGGCTCCGCTGGTGGAACATGGTCAGGTAGGCGCCGCTGGTGGAACCGGTGTTGATCAGGTAGGCGGCGGCGTGCCCGAGGGCGAGCGGGAGGAAGCCGAGTGCGGCGGCGAGTTCGGCGGCCCGGCCGTCGAGCAGATCCGGTCGTCGGGCCTGGGCGAGGCGCTCGCGCAGGAATCGGTCGGCTTCCTCGGGGGTGTAGCGGTCGACGTCGACCACGGCGCGGCCGCCCGCGCTGACAGCGGCGTCCCGCCGCCGGGTGGTGGCCAGGACTCGGCCGTTGCCGCACCTGGACGTGGTCGGCCACAGCCCTTTCCTGCCGAAGTCCGTGACGTTGTCGAGCACCACCAGCCAGGTGTGCTCTGTGGCGGCGAGCCAGTCCAGGAAGCACGCGGCGTCCTGTTCCGTGCTGGCCCGGTCGCCGGAGACGCCGGGCGCCCGCACGGCCACGGCGGCGCGGGCGTAGACACCGGAGACGGCCGACTGTTCGGTGGCGTCCGCCCACACCACGACGTCGATGCCGTCGGAGACCGCCTGCCTCGCGTAGTGGGCGGCGAGCTGGGTCTTGCCCACCCCGCCCGCACCGCTCAGCAGCTGCGTCAGCACCACGGTCTCGCCCTCGCGGCGGGCTCGCCCGACGGCTTCCCGGATCGCCGTACGCGGCTGGAAGGCGCTGGCCAGCAACGGGATCGCTCCCACCACCTGCTGCCCGAGCGGGGGCTGGGTGATCTGCTGGACGGTCAACTGGACGTCATGGATGGAGCCCGCCATGAAGACCGGGCCGTTGATCGTGCTGTCCCTGATCGAGTTCCACACGGCTGCGGGTGCCGCTTCCTCCGGCTCCGCAGGCCCGCGGCCGGGAGCGGCGTCGGGAACAGCACTGTCGTCGGTCACCGCGGCCCCCGCCTTCTCCCGTTGTATGGGTCGAAGCCTAGGTGCTTTCGGCCTACCGGGGGTGAGATGAGCACAACGCGGGCTCCGGCCGCTCCCGCGGAATCCCGCCAACACCCGCCGAGCGACGCAGGACATGGCGGTAGCCGGTGGCGCCGCGGTAGAGGGACTTCAGGTACAGCACCCGCATGATCGCCTTCAGTTCGGCATCGGTGGCGTCGACGGTGTGGCGGCGGGAGCCGCCGACGGGGCGCGCCTTCGTGATCGCGGTGCCCGGGCCGGTGAGGGCGCCGGCTTCGGCATCGGTCGGGGTACGGCGCAGGAGGCCGAGGCCGGTGCCTCGGACACTGCTCGCGGTGTCCGGCGTAAGCGGGTCGGTCGCGCTTTCGTCGGCGGGCGGGAAGGCCTCGTCCGGGAAGCCGCCGTGAGGAGAGGCACTCTCAGGGAAGGGGGCGTCGGGTTCGTCGTCGAGCCCGGCTCCCGGGTCGACGCCTGCCGCACGCCGCGCTGCCTGCGGCGGCTGTCGACGAGCGTGAGGGGCCCGGCCATCTCCGGGAGGAAGGCATGCAGCGGGGCCGGGCACCGGGCGGGGCGGGTCGTCCATGGTGGTGGCCCTGCGCGCAGCGGGGCCACCACCGGAGCTCCGGATTCTCAGGGCCGTGACAGGTCCTCGCGATCGTGGTGCTGCCTCAGGATGCGGTCCGACCGGCGCTCGCAGGGCAGGTGAGGTCAGTTCCAGGTCGCGGTTGTCGCGGCCGTCGAGCATGTGGTCGAGCCAGCGTTCGTACCAGGCCAGGAAGTCGGTGGCCGACGAGACGTTGGGGCCCCAGAAGCCGTCGGCGTTTCCGGTGACGACGCGGCCGGCCAGGGGACCTGTGATGCCGAGAAGCACCAGGTCGGTGCACCCTGCCTCGATGATGTGCAGGAAAAGGTCACTTCGGTGAGGCGGGCCGTCGGCGAGCGTGAACCCCCGAGGGCGGCCGGGCTCGCCTCGGGGGTCCATCGTGAACAGCCGACATGACTGCAACGGCAGCAGGCCATAGAGAGGCGATACTCCGCCCCCGCCCAGTGTGGTCAGGAAGCTGCGGTAGGGACCGGGAAGTTGGATGTGGTGATCAGCCTGGAACTCGGCGACCTTCACGTCCGGCAACGGAGGTTCGAGGTGGAACCCGTGCTTCTCTTCGCCGAAGGAGTGGCTTCGCAGGGCGGCATAGGGCACCTTGGCGAGCTTGCGTCGGATGCGGGCGATCCGGGAGTCCATGCGAACTCTTCTCTCTGTCCTCCCGCAAACTACCTGTCCACCGGCAGGGGTATCACCAGTGTGATCGGCTGCCCGTAAGCCAGTTGTGCCCGGCGTCATGCGCTGGGATCCTCCCCAGGTGACCAGCATGAGCACGGAACTGCGATCCGAGGCCGGTGGGACGGCCCCTACTATCGCGTCCGAACCGGTGGCTTCGAGGCTTCCTTCCTTCCGAACCCTGATGAGTACTCGACGAGGTCTGCAACGTCGATGCTGAGGTTCGCCTCCCCGATGGCTCACGCTGGAGTGCGACGATCTTCACAGTCACCGTGTCCGCGAGGTGCCGGGGTCGGGGCGGCCCGCGCCCAGGCGTCGGCCGATCCTGCTCATCGCCTGTGACATGCGGGACGGGAAGGCATCGGGGTCTGGGATGGTCACCGGCCGCACGCGACCGTTGTGGATGGCGGAGATCCGCCAGCCCTGCTCGGTGCGGACGACAACGACGGTCTGCCGGGACAGGCGCCGCTTGGGCAGCTCGGATCGCCAGGGCATCAGCACCGATGCCGTGCCGTGGACGATGGCGACGTCAGCAGTGATGTGGCGGATCGCCTCCAGATCGCCGACGAGCGCCGAGCCGGCCAGCACGCCGCGGAAGAGCCGGTCGTGGTTGTCCTGGAGGGCCGGGCGGCCGGTCGCGTGGGTGCCGTCGTAGGAGACGTAGTCGGCATCGGCGGTGAAGCAGGCGCCGAAGGCGGCGGCGTCGTTGTCGGTCCACGCCTGCATGAACTGTTCGAACAACTCCGCGATCTGCTCGTTACTGGTGGGCATGGCGTCCTCCTGAGCTATCATTTCGACTGTCGAACCCTACGGTAACAGAAAGCTTCGAATGTCGAAAGAATTTGGCGCGGGCGAAATCGCCGTGCAGATGAGACTGCTCCAGCAGAGCTTCGACGCCTTCGACGAGGCGGCCGCAACCCTGCTGGGGCTGAACCGCACCGACCTGCGCTGCCTAGATCTGGTCCTGGCCAAGGAACCGATCTCGGCCGGAGAGCTCACTGCTGCGGCCAAGCTCAGCCCGGCGGCGACAACAACCGCCATCGACCGCCTCGAACGAGCGGGCTTCGTCACCCGCAACCGGGACGCCGCCAACCGACGGCGGGTTCTGGTTACCGCCACCGATACCGCCCGCACCGCTGAACGCGAGGTGTACGGACCCGTCGGTGAGGCGGGGATGCTGGCGCTCCGACACTACGGCGAGGAGCAACTCGCCGTGATCATCGACTTCCTGGAGACGGCCCGCCGGGTCCAGGAAGAGCAGACGGCGCGCCTCATGGAGCTGCCGATCCCTGGACGAACGCGGGACCGATGACGTCCGGCCAGGTAGAGACAGTCCGGACGGGAGAAGGAGGGCGGGCGGCCGCTTCCACCGCCAGTCGACGTGCCCCGCCGTGGGGCGCTCGGTCGAAGCGAGTTCAGCCTCGCTCGGTAGCCATGGCCGCGAGCGGCCGCCAACTTGCGGGAACGTCGCGCATGACCAGAGCACAGTCCAAGGTCGCACTCCCCGGCGGGAAGCGATCCGGGTCGTCGAAGAAGGACGACGCGGCGGAGCGAACCCGGCCGGCTTCCACCTGCCAAGCGCTGGTCCGCAGCTCCATGCCGTCCAGGTGACAGCCAGAGCGGGTGGCCGAGAAGCCCTTTGCCCCGCCCTGAAAGAAGCGAGAAGCCTCGGCAAGATTCGCGAAAAGCTCGCTGCCTCGCAGGTCGTCCGACAACTCGACCATGACGTCCACTCGCGTGTCGCCATCCCATGTCGCCAGTGCGACGTGCATCTGACCTGGGGTCTCGTGCACCTCGAAGTCGGCGCGGCCGTGTTCGCCGGGGAAGAGGCGGCCTCCAGCCCAGGCGTTGAGCCGGGAGGCTGTGTCGCGTCGTGGGATGTAGACGCCGGTCTCGATCTCGACGCCGTCCGGTCCGTCCCACTCGACGGCGATCCGATGAGCCGCGTTCTCACTGCGCAGTCCGAACGCCTTGGGTGCCCAGGCAGGTCGGACACTCCCCAGGCGTAGAAAGCAGATGCCCGCGACCGCGTAGCCGCGCACCAGTTGCGGGCGCAGTGGCCCAGGGACCAGCCGTGCCGCGACATCCGGCGCGACGCGGTAGTTCACCAGGAGCCTTCGTTCGACGACACTGGACAGTCGCGGCTGTTTCATGATCCCTCGCTCTGCGCCCCGGGGCGCCATTTGGTGTGGCGAAGCACGATCTGCTCGGGGCAGACGGCGCTGAGGAAGCGACTGATGCAGGTGGCCAGGCGATCCGCGTCCAGCGCGTAGAGAATCCGGTTGCCCTCCCGTCGCTCAGTGACCAGTCCGGCTCCCTTGAGCACCCCGAGATGTCGCGAAATGGAGGGTGCGCTGATCGCGAACCTGGCGGCGATCTCACCGGCCGCGAGTTCACCGCCTCTGAGGTCCTCGAGGATCTGGCGCCTCGTCGGATCAGCGAGGGCCCGGAAGGCCCCCGCCTCGTTCTGCGCTTCTGCCATGTTAGATATTTAGCATCTTAGCTAAGCTTCTAACAAGGCGCCCGAGTACCTCCGTCCGCAGAGCTGCTGCTGACCGCTTCGGCTCGGCCCGCCAAACGCTTGGTCACCTGCCCCCCCAGCCACGGCTCCACAAAGAGTGGATCAGAACCGAGCGAATTGGCCAGTGACAGTACGGGCGGCCGTCCCGGCCAGGTAGGCCGGGACGGCGAGGAGCGGGGCGGGGCGGCCAGGGGACGCCTGCTTACGCAGCCAAGTGCCCAGCCGGCTGCGGTTGGCTGGGCCGTCCAGGGTGGCGCCGGTGGCGAGGTAGGCGATCAGACGGCGGTAGGAGCGCATCAGGTGACCGGACAGGCTTCGACTAGAGCTTCGACCGCCGCGGCGATCGAAGGACGCGGCCGAGGTGGATCGCCAGATAACGAAGACCCGGCGCCGCGGGGCTCCCGTCAGCGGCACGAACCGCACCGGAGCGGCAGTCGGTTCACGTCCCAGGTGGGCCGCGATGGTCGGTGTGGGTCGGCTCAGCGGCGACGCTCTCGTGCCGATTGTTATGACGTGTGCGGGTTGCGCCACGGGCCTGTAACAGGCGCTGACGTGTGTGGACGGCCAGTGCGAGGATCACCGTGTCAGCGGGGAGGCCGCCTCGGGAAGGGGCGGGGCCGCCCGCACCGCCACCATTCCGGTGGGACAGCGTCGAGAGTGAATGAGGGACAACATGCATATCAGGACTGCTCGTTGGGGACTGTCGACTGCGGTGCTCGTCGTCGCTGGGCTGGCGCTGACGGCGTGCGGACCCGAAGACGCGACCTCCTCGGGCGCCCCCTCCGCCACCAGCGTGCCGGTTGCCACGAGTCCCGCGCAGGCCGGCGGCAAGCCCGCCGCCACCGCATCCGTGGCGAGCGGTCAGGGTTCCTCCTCGACCTCCGGTGGGAGCGGCAAGCCCACCGCCACCGCGTCCGTGGCGAGCGGTCAGGATTCCTCCTCAACCTCCGGTGGGAGCGGCGGGTCCGACGAGGGCCACCAGCAGACGCTCGTGGGCAAATTGAGCTACCTCGCGCCCGGCAAGCTGATGGTCAAGCCCGACAACGGCGGCGGCGATCAGGTGTTCATGCTCAACAACGCCACCAAGGTCCTCGGCGCGGCCGCGATCTGCTCCCCCGACGGCAGCACCGTGACCATGGACCGCCAGGGCTACGGCACCACGAGGTGTACCACCGACCAGTTGGAGACGGCCGCGAAGACCGGCGCCGTCACCGTCCGCGTCACCTTGGACTCCTCGTTGGGCCTCGCCCAGACCATCGCCGAGAAGTACCACCCGTAAACAGGGCGAGTTCGTGGTGGCCGCCAGCGAGGCTGCACGGCGCGGGGTCCGGGAGCTGCAGCGCCGCGGTCGCATTCCTCACCCGCAGCGGGGCCGGGCTCGGTCGTTGGGGTGGGGGCGGTGCAGCCTGTCGTGATGAGCTCGGCGTTCAGCGAGCTCGGGCGACATGGTCCGGCACTTACCCCGCTGATTCGGGAGGCTGAGCACACAGGAGCTCCTGCTCAAGGAGGGCGTCCAGCTCGGCGTGAACGCGCTCGATGAGCAGCTGCCCGCCGATGGCCTTGATGATTTCGGTTGCGCTCGTCGAGCCGTTGGCCTCGATCAGGCTGAGGGCGGTGAGGTAGAGGCCGACATCCCGGAGAACGAGCCTGCGGCCCTCAGGGTGAGCACTCGGGTCGCCCAGCAAAAGGCGGGCCAGGGCAGGACGTAGCGGTGAGGTGAACCGGGCTTCCACGGGCTGGAAAGCCTGATGATAGACGGCATAGTCTGTCCGCATTCCGAGCTTGAGCCACTTTTCCATGGTCATCGGTTCCGGGTCATATCCGAGGCAGATGCAGTCGAATCCGTGCCCGTCACTCGCAGCGCAAAGATACGGCGGATCGTTCCTGACATTCGGCCCAGAGTGCAACAGAACGGGATGACCACAGTTGCCGTCGGGCGCATTACTGTCGAGGCCTGGCACTTCGGCAGCGTCTACTGGTCGATCGGACCGCTGCGCAGGCAGGCTGGACTCTAGGCGGAGGACAGCGCCGTCTAGAAGATCACTGAAAAACTTTCAGGTTCTGGCCTCACCCGATCCGGGATGAGGCCAGACTGCTGTGTGCAGGGGGACTGGGCTGGTGGGCTGGTCGGGCCGGATGTGTGGGAGACCTGCCGGGATCTGATCCCAGCGGGGAGTGTGTTCGCGTTCCTGGCCGAGCATCGGGAGGCGCTGTTCCCGGGATCGATGTTCGCGGACATGTACCCGTCGACGAACGGGTGGCCGAGCATGCCGCCGCAGATTCTGGCGGCGACGGTGGTTCTGCAGTGTCTGCATGGGCTGTCGGACTTCGACACTGTCCAGGAACTGCGCTGCGATCTGCGATGGAACGCAGCTTGCGGGCTCGGCCTCAACGACACCGCGTTCGACCCCTCGCTGCTGACGTACTTCCGGCGCCGGCTGCAACGCTCTACGGACCCGAACCGGCTGTTCACCAAGGTCAAGGAGGTCGTCGCAGCCACCGGCGTCCTCAAGGGAAAGCACCGGCGGGCGCTGGACTCCACCGTGCTGGACGACGCGGTCGCCACCCAGGACACCGTCACCCAGCTCGTCGCCGCGATCCGCCGGGTGATCCGCGATGTGCCCGGCGCCGAGCGGGTTGCCACCACCTGGTGCACCGCCCACGACTACACCGACCCGGGCAAGCCCCGCATCGCCTGGAACGACGAGCAGGCCCGCGCCACACTCGTGGACGCCCTGGTCACCGACGCGCACAACCTCCTGGGCCGTCTACCCGAGCGGCAGCTCGACGAGAAGGCCGCCGACGCGGTCGGTCTGCTGGCCCTGGTCGCCGGGCAGGACGTCGAACCCGCCGACGACGGCCGTGACGGCCGGTGGCGCATCGCCCAAGGGACCGCCCACTCCAAGACCGGCCGCACCTTCAACGTCCACCCCCAGTACGACCGCCTCAAAACCGCCCGCCAGCACGCAACCGACCCCAACTGGCAGGCCGAATACCGCCGCTGGCGGCCACCGGTCGAACGAGCCATCGCCTGGCTCACCGCCCGGGGCAACCGCAGGGTCCCCTACCGAAGCGTTCTGAAGAACAACACCTGGTTCCACAACCGCGCTGCCGCCCTCAATCTCCGTCGACTGATCAACCTCGGCCTCACCCGCACAGGCCACACCTGGACCATCGCCCACGCAACCACATAACGCAGGAGGGACTGTCCCCAACCGGGACAGCCCCTCCGTCAGCAAGATCTTCAGCAAACTTCTAGGCGCATGTCAGTTCGCCTCCCAGCCGTGGTGGGCTCCCGGATCGGTGGCGCCCACCACGCGGGCCAGCTCCTCCACGGTCAGCTCCACCCGCCGGCCGTCCGCCAGCCGCGCCTCCACCGCCTTTTCCTGCTCCAGCTCGATCCGGCTCATGGTGCGCACGGCCCACTGGCCTTCGGCGATCACCGTGACGTCGCCCATCGTCCACGCTCGACCCGCGCTGCGGACCTTGCGCTCCAGCGCCGCCATGTCCCGGCCTCTGCTCGCCGCCATCGCCTTCGTCCCCCTTCGGTCCCGTACGGTCCGACGCCGTAACCCTGGTTGAGCACCCCGAGGCCGCGATCCATTCCCTTCCAGTTCGCCCACGGCAGACAGCCGTACCCGGGAAACGACTACGAACTTCGGGACGTCCCATGTCAACGTACTCACGTCGCCGAAACCGCAGGTCAACGAAGGGACCCGGCCCCGGCCCCGTGAACACCCCCAGCAGCCTCCTGCCCGCCCCCATCCACCCGACCGCCGAAGCCCGCTCCTGGCTCTCGAGCGACCATAGCGCGGAGCCCGTCCTCGCCCTCCTCGGCGGCCTCGGCTGGCCGACGGTCGACACCCCCGAGGCCAATGTGCACTGCACCAGCCCGGACGGGCGCGTCTACGTCGGCTGGCTGCCCGAAGACCCCGACGCCTGGAAGCGCGGCATCGTCTGGCGCATCCAGGTCCAGCCCACCGACGCCGCCCCGTGGACCCAGGAGTTCGGCGTCCACACCCCCTCCGAGGCCGTCCTGGATTCCTCGCCGCGCTCATCGCCAACCCCACCTACTGACCATCCCAACTTCCCTGATCGGAGCAGCTGTTGCCCACACCCCGACTGGACCACGTCATCGCCCATGGCACACCGCTCACCCCTCTCGACCTCGCCGTGCAGGACAGCCACTTCATCAGCCCGGCCCTTCGGATTGTCCGCGCCGACGAGGTCCGCCCCGGGGACCTCATCGTCTCCGCCTTGCTCCCGCCAGGCCGGGGCTCTGCCGCCGCACCGACTTCTTCGCCTCCGGGCCCTACCCGGCAGACCCCGGGCCGTACGACCCGGCGTGCGGGTGCGGCGTCTGCGGCCTGCCTCAGGTCGAAGGCTCGCAAGGCACCGTTGTCCTCACCCGGGGCTGCCCGTGGGAGAGCTGCGACCCGTGGCCCGCCGACGAACCCGTCCTCGTTCTCCCCCGCCGCCGCCGGACACCACGCTCACCCACGTGAGATCCCCGGCTCGACCCGCAACACCCCACTCCGTCCCAATACCCGACCGGCGGCACCACTTCTAGGAGATCACCGTGCCCCAATACCTGACCGTCGCCCACCTGATCGCCCAGCTCCAGGCCGTCGACCCGAACCTGCGCGTGCGCCTCGCCGTCAACCCGGACTGGGCCTTCGCCCACTACATCGGCAGTGACGTCGTCGTCCACGACGGCATCGCCTACCTCGCCGAGGACGGCCAGGAGAACTACCTGCCCGCCGCCGTCCGCGACGAACTCGCCTGGGCCTGAACCACCACCCGCCCGAAGGAGCCCGCACATCCCGACCACCCGCCGCCTCGCCCGCCGACAGCCGCTCGACCGCATCGCGCTGCACCCCGTGCCACCGTGGGCGAGCGGGGCACTCGTCCGCCGCATCCCCACCGACCCAGGCCAGCCGATCGAAGTCCTCTGGCTCCCGACCACCGCACCCAGACTCCCCTTCGGCCGCATCCTGCTCCGGTGGGAGCAGGCCCCCGAGGCCGGCTGGGATGTCATCGCCCGTCTCGGCCTCGCCACCACCGACGTCCACCTCGTCACCTGGCCCGCCGCCCCCGACGACTGGCCCCACCTGGTGCGCCCCACCCTGGACGAGGTCACCGGCCTGTGCTCCGCCCTCGCCGTCGCCACCGCCGCCCTCGAACTCGCCAACCGCCTTGCCGACTCCTGAGCACCGCCGCACAAGGCCGCCCCGCGCCGACCAGGCCAGGGCGGCCTCGCCGTACGCCCACCCGGCCGGCGGCACGTACGCTCATCGCCGAAACACCAGGAACGGACCCCCATATGGCCGACGACCAGCAGCTTTGAGGCTACGCCGAGGTCGCCGCGCACCTGGGCATCAGCGTCGGTGACGCCCGCAACCGCTGAAACCGCGGCACCCTGCCCGCCCCGACGACACCAGCATCCCGGACCGCCCCCGCTGGAAGCCCTCCACCTTCCAGGGCTGGGAGCCCCTCGGCCAGGGCCACCGCAGCGACCTGCACGGCAACCCAGAGCGAGTGACGGGCTGGCACCCGCCCCCGTACGACCGCAGAAAAGGCCACCTGCCGATGCCCGACCATCCGGTCCGCCGTCCTGCCGCGCTGATCGCCTGGTGCTCCACTGCTGTGATCGGTGCCGCCACCGCGACCAGCACCGCTGTGACCGGCACGTACGGCGTATGCACGTAGGGCCGTTCGCCCTCGGCAGCGGGCCGCTGGCCGCCTACCACACCGTCCGCGCCAGCGAAGGCCAAACCGACCGCGCCGTCTCGAACGCCTGCGGCGCAAGCCCCGCCTTACCCCGAGGCGCTCGCCGCTGGCCTCGGCCCGCGCCCGGCCGCGGTCCGGCTCAGCCTCCACCGGCTGGCCACCGCCCGCCAACTCCCCGCATCGGCGTCCCCTCCCGATTCGGGACGCTGACCAGCAGCGAGACGGATCGCCACAGGTATCGGTGGAAGTCCTTTCTACTGACCGTCCCATCTGGTTATTCACCGTTCCAGACCGAGCTGCGACGCCGCCTTCCCTTGGCGCATTCTCAGAAAAGACGGCGAGCCCGAATCTGGCCCAGGGCCATACTCGTACCTCACGCTCTGGACACACTCCTCGATCTTCCAGCCGCAGTGGCGACCCGGACCGGGTCCGCGACGGAGGCTTCCAGCGCACGCATGCGAGGACTTGGGCGACCTCGTCCGACTCGCCACCGCTGCCGCTGGATTCCCCAGAAGCGGACAGCAGCCAACCGTAACTTGCCTGACCAGCCAGCGCATTGCGCTCCGCGGCGTTTCGTTTTTCAGGCGGATATCAAATGCACCCAAGGGATTGACGGTTACTGGGCGGAAACATACTGTTCCCTCGTTCGGTTGGGCAGAGCCCCCACAAAGGCGCCAGGAACCCATCCGACCTTCCCCCCACGGTGGACCGACCGCAGGAACACGCGCCCGCGCGTTCCGCGTCCGCCTGCCCGACTGCCCACCCGCCCGCGTGGTGACCGCCGCAGTCACCGCACCGTCGGCCCTCCGCACCGATTCCTCTCCTGGAGCGAAACCTTGCGTCTTCGTCAGGTACGCACAGCCGCCCTCCTGGCCTCACTCGCCCTGGCCGCCGGCCTTTTCGCGACGCCCGCGCAAGCGGACTCGGGCAGCAGCAACGCGAGTACGCCCGTCCTCTACCTGCACGGCTACGACCCGACCGGATTCGGCAGCGACTGCTCGATCTGGTCGAAGATGTCCAACTTCCTGACATCCAACGGCTTCACGGGCCCCCAGGTGAAGCTCAAGTACTACTACGACGACAGCAACTGCGGCGTCGACCTGAACAACTACGGCTCCCAGAGCACGTACTACCCCGGCGGCCTGGTGAACGGCGAGGACTCCACCGGCACCGACATCAAGCACATCGCCTACCAGTTCGCCTGGTACGTCTACAACACCTACACCGCCAAGGGCCAGAACGTGGGAGTCGTCGCCCACTCCATGGGCGGCCTGGTGGCGCGCTACGCCCTGTACCGGGTGGCTGCCAAGGACAGCGTCTTCCCGCCGTCCCTCCTGGTCAGCAACGTGGTGACGCTCGGAACGCCGCACAACGGCGCCAACGCCGCCTCGCTGTGCACCACTTCCACCATCCAGTGCGCCGAGATGACGGCGGGCTCCCCGTTCCTCGCCGACCTCAACGCCAACGGACAGAACCCGCAGGGCACGGGCGGCACGGACTGGACCGTCATCGGCTCGGACTACGACTCGGTGGTCTCGGACGACTCCGCGACCTCGATGACGGCGGCCCACCAGGTGCGCTACGCCGCCGGCGACCTCATCGGCCACACCGACTACTACAACGAGACACAGACCACCCTGAACGCCACGCTCTCCGCGAGCAACAACGGCGCCGCGTACGTCTCCACGGCCTCCGGCGAGTGGCCCGTGCTCCGCTCCGAGAAGGCGCTCTCGGGAAGCTCGTACTGACTCGGCTCGGCTGCGGACCGGCTGGGGTGAGTGCGGGCTGGGTCTATTCCTGATGTGACCTGACATCCAGGTGTGAAGGTGCCAACCGTCTCTGCCGGTTGGCGCCTTCACGCGCGGCTCTGTTCAGTCGTCGAGTGCCTGCCGTATACGGCGGGAGGGGCTGAAGGTGTAGAGGTCGAGGATGTCGGGCGCGTCCGCGAGGCCGGGGCCGCCGGCTTCGACCCAGGCGGTGATGTCCCGCGACGCCTCGGTGTCGTTGACCCGGCCGAGCCAGACAGGGCGTCCGCCGGCCTTGCGGCCCTCGGCGCCCGCGCGCTTCCACGCGGCCTCGCGCAGCAGCCGCAGACCGTTGAGCCCCACGATGACGGTCGAGCCCTCGTGCCCGAGGACACCGAGCGGCAGGGGCAGCGTGAACGCCAGGTCCCAGATGACCAGGCCGGTGATGAACACCGAGGCGATCACCAGGTTCTGCACGACGAAGCTGCGGGCGCGGCGGGAGAGCGCGACGACGGTGGGGACGGTGGCGAGTTCGTCGCGCACGATCACCGCGTCCGCGGTCTCCAGCGCGAGGTCGGAGCCGGCGCGGCCCATGGCGATGCCGGTGTGGGCGGCGGCCAAGGCGGGGGCGTCGTTGACGCCGTCGCCGATCACCAGGACCTTGCGGCCGGCCTTCTCCTGTTCCTGGACGGCGGTGACCTTGTCCTGGGGCAGCAGGCCGGCGCGGACGTCGGTGATGCCGACCTCGGCGGCGAGGCGGGCGGCTGCGCGCGGGTTGTCGCCGGTGACCAGCATCGGCGCGCTGCCGGTGAGCGTCGCCAGAGCGGTCACGGTGGCGGCGGCGTCGGGACGCAGCCGGGCCGGGGCCCCGACGGCGACCGGCGTGCCGCGCAGGCTCTCCGAGTCGGTGGATATGCCCAGGGCGTGCAGGAACCGCGCGGCGGCGTGCTCGGCCGCCGCCAGATCGACCCGGTCGGCGTCGTGGACGACCCGCAGGGCCTGGGCCGGGAGCCGGGACGGCAGGTCCCGCTCCTCGGTCGCCGCTATCGCCTCGACACCGAAGGCGGAGTGCTGGTTCATCTCAGCTGCCTCCGATGCCCAGGGCGGTGAGCAGGACCAGGACGACGGTCACCACCGCGAACAGGCCGTGGCCGAGGACGACCGCGATGGGGAAGTGGCGCTCGGCCGGAGCATCGGCATCAGCACCGCGCCGGCACCGGCAGCGACGGGGGCGGTGCGGGCACGGTAGACCGGGATCCAGCACGGCTGCGCTCGCCGGCTGCTCCTGGCTGCTGCTCGGCCTGGCCCTCGCCATCGGTGTCCTGCTGCAGTCCCTCGTCCGGGCCACCCGGGCGCCCGAGTGAGAGTGGGGGCGAAGGAGGCGGCGTCACCGGGGCGCGGCGGTGAGTCCGTCCTGCCGCGCAGCGCCCCGCCTGCTCAGCCCGAGAGCTGGTCGAAGGTGTGGATGGCCTGCTGGGCGGCGGGGGCCAGGGTGTTGGTGGTGGGCGGGGAGCCGGCCGGCTGGAGGAGGTGGGTGACGTCCTGGAGGGTGACCAGGCCGGGGCCGCCGGTGCCGGCCGTCTTGAAGGCGCTGATCAGGGGGCCGGTGGTCGAGCACGGCACCTGGGTGTCGGCGGTGCCGCAGGTCACCATCACCTTGGTGCTCGACGGCACCTTGGCTGCAAGGTCGGGCGGGTACACCGCGTCGTCGGTGCGGGTGAAGTCGAGGTTGGCGTTGAAGTCCTGGAAGACGGCGGCGATCGGTGCGGGCAGGCCCGTGATGTCGGCCGGCTTGCCGGCGCGGAGGCTGGCCACCGCGTTGGTGACCGTGGTCTTGATGGTGGTGGCTTCGGGCGAGCTGAGCTGGCCGGCCGAGACGGCGGCGTCCACCTGCTCGTTGAGCTGGAGGGTGGCGAGGTCGAGCAGTCGCTCGTCCTGGGGCTCGAACAGCGCCAGCCCGGCCGGCGCCGGCTTCGCGCCCTGGTCGACCTCCAGGGCGATCATCCCGCCTTCGCTGTGGCCGGCGATGAGCAGCTTCTGCGGGTCGGCGCCCGGCTGGCCCGCGAGGAACTGATAAGCGGCGGCGGCCTGTTGGACGAAGGCGTTCAGGTCCAGGCCTCCCGGATTGCTCGCGTAGGTGCCGAGGCCGGTCTGCCCGCTGCCGTACTTGTCGAACCGCAGGGTCATGATCCCGTCGTCGCCCATGACCTGGGCGATGTCCTCCAGGGTGTCGGGCATGAGCTGCGGCGGCTGGTTGCCGTTGCGGTCCGTCGGTCCGCTGCCCGCGAGCAGTAGGGCCGCCGGCACCTTCGCGCCGGAGGAGTTCTGCGGGATGTGCAGCGTGCCGTAGGTGGTGGTGCCGTTGACGACGAACGAGACCTCGTGGTCGCCCGGGGAGGTGAGCGCACTCGCGCCGGCCGAGGGGGTCGGTGAGCCCGCCTCGACCAGGGTCGCAGCCGTGGCGGAGCCGGAGGCGGAACCGGCCGGGGACGGCTCCGCGCTCCGGCCGGAGCCGCAGCCCGCGGCCGGTCCGAGGACCGCGATCAGTGCGACCGCCGAGCCCAGAGCGGCCACGGGACGGGACGAGGGCTTGCGTGTGCGCATGGGTTCGCTCCACTGATCGGGGGGCCGGGCCGTGGCGCCCCGGACGCGGGGCTGCCGTGACAGTTCAGCCGATTCCGCAGGGCCGATGACCGAATTCGACCTCCCCGCGGCGCCGATCTCCACCGTTCGGGCCAACCGCCGGGCCCGTCCTCAGAGCCCGGCGGCGGCCCGGACCATCGCGGCTGATGCCTCCGGATCGGTCACAGCAACCAGCAGCACGTCGAAGTCGGCCTGCCCCTCCGCCAGCTCGATGCGCACCGCGCGCCGACCCCGGTTCGCCATGACGAACTGCCGCCCTTCGACCGAACTGCGCCAGGTACCGGCCTTGACGACGCCCGGCGCCTCGGTCCCCGGCGCCCGCAGACCGCGCGTGGCCCGCAGCGGCTGCTCCTCGACCACGACCGAACGGACGGCGCCGAGCGGGACGGTGACGTCCCCGTGCAGCGCCTCGACCCGCTCCCACGCCGTCAGCCGAACCGTCAGCCGATCCCCGTCGATCACGATGTCCGCCATGGCCACACCTCCGCAGGAGTCAGGAAACCCCCCAGGGTTACCACCCCGACCGGCTCAGGGCCGGCCAACGACACCTCGGCACCGCAAGGGATTCCCTGGCCGACGCACGGCGCTGAACGCCCTCTGTCCTGAGCCGCAGCACCAAAGCCCCGCAGTTTCGACCGGCGGCAAGCCGCACTGCCCCGTGGGCAGACCAAGGTCGACTACCGGTGCTGCTCCTGCTGTCCAGCCGGGGCAAGGGGTTGCGATCCTGAGCCGCCGGGCTGGCCGACGCACGGCTGTTCTGCGGCGAGGGGCCGCAGACCGGCCGGACGGTGTCAGAGCTGGCTGCGGCGGAGGGCATCGGTGAGCATCAGGGCCGACATCACCTGGTGCACCTGGCCGGTGTTGGCGTACGGGACGCCGCTGCCGAGTTGGGTGGCCAGGGTGTTCCAGGCGGCCAGGGGAAGCGCGGTGAGCGAGCTGCGGTCGTCCGGGGTGGCGGCGTCAAAGGGCGCGGGGCCGGGGGCGGTCACGCCGAGTCGGGTGAGCAGCGGGGCGAGTTGGGCGGGGGCGTTCTGGGTGTAGAGGCGGGCGACCTTCGAGCCGGAGGTGCCCCGAGCGGCCCAGGCGGCGACCTGGGCCAGCGGGGCGAGGGTCTCGGTCACCAGGTCGGCGTGGGGGTCGAACAGGTACACCTCCTGGAGGGTGTCGAGGTACAGGGTGTGGGCCTGGTTGGTGCTGTTGCTGAGGAAGCAGGTCAGGGCTGCGTGGCCGCTGCTGAAGGACGCCATGGCGAGCCGGCCGATCGGGCCGAAGTCGAAGTTGCCGGTGCGCCGGAACATGAAGGCCTGGATCTCCGGCAGGTATTCCTGGAGGAAGTCGGCGTCGGCGAACGACGACACCTCGTCGCAGGGCGTGCCGGCGACCCGCATCAGCGGGAGCACCAGCACGACGTTGCGCCCCGAGTTCTCGACCTGGAGGGCGAGGCCCTTGGCGAAGGGATTGGCGAGGAACGGATCGTCGATGTACTGCAGGTAGTTGAGCAGGCCGAAGAACTGGTAGTCCCAGCCGAACGGGTAGGTGCCGCCCGTGGCCGGGTCGTGGCGGTCCCGGGCGTCGTTGTAGAAGGCGGGCGAGTTCTGGGCCATGCCCGCGTGGAAGTAGACGAGGAAGGACGCGGGCGATGCGCCGGGGTCCCGTGACACGCCGGAAGGCCAGTAGACGGCGACCAGTTGCGGCGCGTCGACCCCGGGGAGCTGCAGGACGACGGCCTCGCCGTCGGGTGTCATGCTCCGGGTCTCGACCTGGATGGCGCCCCCGGCGATCGACGGCGAGGCGATGAAGGTGGTGTCGGCGACGGCCGGCGGCGGGGAGTAGGCCGCGGGCGGCAGGGTCACGCCGGGGGTGCGGAAGCTCATGTCGCCGGGCGCCGGGGCGGGCGGGCTGCCCGGGTAGTCGCTGCCGGTCTGGTCCAGGCTGAGCCGCGCCTGTTCGGTGACGTCGCGGAGCGGCGAGAAGTGGACCGTCATGATGACCGTCTGGCCGACCGCGGACGGCGATACGGTCGGCGGGGGCCAGTTGTCGCCGGGCGGGAAGGTGGCCTGGACGGTGCCGTTGGCGTCGATGTCGAGGTGAGCGGTGAGCGTTCCGTACTTCGTCTGGTCGACCGCGGCCGCCTCGATGTCGACCGCCGCGTCGGTGTCCGGGATGGTGAAGATCGACTGGTCCAGGACGACGCTGTCCGGTCCGACGCGAGCGCCGCCGTCGACGGCGATGGTGAAGTTGCACAGGGTGGTGGTCTGGCCGCGGATCTGGCCGGTGATGACGAGCTGGGCCATCGGAATCTCCTCTTCTCAGCGTCCCGCGAGCGCGAGCGCAACGGCACGGGCGATCGGCTGGCGAGTGTTGGCCTCGTAGTAGGTGAAGGCCGGGCAGGGATTGACCTCGAAGCAGTAGACCTCGCCGTCGTCGGCCAGCATCAGGTCGATGCCGGCGAGCGGGAGACCGAGCTGCCCGGCAAGGCGCAGGCACCGCTCCGCCAGGTCGTCGGGCGGTTGCCACGGGGACAGGCGGGCCCGGCCGCCGTCGCTGCGGGCGTAGCGGTAGTCCACCCGGTCGGTCTCGATCCGGGTGGCGAACACCTCGCCGGCGACGGTGTGCACCCGGATGTTGGTGCCGGTGAGGTACCGCTGGAACTGAACCGGGCAGTAGCGGATGAGCGGCAGCCGCTCGATCGCCGCCCGATCGAGGAGCCGGACGATGGACCGGACACCGCTGATCGACTTGTAGACGAGCTCGCCGTGCCGCGCCCTGAACTCGTGGACGAGGTCAGGGTCGTTGGTCACCAAGGTCTCCGGGACCCGGAATCCGGACCGCTGGATCAGTTGGGCCTGATGGGGCTTCGACAGGTTGGACGCCGTCGCGCGCTCCCGGTTCATCACACATCCCGGGGCGATTTCCGCCCAGGTGCACAGGGCTGAGTGCCAGGACCGGCAGCTGCGTACGGTTTCCTCGCTCGCCTCACGGAGCTCGGGGAGCCTGCGCCAGTCCATCAGCCGGAGGTACATTCCGGTGACGGCGGCGCAGTCGACGGATCCGCCGTTGTACGTCACGCTTCCCCGGACCCTGGCGTCGGTGACCTCCAGCTCGAACGGCAGCTCCTGGAAGTGCCGTTGGTGGAGCATGGCGTACGGCAGGCCGAGTCCGTCGAGTTCGGCGGTGACCCGGGCGACCGGCGACTCGCTGGCGATGCCGCAGACGACGATCATGGTGAACCCGGCGAGAGCTCGGTGAGGTGCTTGAGCAGGCGGTCGAGGAACGCGTCGCCGCCGGGGCGGAGATCGGGGAGCGGGCTCGCCCCGGCGAAGACCGCCGGGTGCCCGTCGTCGCGGAGGAGGTCGACTCCGAGCAGGCCGACCTCGGCGAGTCGGGCGAGCCGGACGTACGCCTCCTCGTCCTGGGCCAGGGGCGCGCCGAAGACGTGCTCGCCGAGCACCAGGACGTCGCCGCGCCCGGACACGTCCTGCTGCGGCTCGGCGGCGGGACTGCCGGAGATCCGCGCCGGTGGGACGGGCAAACCGGCTCTGGCCGCGAGTACCGTCCACTCCGCGGTCGAGCGCCAGGCTCCGCACAGCCCGTACCCGCAGGGACGGTTGACCGAGACCGGGGCCAGGCAGGTGAGCAGGCTGAGCAGGAGCGCGTTCAGCTCCTCCCGGGCGTACACGGCGTCGGCGTGGGTGGTGAACGGCAGCATCCCGAAGGGCGCGGAGGCCACCCGGTTGAGCACGCCGTCGACGTCCCGGCTGGCCAGCACGCGCCCGTCGGGCAGGGTGATCTCGAAGCCCGCGCCGTGCCGGTCGACGCGGTGCGCCGATCTGGAGGAGCCCAGCAGGGTCTGCGGGGAGAGCAGTTCCAGCGGTTCCAGCCCGCGCGCTCGCAGCCCCTCGTACGCCCACAGCGCCGGCTCGTCCGCCGGATCGCAGAGCACCAGCCACATTGCGGCGCCTACCCTTCGGCCTGCTCCGGTTCGGGGGGTTCGTCCCTGAGGGCGCTGTCCGTGAGATCGGGGCGCTGCGCCGGGGGGATGAAGTGCGCGGGCGACTGGGGCGCCAGACCACCCGGGGGCCTGGATTCGGGCGATTTCTCCATGGTGCCGTCCTTGTCGTCCTTGTGGTCCTTCGAGGGCTCCTTGCTGTCCTTGCCGTCCTTGCCGTCCTTCCCGCTCTTCTGCTCCATGCGCGAAAGGCTCAGGGTCACCGAGCGATCCACCGGGTCCCGGTAGGTCAGGTCGAAGGTGGCGGTCTCCGGGGGGCTCGGGAAGGTGCCTGTCGCAGGCGTGACACCGAGCTGGAGGTTGTCGCACGCGTTGGGTGCGAGGCCGGCCGGGAAGCTCTTCAGGACGAAGCCCGCGCCCATGCGCTGACCGGCCGTGGCGGTGAACTCCATCGGCCCGGTGCCGATGTCGGCGATCGGGACCAGGATGTCCGCGGGCGTCCTGCCGGTGAAGACGGTGGTCTGCACCGAGGTGTTCAGCTCGGGCCGCGCCTGCCGGGCCCGCTTGACGGTTCCTTCCGAGGTCCAGACGAAGCCCAGCTCCTCGGGGTCGGTGTTGGTGATCCGTACGTTCCAGATGCGGTCGGCCGGGTCGGAGATGGCCAGTTGCACCGTGAAGACGTCGTCGGCGTCGCGGGTCCAGGACGCGGTCGCGACCGGGGGTCCCCCGATCCGGTCGAGGATGTCCGCGGTGGCGGGCGCCTCCGGGACGGCGGTGATCAGCCCGGCGTCCGCCCGGAGCTCGATGTCCGGGGCTCTGCCGCCCAGGGGTGCGCAGTCCGGGCCGATGGCCACGATCAGCAGGACCCAGGTCACCGCCGCGGGGCTCACGGTGAAGGGCACCAGTCCGCTGGTGGCCCCGTTCGCGAGCTGGAGCCGACCGGTGTCGGGGAACATCTCTGCCATGATCGCCTTCTCTCGTCGTGGCGCCGTCCCTCACCACGTCCCGAGCGGGACGACGTCGACGAACAGCGGTCGTCCCGTTGTGTCGGCGCCCGTGGGGGCGGGCTGGGTCTCGAACTCCTGGACGACGAGACGCTGTGCCTGCTGTCCGGTGTCGGGAAGACTGATCGGGCTGGTCTGCCCGAGGACGGCGCTCGCCGTGAGGACGGTGGACCAGCCGGTGATCCCGTCCGGCGCCGTCAACCCGGCCTTCTGGACCTGGAGTTGGGTCCGGACGGCGTTCCCGGCGCCGCCGGGCCCGAGGCCCTCCAGCACAACGCTCGCCTGCCCCGCGCTGCGGGTGACCGTCAGCCGCCGCTGCGGCGCGAGCTGGACGGGTTCGGTCAGCACCACCTGCGACACGTCGGGCACGCCAGGGACGGTGTACGGCTGGTAGCGGGCCAGGGCGAGCCGGACGAACGGGAAGTACGAGGCGGAGACCACCGGCGCCAGGTCGAGGTCGACGAACCAACGGTCGCCCTCGGCGTCGAACTCGACCTGGTACACGGCGGCGTCCAGCTGGCGCTGCAGCTCGGGCAGGATCACCTGGGCCCGGTGCGGCGCGTTGATCTGGGCACTGGTGAGGACGGCGGGCGGCGCGCCGGTGTCCCGGATCGGGTCGCGTCCGGCGACCGCGACGTACTGCAGTGCCTCGGGGGGCACCGGCCCGGCGGGGAAGGTCAGCAGCGCCAGGACCTCGCCGTCCCCCGAGGTGAACCAGGGCCGTGCCAGGAAGACCCGCAGACCGCCGCCCTGGCGCAGCCGGATGAGCGACTGCTGCCCGTCGGTGGCGCGGGTCCAGGAGAACGACGGCATGCAGTGGAGGAGTTTCGGGGCGGGCGGCCGCACCGAACTCGGCACGTCGGTGTCCGCGAGCTGTCCGGTGGCGAGGCAGGCGCCGGGGTCGGCGGCGAGAGCGCGTCCGAAGCAGTCCTCGAACCGGGACACGGCTGTCACGGCGTAGCTCACGTGGTGGTGGCGGGTGTCGCCGAACTCCTGGCGGATCACCGGGAACGCCTCGGTGGGCGGCAGGTGCTGGACCTCGTACGAGCCGACGTGCGCCATCCGCTGGAGGACGGTCGGTGCGGCCGGGGGACTGTCGTCCTGGTCGGTCCACTCGGCGTGGAGGTCGATCCGTCCCGTGCTCGGGATGTCGATCAGGAGCCCGTCCGTGCCGAGGACGGCGTCGTTGCCCCCGGGTTGCCGCTGCGCCGTCAGCCGCCCGCCCGGGTCGCTCAGCGGCCGCTGCACGGCGTGCACCATGGTGACCGTCCGCGGCGGCGTGATCAGGCGGTTCCGGCCGAGGACGATGTCCTGGAAGGCCTGCGCCCGCGGGTTGTTCGGGTCGACGCCCTGCCACCGGGCGATGCCGAACAGCCCGACGTCGCCGTACTGCACGCACGACGGGATGTCGAAGGTCACCTGCTCGGCCTGGCCGAGCGCGACCGTGAGGTGGCGGGGATCCAGTCGGCTCACCGTGCAGCCGCTCGCGGCCGCCGTCAGCCGCACGGACGCGGAGCGGAGGTCGGGCCAGGTGCCCTGCCAGACGGCCACCACGGGCTGGTCTGGTGGCACGATCGCCCCGGGCTGCCCGTTCGTCGGGTCGATCGGCCGGGGCCGTGCGTTCATCGCGACGAAGGAGCCGCTCGGGTCGGCCAGCCAGGGCAGCGTCGGGTCGGTCTCGGGCGCGACGACGTACGGGGAGGGCACGTCCGGTCCGGCGGGGACGACCTGCGCGCCCGGGAGGTCGGTGAGTGCGCGGTCGGCCCGGGTGGCGACGTCGAAGAGCCGCGCCACTTCCGTGGCGGGCGCGGCGGGGCCCAGTGCGGTGTCGAACGCGCCGTCGTACTGCATCGCCACGGCGAGCGAGCACTTCGGCGGCAGCAGGTGCCGCAGGTCGTAGGCGCGGTATCCGTGGAGGACCGCGTAGTCGTCCACCGACGTGCCGCGGTCGCTGCGGATCACCATGCGGTCCTGGCCGTCGCCGTCGGCGAATGCCAGGGTCGGCACCAGTTCGGGCGGCGGCAGGGGCTCGAAGCGCGAGTACGGGACGAGGTCCGTCTGCGCGTCGGCGGCGCCGACCTCCTCGGCGTGCAGGCCGCCCCCGACGAGGTCGGCGATCCTGACCCGGAGCCGGTACCGGCGGCCGAAGCGCAGCCGCGGCAGCGAGCCGGCGTCGCACTCCACCACCGTGTCGAGGGCCGGCACCACCGGCGGCGGCATGGCGTCCCCGGCGTCGGTGATCCGCTCGGGTCGCTGGGCCACCAGGCTCCAGCCGTCCCAGCGCGCCACAATCTGGTGCAGGTACAGCGCGTCGGCCGGGCCGGCGCCGGTGACCACCGCGCCGGGCCGCAGGCAGCCCTCGTCCAGCAGGCCGTCGGGCAGGAGCGGCACGCCGCCGATCGTGTAGTGCACCCGCCGCCGGCACAGCGAGTGCCAGGCGTTGGTGGTGTCGTCGAACACGTCGACCCGGTAGCCGCCCAGGAGGGAGTCCGCCAGCAGGGCCGGGGAGAGCAGGCCGGCCGGGGTGCTGCGCATGGCCGCCCGCAGCAGCTGCTTGCGGTGCTCGTCCTCCCGGTTCCGGTCCACCAGGGCGAACCCCAGCGAGTGCAGTGCGGGCAGCGCCCCGACCGGGGACGTGCCGGACGGCGGCGTCGACGCATCGGACCGGGCCGTGCTGACCAGGCGCAGAGCGGCGCCGTCCACGTCGAAGGGCATCACCTCGAACCGGGTGTTGCCGGAGGGCGCGAGACCGGTGCCGGCCAGCGGGAGGAGGCCCTCGCTGAAGCCGGTGGTCCATGGCAGCCCGTCGACGGAGTCCGGCAGGAAGCGGGTGCCCTTCAGCAGGTAGGCCGTGGTGGGCGAGAGGTCGGTCTGGGTGGCCGCGGCCCAGCCCGGCGGCGGGTTCGGGTCGGGGCTCGGCCACTGCGGCACCGCGCTCAGCTCCGCCGGGTTCGCCGGGGCGAGCTGGGAGGCGGGTACGGCGAGGTCGATCAGCAGGCCGAGCGCGCGCAGGACGAGGGGGTGGTCGCTCAGGTGCGCGACGGTCTGGTGGAACTCGCTCCCGGGCGCAGGCGCCATGCTCCTCTGCGGCGCCGTGACGGAGGTGTCGCGCCGGTAGAAGGCGTACGCCTGGGCGAGCGCCGGCTGGTCCGCGGGGGCACCTGCCGGACCGGTGGCGGGCTCCAGCAGTCCGGTCTGCCACTGATCGCCGATCGTCCGCAGCGCGGCCCGGAGCCCGGCGTGGCTCTCCGGCGCCGCACCGCGGTGCGCGGCCAGGGCCTGGGCGGTGGCCGTGTAGATGCTCCGGACCTCCGTACCGGCGTCGCCGGCCGGGAACACCTGGGTGCCCCGTCCGTCGAAGGAAGTGGCCCGGTACGGCTCCACGACCGTACCGTCGGAGAACAGCGCTTGCCAGGCGGCGAGTTGTCGGTCCGGCGTGAACCGGATGCTGGTCCCGTCGAGGGCGGTGCACGGGACGGGCGAGGACGGGACGGGCCGCCCGCCGGCGAGGACCTCGAAGCCCATCGCGGCGAGCCGCTCCGGCCAGCCCTGCATCCCGAAGTCCGCGACGGTGAGCGGGTCCGCGTCCGGGCTGAGCAGGCGCGGGGTCAGCAGCACGGACAGCAGCGCCATCGGCTCGGACTGGCCGGGGACCGTGACCACCCGGCCCGCCGGGATCACGGTCCAGACGAACTGCCTTTCCAGGCCGGTCGGTGATGACATGGGTCACTCTCCCGTGAAGGCCCGGCAGTACGTCTGCCAGGGGAAGGGTGCTCCCGGCGGCCCGGGCCCGAGCGCGGCTTCGACCGACGGATCCGGCCCGGGTGCGGCGGCGCTCAGGGTGCGGCGCAGCCCTGCGGCGTCCGGGCAGTTGCCGAAGCACTTGTGGCACTCCAGCGTGAAGGACTTGGAGAAGAACGTCAGGTCCACGGTGATCACGAGCTTCGCCGAACCGCTCAGCGACCCTTGGGTGGCGTTGTACGTCAGGCTGAGCGTCAGCTCGATCGAGACGTTGATCAGTCCCAGCACGGAGATGCTGCCACCGATCCGCAGATAGCCGGTGATCTCGGTGCTGGTGTCGTTCATGGCGAAGACGACCCCGCCGAAGACGTGCACCTCCGCGGACGCGATGACGAAGTCCATGGAGATGGCAGCGCCGAACTCGATCCCGCCGGTGAACCGCTGCAGGCCGCTGTGCGGACCTCCGGCGCCGAGGCCGAGTTCGAGGTACCCGCCGCCGCCGAAGCCGGCCACCGTGACCAGGAACGGCTTCTCCCGGGTGCCGAAGGCGAAGTCCATGACGACGGGCTGGCTGGTCAGCGACAGCGTGACCCGGATCTGGATGGTGAGGTTCTGCAGGCTGAACACCAACAGCTCGGCGCTGGGAACGACGATGGCGTACGAGGCGGTGATGGCGGTGGCCGAGGTGTCGATCCGCGGACCGCCGTTGCCCACGGTCGGGAGGTACTTCTCCAGCGTGGCGAGGAACCCCAGGTCCCCGTCGAGCGTGGCGCCCGACAGCTGGACGTCCAGGTTCAGCCGCTTGCCGGGGTCGGCGGTGAAGCGCACGGACCCGAAGGTGAGGACGACGTACGCCGGGAAGTTCTCGCCGGGGACGACCAGCGTGAAGTCGCCGATCGTTCCGGTGGCGTGCATCTCGGGCTTCCCGTCCACCAGTTGGGCCCGGGCGTCGAGGTTCAGCGCGCACGTGGCGCCGTGGCGGAACGGCCCGACGTCCTTCGTCAGTGCCTGCGTCCAGGTCAGCTCCGCCGACACGGTGGGCGTGCCCTCGCCGATCCACAGGAGCTTCGGCGGGTCCGTGACGACATCGAGGAGGCTGCTCAGCGGGACGACGCCGAAGAGGGTGGCGTCCGGGGCGAACAGCTTCGTGGGATCAGTCTGGAGGAGGTCGGCGACGGTCGGGCCGAGCGTTCGCGAGATCTGCGTCACGGTCATGTTGGGGGCGGCCAGCGATCCGACGCGCGCCCCGGCGGCCCCGAAGTCGAGCGCCTGCGGGGTCACGAGGTCGAGCAGTGCGTCGGGTGTCGGGCTGCCCGACGGGGTGGCGGCGAGCGCCTGCGAGATCGTGCTGGGGAGCGCGGGCAGCGGGCCGAGCAGCTGGCGGACCGCAGGCAGGCCGACGGCCAGCTGCGTCACCTGCGGGTAGAAAGCGACCCCGGTGTGTGAGAGCCCGGCCGCGACCCCGCCGAAGGTCATCGACTGCACCTCCTGCACCGCGCCCGCGGCTGCCCGGGTCGCGGACTCCATGGCGAGCGGGAGGCGGGTGCCGATGTCCGAGAGGGGCCGACCGAGGTCCGCGAAGTCTCCGGTGTTGGGGCCGTTCCCGTAGATCCCGTCGAGCGTCGCGCCGTAGGCGGCGCCGGTCGCGGCGTCCTCGACGAACAGCAGCGGCAGGTTCAGTTCCACGTCCTGCTGCCCGGCCGTCGCCTGGAGGGCGAAGACGACGGGTACCCGGCCGCGGGTCGGCCAGAAACACCGCGGCGGGCCGGCCGAGGAGTCCAGCGGGATCCAGGAGGCGTCGTCCAGGTCGTCGGTCTGGCCGGGGTCGATCGCGACTCGCTGGAACGGGAACCTGCGCTCGTGCGGGCCGCCCGCCCCGATGCCGTAGTCGTCGCGGACGGGCTCGGTGACGATCAGGAAGGCCCTCCGGTGCAGGGCGGCCACGGCGGGGTCGGTGCCGTCGAACCGGCGGTCGGACACCTCGATGTAGGCGGCCCGGTGGCCGAACGGGAACAGCGCACCGGGGACGGACACCTTGACGTGGAAGTCCCGGCCGAGCGCGGCGTCCTGGGCCCACTCCAGCCCGGGCCAGTGGGCGGCGGCGGAGAACCGGGCGCCGTAGGCGCTCAGGATCAGCCGGTCGACCGTGAGCGGATGACCGGGGTTCTGGCCGGCGGTCGTGACGATCGTCTGGTACCAGGTGTCCAGCGGAGTCCCGTGGTCGGCTCCGTCGGCCAGGGACTGTACGGGGTGCGCGGTCAGGTGTCCGCCGGGGCCGGCGACGTGGCTGTGCCACAGCTCGGTGCCGCCGGCCGAGCCGGTGGCGGGCAGGGTCCGGTGGGTGCACCTGGCGTCCGGTTGTACGGCGAGCAGCAGGTTCCAGGGGAGTTCAAGCCTGGTCACGGGGTCGGCGGCGGCGGAGGCCGTGGTGACCAGCGGCAGCCGGTTCATCGCGTCGAGCAGGCCGGTCACGGTGAGGGTGACCGGGTCCGGGCCGACGGCGAAGCACAGGGTGGACGGTCCGGCGAGGAAGCCCTGGGGCGGTTGCCCGGATTCCACCACGGTCTCGGCCAGGTGCTGCGGGGGCAGGTCCACCAGCAGGCTGCCGCCGCCCGGACCGGCCACCAGCTGCACCGTGCCGTCCGGCGCGGTCCGTTCCTGCAGGCCCTGGCTGCGGACGGTCAGGGTGACCAGGTCGTCCGGGCGCAGCACGGGGTAGCTGAGCGCGGCCGCGCTCGGCAGGTCGAGGAGCTGCCAGTCCTGCCAGCGGGTGTCGAACCGTCGGTGCATCAGCGCGGCATCGGCCCAGACGGCGAACACGTCGGTCCGGCCGCCTCCGGAGGCGACGGCGGCCAGCCGGGGGCCCGCCGCGCCGTGGGTGGTGAGGTCGCCGCCGAGGTGCTCCCAGCCGAGCCGGGGTTCCAGGGCGGAGTGCCACAGGCCCCGGTCGCCGCCCAGGAAGACGTCACGCTCCGTCGCGGTGAGACAGGTGAAGGACTGTTCGTCCCCGTCGGGCAGGGGGCCTAGCTCCTCCCACCCGGGTGGCTCGTGCACCGGTGGAGCGTCGCTCACGAAGCGTCGACGGCGCAGGCGCCGTTCGAGGATGTCGGCGACGAGGAGGTCGACCCGGCCGGGTGGGACGGCCACCGTCGCCGTGAGCCCGGGCGCCCGCTCGCCCGCTCGGAGCACGATCGGCTCCTCGCGCGGGTGCCAGTGCACGAACTCCCAGCCCCGGACGTTCGTGTCCAGTACGAAGTGGAGCTCACCGGGCCGGCGCGGCACGGCCGCGAAACCGGTGGCCGCGCCTTCCCCGGCGAGGGCGCCGAGGGGCGTCCAGTGCGGCCGCTCCTCAGCGCCCGGGCGCAGGCGCCACAGTTCACCGTCGGCGCTGAGGGCGAAGACCTCGACCGGACCGCCCTCGACCGCCGTCGCACTCAGCCAGTTGAAGCCGGGAGCCCCGGGCGAGGGCCAGGGACGGCCCAGCGCCCGCCAGGCGGTCCAGCTGCCGTCGAACGTCCGGTACCGCACACCGCCGTCGTCCGCGCCGGTGAAGAGGTGGAGTTCGCCGTGCCCCGGAGTACAGACGGCCAGGGCCCGTGCCGGGTGGTCTGTCATCGCGCGCCCCCAGCGAATGGACGCAGTGCCGATCGAGGGGGCGGGGGCCACCGGCACCCGTCAACTCTCGGTGTTTCCAGGCTATTCCCGGTTCGGGCAGACCTCAATTCGGTCACTGTGGGTAGTGCCCGCTGGAATCGTCCTCGGTGGTTCCGGCATGGGATGGCCCGGCCATGTGGCCGGGCCACCCCTTCGGGGCATGCAGCTGTCAGGCGGGCTGCGCGGCGGGCGCTGGGGCGGGCCACGCAGACGGACCGCCCTCGGTTACCGGACCGGGCCAGCGGATCCTCTCGTCCGCCGGCTTCACCGATCTGCAGGACTCGGCCGCTCTGCTCTACCGCAACCTGGTGTTCTCCCTGGACGATGTCGCGGGCATGGCCGGCGACGACGACGCCGGACAGAAGTCCTCCAATACCGTCCCGCAACCCTCAACGGCTTCATAGCCGTCACCGGCCTGACCCTCGACACCCCGACCTCACTTTGCTGAGCCCAAGTCAGTAACTCCTGATCCAGGGCGGGCCAGTTGGTGAATCAACCAGTTCGGGGAGACGTGCCCTGTGCCGGGCACCAGTAGTCCCTACCATCAGGTCGTTGCTTCAATCGGTCCGCCCCCCGCGACACCCGACCTGGAGGAACCCTCATGCCTTCACTCCCGATCTCCCGCCACACCAAGGACGCCGCCCCGACCCGCCGCCTCACCTCCGCCGGCACGGCGGTGGTCGTCGGCGCGCTGCTCGTCCTCGTGGCGCCGGGCACGGCCGCCGCCAACAGCGTCGCCGTCACCGTCCAGACGCCCGGGGCCACCAGCGGGCCCACCGCGATCGACTCCTCCGTCTCCACCAGCGCCCACTGCGCCAGCGGCCTCGTCTCCAGCGGCGGGATCGACCAGACCAACGGCACGGGCACCGGCTCCAACGGCAACCACGTCCTCGGCACCGAACCCAGCTCCGACGGCAGCACCGAGTACACCGGCACCACCGGCGTCGTCGGCACCGACGTGGCGTACTGGATCGCCAAGGGCGGCAGCGGCGGCCAGGTCAACTCCGGTTTTTCCACCACCCCGTACGCGCTGTGCCTGACCAGCACCCTGATCAACCACACCCAGGTGGTGATGAACAAGGCCAACACGCCCACCAGCGCGGCCATCGTCGGCCTGGTGACGGCGAGTTGCCCGTCCGGCACGGCCCTGCTCGGCGGTGGCGCGCTCGCCACCCCGAGCAACACCGGCAACCTGAAGGTGATCGCGAGCTTCCCCACCTTCAACGACGCCGCCCACGACTTCGGCAAGAAGGCCGCCGCCGACGGCGACACCAACCCGAACGCGTGGAGCGCCGTCGGCTGGGACAACAGCACCAACTCCACCAACGAGACATACGCATACGCCATTTGCAGCGGCAGCGGGATCAATGTCAGCGGCGTCACCGTCAAGGTCCGCTTCACCGAGGCCGCCGGCCCCAGCACCGGTGGCACCGGCCAGAACACCACCGCCACCTGCGGCACCGGCGACGGGAACCTGATCGCCGGCGGCGCAGCCGTCAGCGGCGGCTCCGTCACCACCATCGACTTCACCGGCCCCGGCTCGGCCGGCGACCACCTCAACGGCAGCTACCCGAGCGACTCCAGCGGCAACCCGGTCGCCAACGGCACCTCCACGGCGGCCTCCTGGACGGCCTTCACGCACACCGGCGGCATGGGCTCGACGACCACCCACTCCGACGTCTGGGCCCTGTGCGCCAACGACGGCGTCTGAACCACCGGAAGGCACTGACAATGAGACTCTCTCTTCTGGCCAAGGCAGCCGTCCCGGGCGCACTGCTCGCCCTCACCGCCCCGAACCTCGCGTACGCCGACTCCGCGAGCGTCACGGTGGCCAATCCCGGCGCCACGACCGGCCCGGCGACGCCCTTCACCGGCGTCTCGGCACACGCCGACTGCGAGGACGGGCTCGTCTCCGGCGGCGGGATCACCCAGACCACCGGCGACGACCGGGCCGGCAACGGCAACCACGTGATGGGCATCGCGCCCGGCGCGGACGACCTGGGCGAGTTCACCGGCACGCCCGGGGTGGTCGGCCGGGACGTCACCCACTGGCTCGCCTTCGGCGGCAGCGGCAGCAACTCCAGCCCCGCGTTCTCCAGCACGCCGTACGCGATGTGCCTGGACAGCAACCGGATCCGGCACACCCAGGTCGTCATGAACAAGGTCGTCGGGCCCTCGCTCTCGCAGGACTCGCGGCTCGTCACGGCCACCTGCCCGACCGGCACCCGCCTGATCGGCGGCGGCGCCCGCACCACACCCGCGAGCGTCGGCAGCCTCAAGCCGATCGCGAGCTTCCCGACCTTCGCCGACGCCGCCCACGACTCCGGCAAGAAGGCCGCGGCCGACGGCGAGACCAACCCCGACTCGTGGACCGCCGTCGGCGGCATCGGTGGCGGTCGCGACAGCGGCAACACCACGTTCGCGTACGCGATCTGCACCGGGGACGACGTCAAGATCAAGAACCTCACCACGAAGGTCGGCTTCACCGAGGTGAGCGGACCGACCGTGGCGGGCACCCTCGGCACGGCGACGGTCGGTTGCGACGACTCGGCCGACGAGCACCACAGCCGCTGGAGCCTGATGAGCGGGGGTGCCGCGGCCAGCGGCGGCAACGTGACGACGACCGACTTCTCGAAGGCCGGCTCCGGCGGCACCCACCTCACCGGTAGCTACCCGAGCGACGCCGACGCCACCCCGGCTGAGGACGGCACCGACAACCCCGACCACTGGACAGCCACCGTCCACGTCGGCGGCTCCCCCTCGCCGAACACCTACACCGACGTCTGGGCCCTCTGCCTGAGCACCCACCCGGGCCACGGGGACTGACCCCGCCCGTTGTGGCCTCTTCCGGCGCCGCTCCGGCACTCGCCGAACCGGTGACCCGTTCGCCACGACCCTCGAAGGCGCCGCCAGGACGTCTGCGCCGAACAGCGGCTCCGTCTGGGTGCCCAAGAGCGAGAACGACAGCCAGGGCGAGACGCTGGGCAACTTCTCTACGGCCTCGCGCGTGCTGGACGGCGCGACAAGTTCCACGTGCTGGTGTGCTGACCGACCGGCGCGGCGAGTACGTCCGCGCGGCCTGACAGCAACGGTGCCTCGGCCAGCACCTCCCGGCCGAGGCACCGCGCGGTGCTCTGGAGCGGGGCGCAGTTCGCTTCCCCTGTCGGTCCAGCCAAGGGTGCTCTGAGGGGTCGTTAGCCGAGGTCGAACAGTGACTGCAGCAAGGCCTCGATGTCCCGCGCGCCGGAGCCTGGTGGAACCACGCGGACGTTGTCCGGATCCGAGGCGACCATCACCACCGTCCTGGCGTCGGGTGGCAGGAGGCCGAGGAACCAGGCAATGGTGTCGGCCCACACCGCGGGATCGCCGTCGCGCAGGATCAACTGTCCGTCCTCGAAGTAGCTGCACTGCCGGACCATGCCGTCGACATCGACGTCGAAGTCGATGTAGTCCTTGTCGCTCACCGGGGCGTGCTTGAGCCAGGATTCCATACCGGGGAATCGGGCGCGCAGGTGTTCTTCGGCCTCCTCCGGGGTGAGCGACCAGGTGGTGCCGGGTGCGGCGCCGAGGTAGATGGTGTCCAACGGAGCTCCTTGCCGAATTAGGGGATGACGCGGACGTTGCTCTTCACATGGTGCTTGGCGAGCAGGTACTGCCAGTATCCGACGGTGGCCTGGTCGGGGGTGTCGACCTCCAGGTACTGGGCGTGGTTGGCCGGGTTGTCGATGGCGGCTTGGTAACGGGACAGCTCGGACTCGTCGTCACCGAGAACGAACTTGACGTTGAACTTCCCCTCTTGGAGCCCCTGGAGGGACCGGGGACTGCAGCCCTGCTTCCGGACGTTCTTCGCGTCGATCAGCGCGCCGTCGGCGGGCCGGAATCCGTCCGCCCACACCTTCTCCCCGTTCGCGCCGTAGACCAGCCGTTCCGGCGTGCCCGCCACGCGCAGCTGGTAGGCGCGGTCGTCTGCGGTCCCGTAGTTCGGGGGCCGCTGATCCATGCTCTCGATCCAGGTCTTGGCCGCCATCTGCTGCGCCGGGTCGTAGAGCGGGTACGGGCGCGGCTCGGGAGGGGGCGGAACCGGACCGACGGCGGGATTGGCGAACGGGCTTTGCCCGGCTGGATTCGGGGCGCCTCCGGCCGGGCCCCCGGGTGCGGCGTTGGCCGCGTCAACCCCGGCCACCGCGGTGGCGGCCGTAGCGGTGCCGGCGAGCACCACGAGCCGCGAGGCGAGAGAGGAGACGATGGCCTCGGCTTCGGCGACGGCGGCAGCCGCCGCCATCTCCGCTTCGGCGGTCGCGAGCGCCTCGACCGCGACCGCGGCGTCAGCGGCCAGGGCCGCGTCAGCGGCAGCCGCGGCGGCGTCCGAGCCTCCTAACGTGAAAACCGTCAGCAGCACGCCGGCGGTGGTGACCACGCCGGCCGTCACGCCGAGCTCGATGAGCTTGTTCTGGCAGTCGTCGATCGCCTTCGCGTACTCGTTGCAGATGGCCTGCAGTTCCCGGCACGCGGCGGAGATGTTCTCCATCAGCGAGAGTTTCGAGGACGCTGTCGTCCCCCCGGCGGGACAGGCGTTGAACACGGTGGCGGCGTAGCTCTTGAAGCCCTCGACCGCGTCCCCGGAACACTTCGCTGTCACTTCCGCCGCGTGGAGTCCCGCGTTGCGCTGCGCCTGGTCGATGAGGGACGCGCAGTGTTCCCAGACCTGGGCGGCGCTGCGCAGCCGCTTCGGGTCGCCTTGGGGCCAGAACTTCCCGATGACGGGAATCTCGTGGACTTCTTTGCTGCCGGTGACCATGGGAAGGCTGGCGTGGGCTTCGTTCGGCTCGCACTGCTGCGAGCCTTTGGCAAGACCGGACGACGTGTTGATCTTTCCGGTGAAGGCCGCGGCGACGGAGTCCTGGACGGCCAGGTAGTTGGAGGCCATCGTCAGGAGCCTGCTCGACACGGTGGCCATCCCCTGCCCGGCCTTGCCTATCGCCTGGACGACAGTCTTCGCCGCCGGCTCGTACTTCCCGGCGAAGGAGTGGGCGATGGAGTCGTCACCGGCCATGCCCGCGGTGGAGGCGAGGTCTCCGACGATCCCGTCGGCGATGTTGTAGATGAAGTCCTTGGTGTCGAGGAACTGCAGTGATGCCCGGAACACGGTGTCCGGGTCGACGGTGAATCCGGTGCCTGTCTCTGGTCCTGCCACTCCTTGTCCCCTTCCCCCCGGGTTCGTCATGCCGCTCAATGTGCGACGACGACGTGTCCGGCTGTGGTTCCGCGTGCGGGCGGTCGGCCAACTCGTCTCGGAGCGCCCGTCGTTAGTGGCCTACCCGCTCGCGGAGTTCGGTACCGGGCTGTCGATCCCGTAGAGGCAGATCAGGATGGCCGGTGATCACGGCCGGTGCCAACCCCCGCCGCGCGGGGCCCTGGGGTAGCCTCCACTCCGACCGGGTAGAGCCTGGCCGACCGTCCTCGTGCCCTTGGGCCGTCGCGGTCGTCGGCAGGGCGACTGTCCCGACCGGGACCGTCGCGGTGCCCGCCTTCGCACCACCGCTCGGGCCTCGCCATCCCCCACGGCGCCGGGCTCGTGGACACCGCCTGCCCGGCTTCCTCATCCCGGCGGCGGGCTCGGATTGCTCCCCAGCCTCACCGGCCGCCGGTCGGCTGCCCGGCGGGCGGGGCGCCGGACCGTCCGACCTGATCGTGGCCGGTGGCTGATCACGCTCCGCGAAAGGGCTTTCCCTATCGGAGGATCGAGCCGGATCTGTGACGACACGTCGGTGCGCGAGTACTGAGCCGCTGACGCCGTCCTTCTTCTCGTGGGGAGAACACCCGGCCGCGGGCTGCGGACGCCACGCCAGGAGATTAGTGCACCTCCCACCAGGCCGCGAGGTCACTCGGCACCGAACCCCGATGCCGCTCGGCCCTCCGAAACCCTCATCCAGCCCTGGCTCCCACATCATCGGAGGCGGCTGCCCGACGTGAGGGCGTTGCCGAGCGCTTGCTCAGCGCTTGACAGTACGTTGACCGCCGACCCGGTTCCCATGGTCAGGGCTCGAGAGCGCTCGCCGGACCACCGCTGAGCCGGCCACGCCGTGGGATCCGGGCCCGAGGTTCCGCGGCGGCTCGGCTCCCGGGTGCCGCCATGGACGGCCGACCACCCAAAGGGTGGGCCCGGCGGCAAGGAGCCGCCGGGCCGTACGTTCGGACGGGCCAGGGGTCAGCTGGTCTGGATCGCGGTGTCGTCGATGACGAAGCTGGTCTGGAGGGAGGAGTCCTCCACGCCGGTGAACTTCAGCGTGACGCTCTGACCGGCGTAGGCCGACAGGTCGATCGTCTTCTGGGTGTAGCCGGTGTTGTGGTCGAGGTTGGAGTACGTGGCCGCCGTGGTGCCGTTGACGGTCACGGTGAGCTTGTCGTACTGGGTGGTCGTGGTGGTTTCGGCCGTGTCGATGTGCAGCCAGTAGCTCAGGGTGGCCTTGCAGCCCGACGGGATGGTGACGGTCTGCGCGAGGCTGTCGGTGTGGGTGCTGCCGTAGCCGTCCAGCCAGGCCTTCCAGGAGCCGCTGTGGGCGGGCTCGGACGTCGAGTTGTCGATGACGCCACTGGTCGCGGTCCACGGCGCGGCGGAGCCGGTCTCGAAGCCGGGGTTGCCGAGCAGTTGGGCCGGGGTGCAGGAGCCTCCGGTGCCGTTGACCGTCCAGCCGAAGCTGGTGGAGCCGGTGGCGCCGGTGGTGTCCTTGGCGGTGGCGGTCACGGTGTAGTTGCCGGCGGCGGTGGCGGTGCCGGTGATCAGGCCGGTGGCCGAGTTGATGGACAGGCCGGTCGGCAGGCCGCTGGCCGAGTAGGTGAAGCTCTGGCCGGAGGCCGAGTCACTGGCCTGGATCTGCAGGCTGACCGAGGCGCCCTGCGCGGTGGTCTGGTTGCCGGGGTTGGTGACGCTCACCGTGTTGCCCGTCGAGCCGCCGCCCACGATCGGGTGGGAGATCGCGCAGGAGTTGGTGTCGTTGGACCAGCTGGCCTGCTCGGCCCAGGTGCCGAAGCTGCCGAAGGTGATGTTGGCCGCGCCGCCCGCGGTGCCCGGGGACAGCCATGCACACTCGTCGGAGTTCTCCTGGCCGTTGTACGAGCTGCCGGACACGTGGTTCGTCCAGCCGCCGGCCGGGTTCTGGTCCGACATCATCTCGTGCCACTCGTGGCCGAGGGTCATCGTGAAGCCGTCCAGCGTACCGGGCGAGTTGACGAAGCCCACGCCGCAGCCGGCGCCCGAGTCGATGTTGTACGGCTGGTTGCTGAACGCGACGTCGCCGTACGGAGAGTTGACCGCGCCGCCGGTCAGCGTGGTGTCACCGTTGTAGTCGTGCCACGCGCAGTACTGGTTCTGGTAGTTGTCCGGGTTGGTGCCGTGCGGCGACAGGATCACGTAGTAGGCGTCCCGGTTGGACGCCGCCGTGGTGTTGCCGAAGTGCGCCGCAGCGTTGACGGCTTCCTGGCCGAGCTGGTGCCCGGTGGCCGCGCTCGGCGACGCCGCCGCGTTGTCGTACCAAACGCCGGCGAGCACGCCACCGCTCTGGTACGGGACGAAGTTCGCGTTGGAGGGACAACTGGTGGCCCCGACGGCCACGTTGGGCCCGTCGCACCACTGCGTCAGGTCTGCGGACCACAGCTCGTTGCCGGTGCCGATGCCCTTGAACATCTGCTGGGTGGCGCCCGCCGCCCCGGCCGAGTCGCCCGAGAACTTGGCGTTGCCGTTGGCGTCCGTGGTCTGCGTGCCCCACTGGTTGCCGTAGAAGACCAGGTAGACCTTGGAGTGGCCGCTCTGCACGCCGATCCCGTCGATCCCTCCGCCGTAGGAGAGGGTCTGCGGTCCGGTGGCCGCGCTGGCACTGGACTCCTGGTGAGTGGAGGCCCACTGCTTCATCTTCTCGTTCTGTGCGATGGTGGGCATGACGCCATGCCGGTAGGGGTGCTGGTAGGCAGGGCTGTACGGGTTGGTCACGGAGGCCTTCTGCGACGACGCCGCTTCGTCCGCCGCCTGGGCGGCACCGCCGGTGATCAGGGCGGCGGTGACGAAGGACAGCGACGCGACGGCGGCCAGGGCCGCTCGTCTGAGCGCACGGACGTGGGGGATGCCCATGTGTGGGGGTTCCTCTCTCCTGCCGTCTCCGGTGCCGGTCGGCCCGGATGACGGCTCGTGGCAGGGCGGGTGCCGGCGAGGACTCGGGCGCGAGGCGTAACGGTGGAGTGGCCCGTGCTTGCCGGCAGTGCCGTGGGGGGCTGATGGGCGTCGACCGACGCCGTGTCAGCGGCGAGCTGCGGTGCGGTGGTGGAGCAGCGGAAACCAGTGCCCGGTGGCCGGCCTGCGGAGGCTCCGGCGGGGGCCGTGAACGGAAGAAAAGCAGCGGTGACAGGCCTCAGTCAACGGATAATGCAAAAGAAGGATGTGCGCGCCGCCGAAACTCGTGGGAAGGGAAGAACCTGACGAGAAATCGGCAATGAAATGCTCTCGTCTTCCATCATTTCGGGATCTCCGGAATAGCGCGTACCCCGGTCACCGGCCCGACGTTCTCGGCAACGCCCGGTCCGCCCCGACGCGTTACAACACCATCGGACCCGGCCTCAGACGGCGTCGCCGGCTCGCCTGAATCCAACACCGAGGGTCGGCGGCGCCAACAGGAACGCAAGACTTCGCCGAGGTCGTCGGGGTCATCGTCCAATCCAACCCCTCCAGCCGTACCCGGGCCAGCCTCCTCAGCCACGAATCCGCCGGACGCCGCCGCGACCGGCCTCTCTGATCCGCTACCAGTTGACCCAGTGGAGGTTCCAGCCGCCGAGGCCGTTGTCGGGGGCGACGGTCTTCTCCTTGGTGTTCACGACCGTGACGACGTCGCCGATCAGCGAGCTGTTGAAGAACGACCCGGCGACGGAAGTGTCGCTGCCGCCCTCCACGTCCTTGAGCGAGACGCAGCCGTGGCTGGTGTTGGTCTTGCCGAACGGGTCGCCCTTGTACCAGTAGTTGCCGTGGAGGTAGGTGCCGGACCTGGTCAGCCGCATCGCGTGCGGTACTGCGGGGATGTCGTACTCACTGCCCAGGCCGACGGTCTGGGAGTTCATGTGGGTGACCCTCTCCTTGGACATGATGACCATGGTGCCGCCCCAGGAGGGGTGCTTGTCGTCGCCGAGGGTGGCGGGCACGGTGGTGGACTTGCCGTCCCGCACGATCGTCATCTGGTGCGCGGCGGCGTCCGCGGTGGAGACCTGGGAGCGGCCGATGGTGAACGGTTCGTCCTTGTCGACGTCGCCCCAGACGCCGGGGGCGACTTCGACGTTCTTCAGCCGGAAGTGGATGGTGACCTTGGTGTTCGGCTTCCAGTACTCGGCCGGGCGGAAGTCGATCCGGTTGTCGCCGAACCAGTGGCCCTTCACCTCGGTGCCGTTGTCCGTCTCGAAGGTGATGGCCTTGGCGACGGCGTCCTTGTTCACGACCTTGGTGCTGAAGTCCACCTTGACGATCATGCCGACGCCGTAGGTCTGGCCGTCGGCGATGTTGTCGTTGGTGGAAACCTGCTTGCCGGGCGAGACGGTGGTGAAGGCGCTGGTGGCCGCGGAGACCAGACCATCGCCGTCCTTCGCCTGGGCGTTCACCGTGTACGCCGTGCCGGGGGCGAGCGCGGCGGCAGGCTTCCACCCGGTGCCGTCCGGGGTGATCGAGCCCTGGACGGACTTGCCGTCCTTGTCCGTCACGTCGACGGCGGTGAGCTTTCCGTGGGAGACGGACACCTGGAGCGCGGTCGGCGCGACTCCCTGCGCCCCGTCCTTCGGCTCCACGTCCAGCACCGCGGTCGATGTCCTCGGCGTCGCCGCAGCGGCGGCCCCGCCGGAGGCGGCCGAGGCGGCGGCGGCCGCCCCGCTGGAGGCTCCGGAGACGGCGGCGCCGGCCGATGCGGCGTCACCATGCTCGCCTTGGCCGTCGCCGCAGGCCGCGGTCATCAGCAGGGCCCCGCCCATCGCCAGTGCCACCGCGCCGCGGTGGAAACGGTCGCTGGTGCGTATCGCGGCCCGGGCCGCCCCAACAGTGCTCACAGTTGCTCCCTCTCGGTGTTCGCCGTCAGCTTGGGCGCCGGGTCGTCCCGGCCGCAACGGTGCGCCGACGATCAGGGACGCGGGGACGCCTTTACCGGGTTTGAGCTGGGAAGACGTAATCTTCCTGGGACGCGCTCGCGGCGCCGGGAGCGCGCGGCCGGCGCCGGCGGTGCCTCGGGGAACCGCGGGACGGTCTGCGGCGTGCTTCTCTGCCGGAGCTCGCGTCGACACCGAGGGGGCTCACGAGCGGGTGGAGGAGCAGTGCCAGAGGGGACCGGGGAGTTGAGGGAGGCGGACGAGGTTGCGCGGCTGCTCCAGGAGCTGAAGAGCCGGTCGGGGCTCAGTTACGGCGCGCTGGGGAAACGGCTGCACGTGAGCACCTCGGCCCTGCACCGCTACTGCAACGGCGATGTGATGCCGGTGGAGTTCGCCCCGCTTGAGCGCCTCGCGCGGCTGTGCCGGGCGACACCGGAGGAGCGCACCGAGCTCTATCGGCTGTGGGTCATCGCCCACGCGGCGCGGACGAACCGGCAGGCGCCCGCGCCCGCGGCGGAGGCGGAGGCTTCGTCAGCGGCTCCGGTGGCCCGGATGGTTCCGGACACCCCTGCCGCTCCGGGACCGGAGGAGACACGGGAGGAGACACCGGCCACGGCAGCCGCCGCCGGGGCCGGGATGGCCGCCCCGGGGCGCGTCCCCGCCGTACCACCGCAGCGGCGAGTGCCCCGGGGTGCACTCGCCGCCGTGACGGCTGCCGCGGTGCTCGCCACCATCGGGGCCGTCGCCACCGGCCTCAAGACCCACTCTGGCGGTTCGCTCACCTCCGCTCCCGCCCGGGCCGCGGACGCCGGTCCGTCCACCGGTTCCCCGGCGCCCGCTTCTGCCGCTACGCCCGTCGGCACCGGCGCGACCCCGTCGGGGCCGACCGGCGCCGCGGACCAGGGCGCGAACGCCCCGATCAGCGTCTCGGTCCGGCCGTCCGGCCGGGACACCGCGTGCGACCAGTACGTGGTCGACCGCCCGCCGTCGGAAGTCCCCCGACCGCCCGCAGTGGTGGACGTCCCGGCATGGGTCTCCCGGGTCGGTGCGGTCGCCGGCCACTACCAGTCGATCGAGCTCACCGTGCAGGGCACCGACAGCGAGACTGTGGTGCTGACCACCCTCAACGTCCGCATCGCCCGGATGGCTGCCCCGCTGCCCTGGAACGCCTACTCCATGGGCGAGGGCTGCGGCGGCGGAGTCGACGTCCACTCCTTCGACCTCGACCTGGACGCGGCCCGCCCCCGTCCGGTCGTGACCGAGGGCAGCACCGGTCTGCCGGTCAAGGTGAGCGAGCGGGACCCGGAGGTCATCGAGGTGACCGCCGAGACCACCTCCCATGACGTCAGCTGGTACCTGGAACTGGAGTGGACCAGCGGCAACCGGAAGGGCACGCTGACCATCGGCCCCGACACGGGCACGCACCCCGGCCAGGGCACGCCCTTCCGCACCAGCGCGGTCAAGGGCCGGCCGCTGTACAGCTACCCGACCGGCGGGACGGACTGGGAGCCGAGCCCTTTCCAGCAGTGACGGCCGCGGGGTCCCGGCACCGGGGCCCCGCCTCGGATGTCGAAACCGGGGCCGCCGGAACGGGCTCGAGCTGCGCGAGCACCCCCATCACACGCCACACCGCAGCCGGTGACCTGCACGAATCACGATGAAACCTCCTCAGTGGCATCTCACTCCACTTCCGACCCGACGCCACCTCCTCGCCGCCACCCGATACCGCACCGAGCTGTTCGCCCGCTTCACCATCCGGGAGCGCGTCACCGGCAGCGCAGACCTGCCGACCGCAGCCTCACCCGGCGCCCCCGGGCCCACCACGCCATGACGCGTGCTCAGACGCCCGTGGCCCCAGCAGACCTGACAACACCCCTAACACGTTCACCAGGACAGATGCACCCCTCACAGCCTGATCGACGTGCTCACTGCAGAAGAGCTACACCCAAAGTGCTTTGGTAGTACGTGCGTTGGCGGCCACTCCCACTTTGCTCCCGACTGCGGTGCGGCCTGCTCTCCTTGACTTGCTGCTTGCAGGGTGCGACGGTTTTGCCAAAATCTGGGTTTTTGCTCGCTTATTCGATCAATATCGAGCAGACTCGCACATTGGAGCTCCCGTGAGACTTCACCGACGGCGGACCGGGCGCACACACGTCGCCCCAACCGCCCTCCTGGCAGCGGCGGCCAGCACCCGAAACCCGCTCGGAGCGTCATCAAGGCGGCGAGTGGCAGTCCTCGCAGTCCTGGCAATCCTCACCACGACCACCAGCGCGCTCACCTCCGGCAGCGCCGCCGCGGCGACCGTGAATCCGGCGCCGCTGACTGTTCCCTCGATCCAGCAGTGGACCGGCGGCACCGGCACACTGACCCTCACCAGCGCGAGCCGGATCGTGGTCCGACCTGCCGACGCGCGCTCGCTGACCGCCGACGCCGGCACCTTTGCCGCCGATCTGGCCAACGAGACCGGGCTGGCCCTGCCCGTGGTGACCGGCTCGGCGCCGAAAAGCGGCGACATCTTCGTCGAACTCGACACCACCACCACCCAGGCCGAGGGTTACACAGCGGCGATCGGCGCCAACGTCACCATCCACGGCCGGACCGCTGCCGGCGTCTTCCATGGCGAGCAGACGATCGAGCAGATCCTCGCGCTGAGCCCCACCCACAAGAGTCTTCCGCTCGGCACGGCCGTCGACTGGCCGACCGTCGGACAGCGGGGCGTCATGATCGACGTCGGCCGGCACTTCTGGTCGGTCGCCGACCTGAAGGCCGAGATCCGGCAGATGAGCTGGTACAAGCTCAATGACTTCCACATCCACTTCACCGACAACGACGGCTTCCGCCTGCGGTCCACGACCTACCCGAACCTCGCCGCACCCGGCGCCTCGTACAGCCACGCAGACATCGCCGATCTGGTCTCCTACGCGGCCAAGTACAACGTGACGCTGCTACCGGAGATCGACGTTCCCGCGCACTCGGCGCCGATCCTGGCCGCCGACCCGAGCCTGGCCTGGCAGTGCCCGTCGATGGCCGCCCCGGGGAGTCAGAACAACCGGACGCTGGACATCACCAATCCGGCCACGCTGACCTACGTCACCAACCTGCTCAAGGAGTTCGTGCCGCTGTTCCCCAACTCCCCGGTCTTCCACACCGGCGGCGACGAGTACCCCGATGACACAGCCCAGCAGGCATGCCCCGAGCTGGTCCAGTACGCGGCGAACAACCACTACCCGAGCACCGACGCCGTGTTCGTGGACTTCACGAACAAGCTCGACACCGTCGTCAAGGGACTCGGCAAACGGATGGAGGTCTGGAACTGGTGGGACGCCCTGAACAGCTCCACAGTCGGCCCGAACAAGGACATCCTCATCGACGGCTGGACCGCCGACCCCACTGGGCTCACTCAGGAGGGCTACGAGGTCGTCGTCAGCTCCCAGAACTGGTACATCACACCGGGCCTGGGCCTCTATCCCGACGACGCCTCCCTGTACTCCTCCTGGACGCCTTCCACCGCGACCGGCATCAACGGCTATGAGGTCTCGCTGTGGGGCGACTACAAGCAGACGATGACCGACGCCACCTTCGACTCGTACCTGCACCGCCCACTCGAGCTCCTGGCCGACCGCACCTGGGGCGGACCGCTCACCGCGAGCAGCAACTACACCTTCGAGGACAACGCCGACGCGATCGGCACCCCGCCCGGCGTCCCGCAGTACGCGCCGCAGGGCGGCACCCTGCTGGCCGGAACCGCCTACGGCACCTCCCCCGCATACGAGAACGGCACCAACACCTACCAGAACGTGTTCGACGGCAATGTCGGCACCTACTTCGACTACTCGCAGCCCGACGGTGGCTACGCGGGCCTCGACCTGGGCACGCCACAGCAGGTCACGAGGATCCGCTTCGTGCCACGCCCTGGCCAGGAGCAACGCATGGTCGACGGGCTGTTCCAGGGCTGCACCACCGGTCCTGACAGCAACTGTGTGACCCTGGCGACCGTCACGAGCCGGCCCACCGACGACTGGTTCCAACTGCCGGTCACCGACACCGGAAAGTACCGCTGGGTGCGGTACGTCAGCCCGGCCGGCGGATACGCCAACATCGCCGAGGCCCAATTCTGGGGCCCGCCCGCCACCGGGATGATCACCGCGGGCACGCACACCGTGGCCGACGTCGGCTCCGGCGCCTACGCCGACGACCTGACCGGCGACTCGACGTCCGCCGCCGGCCAGCGGTAGTCGGCGACGGCGGCGTTGGGGTCGGTGCTCGCGGCGGCGGCGACTGCGGCGGCGGCCGTGTAGCCGCCAGGGGCGAGGCCGCTCTGCCCGGCGGCGGCCTGGCGGAGCGTCCACCCGGTGTCGCTGAGACGGGGGCAGACGCGGTCGGTGCGCGGCTCGCTGTGGCGCAGGCGGCGGCGGGTGGCTGGGCGGGCGGCTTCGGCGGTCGGCGACGTCTGCCGTTCTTCCCCCTTGGTCGGCACACCCTGGCCGCGAGCCCCCGCACAAAGTCATCGCAGCCTGACGAAACCGACCACGTGTTGCAACGACCTTAGAAACCGCCGGGCCGAGGGCCGGGATTTGGGGCCCGGGTCTGCGGTCCCTGACGCCTAGTTCGGTCCGACCGGGACGCCGGGGTTCACCAGGCCACGGCCGCCGGTGACGGTGTTGCCCGCGCCGATGGTCGCCGGGCAGCTTGCGGAGTAGTTGGTGACGTCGATGGCGTAGCGGTCCGGCCCGGTGGCGCCGGTGAGGTCGGAGTGGTTGCCCCGGAAGACCGTGCCGCAGCCCCAGCCGGGCTGGACGCTGTGGGTCTGGTAACCGTCGTCGGTGGTGCGCCGGCCGGTGTTGTTCTCGATGGTGTAGCCGTTGCCCTTCACGTCGATCCACGAGTCGTCGTAGTTGCGGCCGGTGAGGCCGTCCCCGTCGAAGGAGTTGCCGGAGACCACGCCGCCCCGGGTGCCCTCCTTGAGGTCGACGTTCTCGGCGCCGATGCCGGGGCCGAAGGTGTTGCCGGCGATTTGCACGTAGTCGCTGTGGTCGGTGAGGGTGTTGGCGGTGCCGACGTAGACGCCCTCGCCCATGCCGTCCCGGTTGAGGCCGGTGTCGTGGATGTGCGAGTCGCGCAGCGTTCCGTGGGCGCTGGAGTTGCGGAAGTGCACGCCTTCCATGGTGGTGTGGTGGACCGTCACGCCGTCCAGCAGGACGTAGTTCGCGGCGTCGGCCATGATGCCCTTCTGCGCGCCGGTGACGGTCAGGCCGTGGACGGTCCAGTAGCTCGCGCCGTCGAGGTGGAGGCCGTAGCCGCCGCCGGTCGGGGTGGTGAGCACGGCCTTCGGCGAGCCGGTGAGGGTGATCCGCGCGGCGGCGGTGCCGGGGGTGGTCGCCTTGAAGCTGCCGGAGTAGGTGCCGTCGGCGAGTTGGATGGTCTGGCCGGGCACGGCGGCGGCGAGCGCGGCCTGCAACTGCTTGGCGGTGCTGACCTTGACCACGGCCCCGGTCGGGGAGGCCGCGACGGCGGCGGGGGCGGCGGCGCAGCCGAGGGCGAGGGCGGTGAGCGCGGTGAGGGTGGTGAGGCGGTTCGTCACGACGGTGCTCCCTGCGGTGGGTGCGACGGGTAGGAACGGGCCGCCGCCCACAGTGGACTGGACCATTCCAGGCGTCAAGGGCGCCTCGGAGCCGCAAGGCCGGGTCGGCATGGTGCTATCGTCAGTAGCACCATGTTGCTGAAGCTGGACCTTGGTGACGCCCGCCCCCTGCACGAGCAGGTGGCGGGTGCGATCCGACGCGCCGTCGCGGAGGGCGAGTGCGCCCCCGGCGACAAGCTGCCGCCCGCCCGGGAGCTTTCCCGGGCCCTCGGGGTGAACACCAACACCGTGCTGCGCGGGCTGCGCGCCCTGCGCGACGAGGGGGTGCTGGAGTTCCGCCGGGGCCGTGGCATCACGGTCGCGGCGGACGCCGGATCGCGCGCCGAACTGGTCGACCGGGTACGGCGGTTGATCGCCGACGCGGCGCGGGCCGGCTACAGCAGGAACGAACTCGTGGAACTGATCAGGGGGATGCCGTGAAGGACTCGGAGCCCGTGGGGACGGGACCGGCGATGATGACCCGGCGGGGGGCGGTCTGGGCGGGGACGGCCTGGACGCTCGGCGTGCTGGCACTGCTCGTCACGATGCCGCTGGTAGCCCGTGACCGGCTGCCGGACCCGCTGGCCACGCACTGGAACGGGAGCCGGCCGGACGGTTCGATGTCGGTGACGGCGGCGGCCCTGTTCCCGGCCGGCGTGTGGCTGGCCCTGGTGTTCGCCGCCGTGGTCACCCGTCACTTCCGGGGCGGCCCCGGCTCCGGCCTGCCCGCCGCGCTGCTCGCGGGCGGCGGGGTGCTGCTGATGGGGGCGCAGGCGTCGATCGTCCACTCCAACCTGGACCGCGCCCGGTGGCAGGACGCCGGCTCGGCGAACCTCTGGGTGGCCGTCGTCGTGACGCTGACCGCCCTGGTGGCGGTGCTCGCCCGCCTGGCGACCAGGCGGCCCCGGAGCGCCGGCACCAGCGCCGGCAGCGCCGCGCGGGAGCCGGTGCTGGACCTCCCGGACGTCGAGCGGGTGGTCTGGCTCTCCTGGGCCGCCAACCCGGTGCTCCAGCTGACCGCCGCCGTCGTCGGCCTCGGCGCCGTCGGCACGGCGGTGGCGTCCGGCACCGGGCTGACCGGCCCGCACTGGATGCTGCTCCTGCCGCTGGTCACGCTCGCCCTCGGGATCGGCGCGGTCTCCTCCGTGCAGGCCCGGGTGACGGCGAAGGGGCTGGTCGTCGGTTTCGGCCCGTTCGGCTGGCCCCGGCGGAGCTGGTCCCCCGCCGAGATCGAGTCGGCGCGCGCCGAGCGGCGCACCGCCGCCCAGGCGGGCGGCTTCGGCTACCGGGTGAACGGCCTGGGCACCACCGTGATGCTGCGCGGCGGCGGCTGCCTGGTCGTCCGCACCCGCGCCGGCGCCGAGTTCGCGGTCAGCATCGACGACGCCGAGCGCGGGGCCGCCCTGCTCAACGCCCTCGCCGACCGGGCCGACGCGCGGAGGGCCTGACGCCCCGCCGGGGGGGGTCGACGTCAATTCCGCGCTGCCGTAAACCACCTGATCCGGCGGTGGACCACGCCTTCTGGCGGGTACACCAGTTCACGGCCGCTTCCGTGCGGTGGCGCCCCACGACACCGCCCCACGCGAACCCCCAGCGGCCGGAAGATCCGCGGGCCACGGCTGCCCGTACGGTAGGCGAGGAGGCGTCCGTGAGCGACGACCTGCGCACTGAGAGAATTCCCGACTCCCCACAGCGGCACAGCGTCCAGGACGAACGGACGGTCACCTTCCTGCGCTTCGGCGTCGGGGCGATCGGCATCCTGCTGCCACCGGCCCTGCCGCTCGGCGACTGGCTGATGGACAAGGTCATGGGGCGCGCCACGGACGGCTTCTGGCCGGCCACGATGAGCGGCTCGTACTACACCGGCACGCGGAACCTCTTCGTCGGGGCACTGTGCGCGCTCGGGGTGTTCCTGATCTGCTACCGCTTCGACCGGCGGGACGACCGGTGGAGCACGGCGGCCGGGGTGTTCGCCCTCGGAGTCGCGCTGTGCCCGACGACGCCGGGGAACCCGACGGAGGTGCAGCGCGTGGTCGGGGCCTTCCACCTGGTCTTCGCTTCGCTGCTGTTCGTGATGCTGGCGCTGTTCTGCCTCTACTCCTTCCGCAATCCGCGCTCGGCGCAGCCGGCCGGGGTCGGCGCGGCCTATCTGGCGGCGGGGGTGCTGATGCTGGTGGCACTGGGGGCGGCGGCGCTCTGCGGGCTGGTCGGGTTCGGCGACGACTGGGCGGTGCAGCCGATGTACCTGAGCGAGTGGGTGGCGACCTGGGCCTTCGGTGCGGCCTGGACCGGCGCGGCGGTGGAGCTGGCGGCCGGGCGGAGCGGGAGCGGTACGGGGGCGGCGTTCCCGCACCAGGCGGAGGCGGTCCGGTCCGAGGGCCTCCCGCTCGGCAGTCCCGAGGTCCAGCCTGAGGGTTAGTCATCTCGTCGCACCGGCAGGCCGTTACCATGCGGACCAAGGACCGCCCTCACGGCGGCCGGTGACGGGCGCCCGGCGGCAACGGGCGCCCAGCAGCAACGGGAGGGCGAGGATGGCGAACGAGGTCCGGGCGCAGCAGGAGCCGCCGCGGGAGTCGCAGGCGTCGCGGGAGCCGGGGGCGCACTACCCCTCGGTGGACCTGCGGATGGACGTGCCGCACTCCGCGCGGGTCTACGACTACCTGATCGGCGGCAAGACCAACTTCGAGGCGGACCGAGCCGCCGCGCACGCCTCGGTGCGGGCCTGGCCGTCGCTGCCGGTGTCGATGCGCACCACCCGCGCGTTCATGCAGCGCTCGGTGCGCCACCTCACCCGGGAGTACGGGGTACGGCAGTTCCTGGACATCGGCACCGGTATCCCCACCTCGCCGAACGTGCACGAGATCGCCCAGGCGATCGCCCCCGAGGCCCGGGTCGCCTACGTGGACAACGACCCGATCGTGCTGACCCACGCGCGGGCCCTGATGGACAGCACCCACGGGGGCCGCACCTGCTACGTGGACGCCGACTTCCGCGACCCGGAGACGATCATCAACGACCCCCGGCTGCGCGAGGTCCTCGACCTCTCGCGGCCGGTCGCGCTGTCGCTGATCGCGATCGTGCACTTCGTGCTGGACGAGGACGACCCGCAGGGCATCGTGCACCGCTTCATGGACGCGCTGGCGCCCGGCAGCTTCCTCGCCCTGACGGTGTTCACCGGCGACACCGACCCGGTCGGGGTGGGCGGCGTCGGCCGGGAGTACAACGCGCGCGGCATCCCGCTGCAGATCCGCGACAAGGCGCAGACCGAGGCCTTCTTCGACGGCTACGAGCTGCTGGACCCGGGCGTCACGCTCGTCCACCACTGGCGGCCGGACGCCGACGCGCCGGTGGTCCGCGACCAGGACATCGCGATGTACGCGGGCGTGGCCGTCAAGCGGTGACGGCGGAACCGGGCCCGGTCAGCCGGGAACGGCCGGGGCTGGGGACGGTCAGCCGGGAACGGCGACCAGACCCGCCTCGTACGCCAGGATGACCAGTTGCACCCGGTCGCGGGCGTCCAACTTGGCCAGCAGCCGGGTCATGTACGTCTTCACGGTGGCGATGCTGAGCACCAGCTCGGCGGCGATCTCGGCGTTGGACAGGCCGCGGCCGACCAGGGTGAGGATCTCCCGCTCCCGCGCGGTGATCGCCGCCAGGCGCCCGGCGGCCGGGCCGGATGCCGGGCGGCCAGGCGCCGACGTCGGCCGCTGCTGCTGGTGCTGCTGCCCGGTGAACGCCCCGATCAGCCGCCGGGTGACGCTCGGCGCGATCAGGGCGTCTCCGGCGGCTACCACCCGGACCGCGGCGAGGATGTCGTCCAGCGCCATGTCCTTGACCAGGAAGCCGGACGCCCCGGCGCGCAGCGCCGCGTACACGTGCTCGTCCTCGTCGAAGGTGGTGAGCACGACCACCCGGGTCGGTCCGCCGGCGGCGGTGACCAGCCGGGTGGCCTCGATGCCGTCCGGGACCGGGGGCACCTCCCGGCCGCCCGGCTGGGGGCGCATCCGGATGTCCATCACCACGACGTCCGGGCGCAGTTCGGCGGCCAGCCGGACGGCCTCGGCGCCGTCGCCGGCCTCGCCGACCACCTCGACGTCCGTGGTCTCGGTGATGACCATCTCCAGGGCGGCCCGCACCAGCGGCTGGTCGTCGGCCAGCACGACGCGGATCACCGCGCCACCTCCTCGGGAACGGGCAGCCGGGCCGCGACCCGGAAGCCGCCGTCCGGGCGCGGCCCGGCCTCGAACTCGCCGTGCAGCAGGGCGACCCGCTCGCGCAGCCCGGCCAGGCCGAAGCCGCCGCCGGGCGCGGCACCGCGCCCCTGGGCCTGGCCCCGGCCCTCGCCCCGGCCCCGGCCTTCACTCCGGCCCCGGTCGGTGATCTCGACGGCCAACTCGCCCTTCCTGCTGTGGTCCACCGTCACCAGGCAGTCGCGGACTCCCGCGTGCCGGACGACGTTGGTGACCGCCTCCTGGATGATCCGGAACGCCGACAGGTCGATCTCCGGTGGCAGCGGCCGCTGTTCGCCCGCCCGCCGAACCGTGACCCGCACGCCCGCCGCGGTGGTCGCCCCGGCCAGCCGGTCGAGGTCGGCCAGGCCCTGCGGGGCGGTGGCCGACGCCTCGCCGTCGGCCTCGCGCAGCGCGACCAGCATCCGGCGCAGCGCGGCGAGGGTCTCCCGCCCGGCGGCCTCGATCGCACCCAGGGCCTGCTTGGCCCGTTCGGGCCGGCTGTCGATCACCCGGCGGGCGGCACCGGCCTGAAGGGCGACGATGCCGATGCTGTGCGCGACGGTGTCGTGCATCTCCCGGGCGATCCGCAGCCGTTCGGCGGTCACCGCCTCGGCGGCCGTCCGGCTGCTCAGGGCCTCGGCGTGCTCCCGGTTCTGCCGGAGTGAGCGCCCGGCCAGCCAGGCGACCAGGGCGAGCAGCGCGGCGCCGTCGGCCGAGCCGATGTGGGTGCCGGTGAAGATGCCCACGGTGCTGCCGCGCACCAGCCCCAGGTGGAGCACCAGGAAGACGGCCACCAGGGCGAAGGCGGCGCGGGAGCTGCGGCGCGGCCGGGTGGCGGTGATCAGGAAGAGCGCGACGTCCACGGCGAGCAGCGCCGCCGGGGGCACCTGGGTGCCGGCGGCCCAGCCGTCGGTCTCGGTCCAGGTGGCAATCAGCAGCAGGGTGACGGAGAGCACCGGCAGCCGGCGCACCAGCGCGGCGCCGAGGAAGGCCACCGCCGTGTCGGCGAGGGTGAACGCCAGACCGCCGTGCTCGGCGGCGCCCCGGTGCAGTCGCGCGGTGCCGCCGAGCAGCACGGCGGGGTAGGCGGCGGCCGCGCACCAGGCGAGGGCGACCCAGGCCTCGGGCGGGATCCGTCGCAACAGCGGGGGCGGAGGCGTCGCGGACATGGTTCAAGATCGTAACCAGGGGGCCGGGCGCCGTCATCCGACCGTGGTTGTACGGCCGGGGGTGACCGGCGGTGTCGACGCCGGTCCGATGCGGCTGCCGGGGCATCCCCGGCACCGTGGTGCCCATGATCGAAGTCCTCGAACTGACGAAGCGCTACGGCCGCCGGACCGCCGTCGACCGCCTGACCTTCACCGTCCGCCCCGGCCGGGTCACCGGCTTCCTCGGCCCCAACGGCGCGGGCAAGTCCACCACCCTGAGGCTGGTCCTCGGCCTGAACGAACCGAGCAGCGGCGCCGCCACCGTCAACGGCCGGGTGTTCCGCGGCCTGCCGCGCGGCCTGCGCGAGGTCGGCGCGCTGCTGGACGCGGGCGACGTGCACGGCGGGCGCACCGGCGCGGCCCACCTGCGGGCGCTGGCCCGCAGCAACGGCATCCCGGCCGCGCGGGTCGGCGAGGTCCTCGCCGAGGTCGGCCTCGCCGAGGCCGCCGGGCGGCGGATCGGCGGCTACTCGCTGGGCATGAAGCAGCGTCTGGGCATCGCCGGGGCGCTGCTCGGCGACCCGCCGGTGCTGCTCTTCGACGAGCCGCTGAACGGGCTGGACCCGGAGGGCGTGCTCTGGGTGCGCGGACTGTTCCGGCGGCTCGCGGGCGAGGGGCGGACGGTGTTCGTCTCCAGCCACATGATGGCCGAGATGGAGCACACCGCCGACCACCTGGTGGTGATCGGCCGCGGCCGGCTGATCGCCGACCAGAGCCCGGCCGAGTTCGCCGCCCGCGCGGGCGGGGCCGCGGTCGCCGTGCGCGCCGCCGAACCCGAGCGGCTGGCCGCCGTGCTGCGCGCCGCCGGCGCCACCGTAGGGGCCGGCCCGGACGCCACCCTGGACGTCACCGGCCTGGACGCCGCCCGGATCGGCGAACTCGCCCTGGACCACCGCCTGTTGCTGTACGCGCTGACCGACCGGGGTGCCTCCCTGGAGGACGCCTTCATGCAACTGACCGCCGACAGCGTCGAATACCTCGCCGGAGATCCCCGTTGAGCACCGTGACCCCCCGCCCCCTCCCCCGCCACCGGTTCGGCGATCTGCTGGCCGCCGAGTGGCTCAAGTTCTGGTCGCTGCGCTCGATCCCGTGGGTGGTCGGCCTGGGCACGCTCCTGATCGTCGCCGCCAACCTCAAGTCCGCGCAGTACACCCACGACCACTACACGCCCGGCGAGGGCGATCCGGCGGTGATGGCCCAGGTCGCGCTGAACGACTCCTTCGACGCCGTCTCCGCCGACGTCCTGATGCTGCTCGCGGGCGGCCTCGGCGCGACCGTCATCGCGGGCGAGTACGCGACCGGGTTGATCCGCAGCACGCTGGCCGCCGTCCCCGACCGCCGGGCGGTGCTGCTCGCCAAGGCGGCCGTCCTGACGGCGGTGATGCTCGGCTTCGGGGTGGTCAGCGCGGGCCTCTCCTTCGGCCTCACCCAGGCGGTGCTGGCCGACCGCGGCATCGGGCAGTCCGTCACCGATCCGACCGCCCTGCGGTACCTGGCCGCCGCCGCGCTGTTCGCCCCGGTGTGCGCGCTGGTCGGCTTCTGCCTCGGCACGGTGATCCGGCACAGTGCGGGTGCCGCGGTGGCCACCGTGGTGGTGCTGTTCTTCCTGCCGTCCCTCCTCACCGAGGGCCACCGCTGGACGGCGGACCTGCTGCACGCCCTGCCCCTCCCGGCCTGGCAGCGCCTCGCCCGCACCACTCTGTCCGGACTGCGGCCGACCGACTTCCCGGCCACCGTCGCGGGCTCCTGGACGACCTACGCCGCCTGGTCGCTCGGCACGCTGGCGCTCGCGGCGGCGGTGATCCGGCGCCGCGACCACTGACGGTCAGAACGCCGCGATGCTGCCCGGCGCCCGCTCGGCCCGGCTGAGCGCCCGCACCACGTCCACCGGGCCGTGCCGGCGGACCGCCAGCCGGGTCAGCAGGGCGATCACGGACTCCGCCGTGTCCGGCGGCAGTTCGGGCGTCGGGACGCCGACGCTGACCGCCAAGTCGTCGCCGTGCACGGCCAGTTCCATCGTGCGGGTGGCCAGCAGGTCGTCGAGCGTCAACGACCAGGGGCCCCAGAACGGCAACCGGACCGGCCGGTCGGCGCTCGCGGACTCGAGGACGGCGGTCATTCCGTCCAGTGCCTCCGCGACGCGGCGGCTCAGCGCCTCCGCACCCGGGGCGGCGACCAGCTCACCGCCCCGCCGGATCCGCACATTGATCTCGGCGTCCACCCCGGTGCCGATCCACGCCGACCGCCGGTAGTGCTCCAGCAGCCCGACCGTCCCCTCCGCCGGTGCCCCGGCCTCCAGGACCTCCGGCACGCACAGCACCTGGTAGGCCAGGTGCCCGGCCAGGCCGCCGACGCTCCACTCGGGCAGGGCACTCGGCCGGGCCCAGGCCTCGGCCACCTCCGCCCGGCGCAGCAGCGACTCGGCCGCACGGGCCGCGGCCAGGAAGTCCGCTCGGGCATCCGTCACGACCCCCACCTACCGCCGCCGCGCCCGCCGGAAACCCGGGGCCCGGCGCCGCCGGACGGCACCTGGGCCGCCCGCCGGTTCGCCACCTCGTCCGCCGTCGCCACCAGCAGGGCCAGCAGGACCAGGCCCGCGGCCACCGCGACACCCAGCTGGAAGGCCAGCGCCCAGTCCGGGCGGCGGCCGCCGACGTGGGCGAAGAACACCGAGCCGACCACCGCGATCCCGACCGCCGAGCCGACCCGCTGCGCCGTCTGCAGCACGCCGCCGGCGCTGCCCGCCCGGGCGACCGGAACCTGCTGCAGGGTGAGCGTCTGGTTCGGGGTGATCACCAGACCGCTGCCCGCCCCCGCGACCAGCAGCGGGCCGAGCGTCGCCCAGCCCACCGACGGCCCCGACCACAGCTGCACCGCCAGGGCCGAGGCCAGCAGCCCGACCAGCACCAGCACCAGCCCCAGCACGACCAGCCGCCGCCCGAGCCGGCTCACCAGGCGCCCGCCCACCGCCGCCGACACGCCCGAGCCGACCGCGAAGGGGGTGATCGCCAGGCCCGCCGTCAGCGCCGAGTAGTGCAGGCCCGCCTGCAGGTAGAGCGTGAAGATGAAGAAGATCGCGGTGAACCCGGCGAAGTACACCAGCGACAGCGTCACACCAGCCGCGTACGGGCGCACCGCGAACAGCGCCATGCTCACCAGGGGCTCGCACCGGCGCGCGTAGTGCCGCTCCCAGCCGACGAAGGCCGCCAGCAGCACCGCCGCCAGCGGCAGCAGCAGCCAGCGGGCCGGGCTGTGCCACTGCTGCTGCTGGACGAAGGGCAGCAGCAGCGCGACCGTCCCGGCGCCGAGCAGCACCACCCCGACCGGGTCGAAGTCTCGGTGCCCGGCCCGTTCGGCGGCCGGGCGGGGCGGCGGGAGCAGCCGGTAGGCGAGCGGCAGCGCGACCGCACCGATCGGCAGGTTGACCAGGAACACCCAGCGCCAGCCGTTCTCTGGCCCGAACAGGTGGATCAGCAGCCCGCCGAGCAGCGGCCCGACGGCGGTGGACAGCCCGATGGTCGCGCCGAGCGCACCGAAGGCCCGGCCGCGCTCGGCGCCCTGGAACAGCGTCTGGATGAAGCCGGACACCTGTGGTACTAGCACGCCGCCCGCCGCGCCCTGGAACAGCCGGGCCAGCACCAGCCACTCCTGGTTCTGCGCCGCCCCGGCGAGGGCGCTGGCCACTGTGAACAGGGCGAGCCCGGTGAGGAAGACGGCCCGCCGGCTGCGGGCGTCGCCGAGCCGCCCGGCCGGGACGAGCACCAGGCCGAAGGCGAGCGCGTAACCGCTGAGCACCCACTGCAGCCCGCTGTCGGACATGTGCAGACCGGCCCGGACGGTCGGCAGGGCGACGTTCACGATGCTGACGTCCAGCAGGGTCATGAACCCGGCGACCAGGCAGACGGTGAGCGCCCGCCAGCGCCGTTCCTCGGCCCGTCCGCCCACGGCGGAGGCGCCGCGCGGCTCGGGCTTCCCCGCGTCGCGGGGGGACTGGGTGGTCATGGGAGCCCCTTCCCGGTGTCCGGGGGTCGGCGTTCCGGCCTGACGGACACGCCCTCGGCTCCGGCCCATCGTCACCCGCCCGGTACGGCGCCGCCACTGGGCCAAGGTGAGGAGCGCCCCTCACCCGAACGGCCGAACCGGATCGCGACCGGCCCGCACCCGCCCGAGGCTGGCGGCATGACTGTCGCCACCGAGACCCAGCCCTCCGCCCCACCGGTGCTCGACGTACGGCAGCGGAACGTCGTCTTCGCCACCATCGTGCTCGGCATGCTGCTGGCCGCCCTGGACCAGACCATCGTCGGCACCGCGCTGCCGACCATCGTCGCGGACCTCGGCGGGGCCGCGCACATGTCCTGGGTGGTGACGTCCTATCTGCTGGCCGAGACGGTCGCCACCGTGCTGGCCGGCAAGTTCGGCGACCTGTACGGGCGCAAGCTGCTGTTCCAGCTCTCGGCGATCGTCTTCATCACCGGCTCGTTCCTGTGCGGCCTGGCCACCGACATGACCCTGCTGATCGCCTGGCGGGCGCTCCAGGGCATCGGCGCGGGCGGTCTGATGGTGACGGCCATGGCGCTGATCGCCGACGTCATCCCGCTGCGCGAGCGCGGCAAGTACCAGGGCGCGATCGGCGCCGTGTTCGGCCTGGCGACGGTGATCGGGCCGCTGCTCGGCGGCCTGTTCACCGACCACCTGTCCTGGCGCTGGGCGTTCTACGTCAACGTGCCGATCGCCGTCGTGGTGGTGGTGGCCGCAGCCCGGACCATCCCGTCGGTGCGGGCGGCCGTGCGGCCGGTGATCGACTACCTGGGCATCGCGCTGGTCACGGTCGGCGCCAGCGCCCTGATCCTGGCGACCAGTTGGGGCGGCAACCAGTACGCCTGGGGCTCCGCGGTGATCATCGGGCTGTTCGCCGGCGGCATCGTGGCACTCGGACTGTTCTGCTGGGCGGAGACCCGGGCCGCCCAACCGATGCTGCCGATGCGGCTGTTCCGCAACCCGGTGTTCGCGGTCTGCTCGGTGCTCAGCTTCATCGTCGGCTTCGCGATGCTGGGCGCGCTCACCTTCCTGCCGACCTTCCTGCAGTACGTGGACGGCGACTCGGCGACGGTCTCCGGCGTGCGGATGCTGCCGATGGTCATCGGCCTGCTGATCGCCTCCATCACCAGTGGCAACGTGGTCAGCAAGACCGGCCGGTACCGGCTGTTCCCGATCGCCGGCACCCTGGTGATGGCCGTCGGCCTCTACCTGCTCTCCCGGCTGGAGCCCGGCACCGGCACCGCACTGGCCTCGCTCTACATGTTCGTGCTCGGCGTCGGCATCGGGCTGAGCATGCAGGTGCTGACCATCGCCGTGCAGAACACCGTCGACTACGCGGATCTCGGCACCGCCACCTCCGGGGTGACCTTCTTCCGCACCATCGGCAGCTCCTTCGGCACCGCCGTGTTCGGCACCATCTACGCCAACAGCCTCAAGACCGACCTGGCCGACGGCATCGCCTCCGCCGCCCGGCTCACCGGCGCCGACCCGGCCGCCCTCGCCCGCGCCGCCGAGAGCCCACAGGGCCTGCACGCGCTGCCCGCCGCACAGGCCGCGCCGATCGTCCAGGGGTACTCCGACGCCCTGCACACCGTGTACCTGTGGACGATCCCGGTGGCCGTGGTCGGCTTCGTGGTCGCCCTCTTCCTCAAGCAGGTGCAACTGCGCGACACCACCCGGGCCGGCTCCACCGACATGGGCGAGGGCTTCGCCCAACCGACCACCAGCGACTCCGACCCGCACCTGGAGTACGCCGTCTGCAAGATCGTGCGCGGCGTCGACCTCGACACCGTACGGACGATCGTCGGCGACGCCGACACCCGGGTCGACCTGGCCGGCGCCTGGGCGCTGATGGAGGTGGCCGGCCACACCAAGGCCGTCGGGCACGCCTCGCTCGACCTCATCGCCGCCCGCAAGCGGGTGCCGCCCGAGGTGCTGGAGCCGGTCTTCGACCGGATGGCCGCCGAGGGCTACCTCACCCGCGACGCCGACCGGCTCAGCCCCACCGAGGCCGGCGCCCGCGAAGTCCAGGCCCTCGCCCGCGCCTGGTCCGGCTGGCTCAACGCCCGCCTCGACGCCGACGCCGGCCGCCCCCGCAGCCCCCAACTGCGCACCGCGGCCGACGCCATCGCCTGGCGCCTCCTGGTCGAGGACCTCACCAACGGCCTCCCGGCCCACGCCCGCCCCAAGGAACCCGCCCGCTCCTGACGACTCCCCCGCGGCTACAGCCGAGAGGTCGAGCAGGTCCAGGTTGCCGGAGCGGATACCAGGTCGAGCTGTTCGAGACGGGGAGCGAGCTGGCGGCGGACGACCTCGGCGGCGGACTCGTGAGCCCACGACGGCGACATGGGGGTGATGACGCCCTCGATGATCTCGGTGCGGTCGCCCGCGATGTGCCGGATCGCGTACTTCAGGGCCCGCTCGGGGTCACTGACGGTGCTGTAATCGCCAGGGGCCTGGGGTGCCGTACTCACAACGCGTCTCCTTCCCTCACGCGATTCTCTCCCATGCCGGGCGGCCGGCAGGCGTGGTCGGGCCCGGCGGTTCAGCCGGCGAGGGGCGGGTTGAGGCGGGCGAAGGCCTCCTGCCGGCGGTAGGGGAAGTAGGGGTACGGGGCGGTGCGGGCGCTGGCGGTGTCCAGGCGGGCCACCTGGTCCTGCGTCAGGGACCAGCCGATCGCGCCGAGGTTCTGCCGGAGCTGTTCCTCGTTGCGGGCGCCGATGATGACCGAGGAGACGGTCGGGCGGCGCAGCAGCCAGTTGATCGCCACCTGGGGGACGGTGCGGCCGGTCTCGGCGGCGACCTCGTCCAGCGCGTCGACCACCCGGTAGAGCAGCTCGTCCTCGACTGGCGGGCCGTAGTCGGCGGTGTCGTGCAGGCGGCTGCCGGCCGGGATCGGGTGGCCGCGCCGGATCCGGCCGGTGAGGCGGCCCCAGCCGAGCGGGCTCCAGACCAGGGCGCCGACGCCCTCCTCGTGGGCGAGCGGCATCAGTTCCCACTCGTAGTCGCGGCCGACGAGGGAGTAGTAGACCTGGTGGGCGGCGTAGCGGGGGCGGCCGTGGCGGTCGGCGAGCGCGAGGGACTTCATCAGCTGCCAGCCGGAGAAGTTGGAGACGCCGGTGTAGCGGATCTTGCCCGCGCGGACCAGGTCCTCCAGGGTGGCCAGGACCTCCTCGATCGGGGTGCCGGCGTCGTAGGCGTGCAGGTGGAAGAGGTCCAGGTAGTCGGTGCCGAGGCGGCGCAGCGAGTCGTCCACGGCGCGGATGAGCCGGGCGCGGGAGGTGCCGGCGTCCTGGGGGCCGTCGCCGACGGGCAGCCCGGCCTTGGTGGAGATCAGCACCTGGTCGCGGCGGCCGCGCACGGCCTGGCCGAGCACCTCCTCGGAGGCGCCGTCGGAGTAGACGTCGGCGGTGTCGAAGAGGGTGACCCCGGCGTCGAGGGCGATGTCGAGCAGGCGACGGGCCTCCTGGACGTCGGTGGTGCCCCAGGCGCCGAACAGCGGGCCCCGGCCGCCGAAGGTGCCGGTGCCGAGGCTGAGCGCGGGGACCTTGAGTCCGGACGCGCCGAGCCGGCGGTACTCCATGTCGGCGGTGGTCCGGGTGCCGGTGGTGGTCCGGGCGCCGGCGGTGGTCGTGGTGGCCATGACGGTGCTCCCCTCGAAAAGCCCCTAATGGGACTCCCATTCCGTTAGGATGCCTCGAACCTAGCAGATCTCCGCCAGCTAATGGAACAGGATTCCCGTTAATGGTCGCCGAGCCCGTCGAGACCTCCACACCCGGCACAATCCGCCCGGGCGGCCGAACCGCCCGGGTCCGCGCCGCCGTCCTGCGGGCCGCCGAAGACGCCCTCGTCGAGCACGGCTTCGGCGGACTCGACCTCGGCGACATCGCCCAGCGGGCCGGGGTCGGCCGCACCACCGTCTACCGCCGCTGGGGCAGCACCACCGCCCTGGTCGCCGACCTGCTCACCGACATGGCCGAGCAGTCCCTGCCGCGCACCCGCAGCGGCACGCTCGCCGAGGACCTGCGCGCCAACGCCCGGCTCGTCCAGCGCACCCTGGCCGACCCCCGGCAGGGCGCACTGTTCCGGGCGGTGATCGTGGCGGCCGACGGCGATCCGGGGACGGCCGAAGCCCTGCGGCTGTTCTACCGGCGCCGGGTCGAGGAGTGGGCGCCGTGCGTCACCGAGGCGGTCGAGCGCGGCGAACTCCCGCCGGGAACCGACCCTTCGGAGGTGATCCGGGCCGTCTCGGCGCCGCTCTACTACCGGATGCTCACGACCGCCGAGCCGCTGGACGAGCCCGCCGCCGACCGTGCCGCGGCCGCCGCCGAGGCGGCCGCCCGGGCCGGGGCGTACCGGCGGTAGGGGCGTACCGGCGGTAGGGCATACGCCTCGTCACCTGATCGCGGTCCACCGGCTGCGGAGCGCGACCAACGTTCGTAGCTTCATGGCCATGACGATTTCTTCACCACGTGCAAGCCTGCCCTGGCTCGTCGCGCTGACCAGCACGGTCCTGGCGGTCGGCGCCGGTCCCGCCGCGGCAGTCACCACAGCCGCGACGATCGCCGCAGCCCCCGCAGCCGCGCCGACCGCCGCGAGCGTCCCCTACTACCGCCAGCAGCTCAATGACGACTGCGAGGCCGCCGCGCTGCGCATGATCCTCGCTGCGCGCGGGGTGACCGCGGACGACCGAGAGGTGCTGGACCGGATCGGCGTCGACCGGGTGCACTACGAGTTCGGCCACTCGGGCCCGCTGTCCGGTGACCCCTTCGAGGCCTTCGTCGGCGATCCGGACGGCTCGGAGGAGGACGGCACCGGGTTCGGTGTCTACGACCCGCCGGTGGCGAAGGCCGCCCGCGCCTTCGGGCTCACCGTGCTCCAGGACGGCCAGGACGTCTCCACGGCGACGCTCAAGGACCAGCTGGCGGCCGGCCACCCGGCGATCGTCTGGGTGGACTACCTGTGGCGGCACCTGGACGCGACCACCTACACGGCCTACGACGGGAGGAGCGTCCCGTACGCCGGGCCCGCCGAGCACACCGTCGTCGTCACCGGCTTCAACAACGGCAGGGTGTCGCTCAACGACCCCGCCCGCGGCCGCACCACGGTCTCCGAGAAGGACTTCGAGAACGGCTACGCCACCTACGGCCACATGGCGGTCGTGATCGACTGACCGCCGAATCGGCCAGGCGACAGGCGGACAGGCGACAGGCGGACGGGCAGCCGCTACGGGCCGCCGGAGCATCCCCGACGGCCCGTACCGGTGCGTTCGCGTCTGACGGTCTAGAAGAAGTCGTCGTCCTCGTAGTAGTTGTTGACGACCACCTCGGGCGCGTCGTCGCTCAGCGCCTCGTTGAGCAGCACCCCGCCGACCAGGCCCGCCGCGCCCGCGCCGATCAGCGCGCCGGTGCCGAAGCGCCGGCCCTGGTCCTGCTGGCCGGGCACCTGGGGGTGGCCCTGCTGGACCGGCTGCGGGAAGCCGCCCTGCTGCGGATAGGCGGCCTGCTGCGGATAGGCGGCCTGCTGCGGATAGCCCGCCTGCTGCGGAGTGTAGAACGGCGGGACGGTGGTCTGGATCCGCTGGGCACAGGCGGCGCACGCCTCGACCTGGCGCGGCACGCCCCACTGCGGCTGCCAGAGCACGGCGGTCGAGCCGTAGCCGTGCGAGGGGTCGAAGAAACACGTCACGGGTGAACTCCCTGTTGCTGGCTGGGGCTTCGGAACGGCGGGCGACACCGCGGGGGCCGACGGCACGGCCGGGAGGGGAACCGGCGCGGGCGTCGGGGCGGGCGTCGGGGCGGCGGCGGGCGCGGGCTGCAGGACGTCGACGCCGAAGTCCGTCGCGATGCCCGCGAGGCCTGCGGCGTACCCCTGCCCGACGGCGCGGAACTTCCAGTCCGCGCCGTGCCGGTAGAGCTCGCCGAACACCATCGCGGTCTCGCTGCCCGCCTCCGGCTGCACGTCGTAGCGGGCCACCTCGGCGCCGCCGTCCGCGTCGGTGAGCCGGATGTAGGCGCCACGGACCTGACCGAAGGTCTGCCGCCGCTGCGCCGCGTCGTAGATCGCCACCGCGAAGACGATCTTCTCCACGTCGGCGGCGACCTCCGCGAGCCGGACCTCGATCCGCTCCCGGTCGTCACCACCGCCGCTGCCGCCCTGGTGCCGGACGGACCCGTCCGGGCTCCGCAGGTTGTTGAAGAAGACGAAGTGCTGGTCCGTGAGGACCTTCCCGGAGGCGCCGCAGAGCAGCGCGCTGGCGTCCAGGTCGTATCCGCCGCCGGCCGCCCAGCCGAGGCCCACCCGTACCACGCGCAGGCCGGGGGCCTGCTTGCCCAGGGAGACGTTGCCGCCCTTCGTCAGGGCCACACTCATGGGGTTTCCTCCACCACCGTCCGAATCACGCTGTTCGACCACGACAACGCTGTAGAGGTCACGCCGGTTCCCACCCGCCGCGTCAAGACCGCGTCAGCGGCTCGCGGCTGCCCGGCAGGTGTCCCCGTCAGTACCGGACGGGGAGTTCCAGCAGGCCCCGGGCCCGCAGGGCGGGCCGGTGGCGCAGCTGTCCGACCGGCACGTCCAGGGCGAGGTCGGGGAAGCGGCGCAGCAGCGCGGTCAGCGCGAGGGAGGTCTCCAGGCGGGCCAGCGGAGCGCCCAGGCAGTAGTGGATGCCGTGGCCGAGGGCGAGGTGGCCGTTCTCGCGACGCCGGACGTCGAGCCGGTCCGGCTCGGTGAACTGCTCGGGGTCGCGGTTGGCGGAGGCGAGCGAGAGCAGCACCGTCTCCCCGGCGGGGACCGTGACGTCGCCGATCGTGACGTCGTGGCGCGGGAAGCGGCGGATGGCCAGCGGGGCGGGGCCGTCGTAGCGGGCGAACTCCTCGACGGCGCCCGCGATCAGCTCCGGTTCGGCGCGCAGCGCGGCGAGTTGCTCGGGGTGGGTGAGCAGGGCCAGGACGGCGTTGGCGATCAGGTGGACGGTGTTCTCGTAGCCGGCGAAGAGGATCAGGAAGGCGAGTGAGGTCAGCTCGTCCTCGCTCAGGCGGTCCTGTTCGTCCCGGACGGTGATCAGGTCGGAGAGCAGGTCGTCGGCCGGTTCGGCGCGCTTGCGCTCGATCAGGCCGGTGAAGAAGCCGAGCATCGACGCGACGGCGGCGCGGGCCTGCTCGGGGCGGGCCGGGTCCGGGGTGATCAGGGTGTCCGTCCAGGTGCGGAAGTCGAGCCGGTCGCCTTCCGGGACGCCGAGCAGGTCGCAGATGACGGTGATCGGCAGCGGCGCGGCGTAGGTCGCCAGCAGGTCGGTACGGCCCAACGGCTCGATGGTGTCGAGGAGTTGCTCGGCGGTCCGCTCGATCGGCGCGCGCAGGGCGCTGATCCGGCGCGGGGTGAAGGCCTGGGAGACGAGGCGGCGGATCCGGGTGTGGTCCGGGGGATCCATGTTGAGCAGGTTGGCGTCGAGCGCGGGCGGCAGCGCGAAGCCCTTGTAGTTCCCGGGGGCGGCGTGCGCCTTGTCGAGGGCGAGCGCGGGGTCGGCGAGCGCCTGGCGGACGTCCGCGTAGCGGGTCACCAACCAGAAGGGCAGCCCGTCCGGGCCGACGATCCGTCGGACGGGGGCCTCGGCGCGCAGTTCGGCGTAGCTGCCGTAGGGGTCGGTGAGCAGGGACTTCACGGTCGGGTCGATGGGTGTCACCCGCCCAGCCTACGGTCGCGGCGGCGGGTGCTCTGGCGGGGTGTCAGCCCGGGACCTATTGTCGGTGGACATGACACAGCCTCGCCGTGCCTCCGCCCGCGCCGCCGAACGTCACCCTGCCCGCGCCACCGGACGCGGCTCCGGACGTGCCGGGCGCACCGCCCACCACACCGCCGGACACACCGTCGGCCGCGCCGCCGCTCTGGCCGCCGCCCTCGCCGGGACGTTCGCCGCCCTGCTGGTTCCGGCGACCGCCCAGGCCGAGCAGGCCGGCTGCCGGACCGTCACCACCGCCGCCCTCGACGCCGAGCAGGCCCGCCTCCAGGACGGCCGCACCGCCGCCTTCACCGAGCACACCGGCTTCGACGAGCTGCTGGCGCGCTTCCCCGCCGCTCTCTGCTCCGCCCGCAACACCCGCCGCGCCGAGTGGGTGGTGCAGGCCTGGGGCCGGGCACTCTGGCAGACCGGGCTCGACCGCGCCCAGGGCCGCCGGCCGAGCGGCGCGCTGCCCGCCCGCGACGACCGCCCGCTGTACTGGGCCAGGCTCGCCATGACCGTCCAACTCGCCCGTTGGCAACCGACGTTCGACGTCGACCAGGCCGGTCTGCGGGCCCGCTTCGAGGACTCCTCGCGCGGCCTGGACGACGGCTTCACCGGCGATCCCGGCATCCGACGGGTCTTCGTCAGCGGCTTCGACCCGTACGGCCTGGACACCGAACCGCGCCGCGCCAACCCTTCCGGCGCCGCCGTCCTGCAACTGCACGGCCGGCGGATCACCCTCGCCGACGGCAGCACCGCCGAGGTCCGGGCCGTCGTCCTGCCGGTGCGCTACGGCGACTTCGACGACGGCATCGTGGAACGCGCCTTCGGCCCGCACCTGGTGCCCGGCCCCCAGTCCGCCGACCTGATCACCAGCATCAGCCAGGGCTACCCCGGCGTGTTCACCCTGGAGGCCTGGGCCGGCCGCGCCCGCTCCGCCGACCCGGCCACCGACAACGTGGGCGCCCTCTCCGGCGGCACCAGCACCCACCCGGTCGACGCCCCGGGCCTGGCCGACGGGCCCCAGTTCATCCACACCACCCTGCCCACCGACGCGATGACGGCCGTCCAACAGCCCTACCCGGTCCTGCTCAACACCCCCGTCACGGAGATCCCTGCGGGCTCCACCACCCCGGTCACCCGCGACGACGGGCCCACCCCCGGCTCCCGCGCCGTCGCCGGAGGCGGCGGAGGGTACCTCTCCAACGAGGTCGCGTACCGCTCCAACCGCCTCCGCCTCGACCTCGCCCCCGACCTCCCCGGCGGCCACCTCCACACCCCGGTCCTGACCGGCCTCCCGGCCGATCAAGCCCAGGTGACCTCGCCTGAGTTCGAAGAGAACGAGGCCGCGATCTCGGACCAGGTCGGCGCCATCCTGCGCAGCGCCCGCCTCTGACCACCCGCGCCCGGTGGGCGCCCTGCCCATCGAAAGCCCGGGCCTCCTGGCCCGCCGGACACAGGCGGGCCAGGAATCAGGTCGGCGCGACGGGCATGTGACACCAGCCCACCGCGCCGCCCGATACCTCACAGCGCCCGGCCTCTCCCCCTTCGGTGCCCGCAGCCGACGAGCAACCGCCTGGCTGCCGACGCTCCCCCGCGGTCGCCCCCGGCTCTCGCGCGCCCGTCCGCGCTCCGAGCCTCCGCCCTTCCCGCCGCCCGCCCTACGCCGGGCGGGCGAACCGCGTCCCCGCCGCGCGGGCGCGGGACTCCGCGATCTCCGCGTACGCCGCCTCCGGCCCCGCCCAGTGCGAGCCCTCGACCGACTTGCCGCGTTCGAGGTCCTTGTACACCTGGAAGAAGTGGGTGATCTCCAGCAGGTCGAACTCCCGGAGGTCGCCCACGTCCCGCAGGTCGGCGTAGCGCGGGTCGCGGGCCGGGACGCACAGCACCTTCTGGTCCGGGCCGCGTTCGTCCCGCATCACCCACATGCCGACCGCCCGGCAGGTCAGCACGCAGCCCGGGACGGCGGGCTCGCCGCCGAGGACCAGGGCGTCGAGGGGTTCGCCGTCGCCGCCGAGCGTGCCCTCGACGTAGCCGTAGTCGTTGGGGTAGCGGGTGGCCGTGAAGAGGGTGCGGTCGAGGCGGATGCGGCCCGCGTCGAAGTCCATCACGTACTTGTTCCGGGACCCCTGGGGGATCTCGATCATGACATCGAACTCCGCGAACTCCACCGTGGCCTCCTGCTCGGCATCCTGAGGAGATTGTCCGTCGTCCGGGCCCCGGGGGCACCCGCCGAACGGCCCCCGTCGTTCAGGGCCGGCCGGTAGCATCCGACCCATGGGAAGCTGGCGGGTCACGGTCACGGACCACCGACGTGAGCGCGGCGGTCGTCCGCAGGGGCGCCCGGAAGGGCCGCTGGCGCGGCGGGACGGCTGGGAGGTGCACGGCCGGGACGGCGAGATCAGCTGCGTGGATTCCACCGGCCGGATCCGCTGGCGGCAGCCCTGCCCGGGGCGGCCGAACGCGGCGCACGTCTCCTCCGGCCGGGTGCTGGTCACCACCGACTCCTTCGAGTACACCGCCTGGGGCATCCTCGGCCCGGCCCTGCTGCTGGACCTGGCGGACGGTTCCCCGGTCGCCGAGTTGCGCGGCCAACGCGGCGCGGCGCTGGGCGGGGGTCGTTTCGTGCTCGGGCTGGAGGGCTACGGCACCTTCGCCACCTGGGCCTACGACCGGAACGGCGCCCTCGTCGACTCCTGGCGCAGCTACGGCCACTACGTGGTCGGCAGCGGCCTGCGGGTGGTCGAGACGGACCGCCGCCTCCCCACCGAGAGCCGGGTGGTGCGGCTGTTGCCCGGTGGGCGGATCGAGCGCGGCCCGCTGCTCGCCGACGCCCAGGCCCCGGCGCCGCTGGTGCTGCCCGACGGCACGATGCTGGTGCTGGACGCGGGAGTGCTCCGCGCCGTCGGGCGGGATCTGGACGACGTCGTGCTGGCGGAGCTCCGCCCGCTGGCCCCGGAGGAGCAGCACCGCTTCACCGGTTCGCTGCGCCGCACCGCCGGGGGCCTGGTCGTGACGCTCGTCGAGCGCCATCCGACCCGCATGGGCGACTACACCACCCACGTCTGGACCCTCGGTCTGCACGCGCCGTAGCGCCGCCGTCCGGGCCCCTCACCCGACGGTCGCCGTCCAGGGGCCGTCCTCGGGCCGCGCCTCGGTGTCCGTCCCTGGCCAGGGCGGCATGGTGACGGCGGTGATCCGCAGCGGCTCGTCGGCGTCCGCGTCGGCGCGGAACTGGAAGGCGGTGCCCAGCGGTATCGACACGGCCGTCCCTGGTACCAGGCGGACGGTCTGCTCCCGGCCGTCCTGGCGCCGCCACAGTTCCCCGCTGCCGGCGGTGACCTGCCACAGCTCCTGGACGGTGGCGTGCGACACCGTGTGGGTGACCTGCCCGGGGGCGAGGCGGAAGACGGCGAGGCTGCCCTGCCCGTCCAGGACCAGGAGGGGCCGGACCTCGGCGCCGTCCGGGGCGGTCACCTGGGGTGCGTCATCGAGTTCGGCGGTTCCGAAGGGTTGGTGCACCGGCTGGTTGCTCATCCGACGACCCGGCCTCTCTCTCCTGACCGACCATGGCGCCGCACGTACGCCTCATGAGGCCCCATGGCGGAAACGGTGGCGGAGTTCCTGGGCACATCCCCACCACCGATGAGACCACGACCGTCCGGCGGACCGCCAGGCCCACCGCCGGCCCGGCCGGCCCGCGCCGGCCAAGCACCCGCCCACGGCTATCCCGGAACGCCCCCGAACTCGCGCACCGCGTCGGTGACGATGGCCTCCAGCCGGGCGTGGTGGGCGCCCCGCCAGTAGGCCTGCCCGCACTCCTCACACTGGGCGAAGGCGTCGTAGGAGCGCTCGGTGCCGTCCCGCAGCTGCTCGCGCACCGAGGTCTTGGTCGCGCTGCGCAGCGCGCCGTTGCAGGTGGTGCAGCGGCTCCAGGGCACCAGCGGCGGGGCGAAGCGGGAGAGCACGTCGCGCAGCTGCTCGGCCGGGCGGTGGCTGTAGACGTAGGCACCGGCCCACAGTTCGCGGCGGCGCAGCAGGCCGCGGTCACGGGAGAGCATGATGCGCTGCTCGGCGGCGGAGCGGGCGGCCAGCGCGGCGTCGCCGATGTCGGGGTTCTCGTAGGCGGCGTCGACGCCGAGCAGGCGCAGTCGGCGGGCGAGGGTGCCGAGGTGGACGTCCAGCAGGAAGCGCGGCGGGGCGGGCGAGGGCTGCGGCCTGGTCACGGCCTCGACGGTGAGGTGTTCGCCGTCGGCCGGGACGTGCGAGTCGGGGACGGGCCGTCCGTCCACCAGGAGGGCGCCGACCTCGGTGAGCGGGACGCCCAGGGACTCGACGACGTGGCCGAGGGTGGAGGTGCCGTCGGTGTGCAGCTGGGTGCGGCCGGCCCGCCGGGGCGCGGAGACGAAGAGGTGCAGCTCCGGGGCGAAGTCGAGCCAGATCAGGGGTCTGTCCACGCGGTCAGCATGCCAGCGCGCGGCGGGCGGAGGCCACCGTTTTCCGGGCGTGCCCGCCCGGCCGCGTCCTTGTCAGCGCGGCCCCCTGCCCCCCGGCCGCCCCGTTGCCCGGCTATCCCCGGGCGGCCGCGACCGCCGGGCCGGCGGGCACGGGCCGGCGGCCGCTCGCCGCCCAGCGGGCCACCGGCCCCATCGCGAACCCGGCGACGAGGAAGACCGCGCCGAGCACCAGCCAGCCCGCGAGGCCGCCGTCCAGCAGCAGGGTGGTGAGCAGCAGCGGCCCGACGGTGCGGGCGACGGCCACGCCGGTGCCGAAGAAGCCCTGGTACTGGCCGATCCGCTCCGGCGGGGCCAGGTCGAAGCCGAGCTGCCAGGACCCGGCCGACTGCCGCATCTCGCCCGCGACCTGGAGCACGGCCGCCACCGCCAGCAGTGCGCCGACCGCCCACACCGGCACGTCCAGCGCGGTCAGTCCGCAGACGGCGCAGGAGGCGAGCAGCAGCACCCCCGCCGTACGGACCGCCTTCACCGCCGAGTCCAGTCCGGTGACATCGCGCGCCGCCCGGATCTGGAAGGCCAGCACCGCAACGGTGTTGAGCACGAACAGCGCCGAGCCGAGCCAGCCGATCCCCGGGGCCCGCTCGGCGATCCACAGCGGCAGCACCAGGCTGAGCAGTGGCATCCGCAGCAGCAGCACGGTGTTGACCAGGGTGACGGCGGCGTAGCGGCGGTCCCGCAGCACGGCCAGGCGCGGGCCGGTGCCGGACTCGACTGCGGCGGACGGGACTTCGGGCAGTCGGCGGAGGACCAGCGCACCGGCCAGGAAGCCGAGCGCGGTCACGGTGAAGGCACCGAGGTAGGCGGTCCTGGTGCCGACGGTGAGCGCGACGCCGCCGATGGCGGCGCCGACCGCCAGCCCGCCGTTGAGCGTGGACTGCAGGTGGGCGAGCAGTCCGGTCCGTTCGGCGCGCGGAACGAGGCCGGCGACCAGCGCCTGCCGGGCCGCGGTCAGCCCGGACTGCGCGGTGGCGTAGAGGCAGACGGCGAGCAGGAACGACCCGTAGGAGCGGATCACCAGGAAGGCCGCGACGACGGCCGTGGTGCCGAGGGCGAGCGCCACCGCCGTACGGCGCGGGCCCCGGCGGTCGGCGAGGTGGCCGAGCGGGACGCCGGCGAGCGAGCCGAGCGCCCAGGCGACGGCGAGGCCGATGCCGAGGGCGGTCGGGGACATGCCGACCACGCGGGTGAAGTAGAGCGCGGAGCAGGTGTAGTAGGCGCCGTCGCCCACGGCGCTCGCCAACTGGGCCGCGGCCAGCGTCCGCTGCGGTCCAGCGGGCGGCAGCAGGGCGAACCGGGCGGCGGCACCGCGGTTCGACGTGTCTCTCCCGTTCGGCACTTCTCTCCTGACTGACGGACCAGCCGATCGGCTGGTCAGCTGACGGACTGATGGCATGACGGCCCGGCGCGCGAGCCCGGCGGGCGGGGTCGCGCCGTCGGCGGCGCGCGAGCGCGGCGTTCGCAACCGCTGTCTGTGGGTCTCGGCGTCCTCAAACCCACCCTAGAGGGCGAGTGGACCGGCCGACAGGTCCAGTGATCTTGAGTTTTCCTGGGCCATTTCCCGGGCCGCCGCCGCACCGCCGGGCGACCGCTGAACTGCCGTGCGACGGACCCTGTTGCCCCGCGCGGCCGGTTCACCGCCGTGGGCCCGGCCCCGTCCGCGCCGCCCAAGCGCCGTCCGTACCCGCTCCAACCTCCCCACACAAGCCGACCGAGCGGCTCCACCGCCCCACCAGAGGACCAAGGTTGCCGTGTTGCCCCGCCAGTGGCACCCTCCTATGCTCATCGGCGTTCGCGATCCGGCACCGGGGCCGGGGCCCGTCGGTGCCCGCCCGATCCGGCGCCGCCTCCGGCTCGAAGGGTTTTCCTCCCATCAGCACCTCCACCGCGTCCCCGGACGCCACCGGCCACGCCGGCGGAGCGGCGACGCCGGCCGCCCCCGAGGCCACCGGCCGACGTCGCTTCCTCACCTACCTGCTGGCCGCCCCGACCCTCACCGTCGCCGCCCGGCTCGGCCTGGACGCCGCCGCCCCCGCCACCGCGCAGGCCGCCGTCCAGTCCGCTGCCCAGGCTGCCGAGGCTGCCGCCGCGACCGCCGCGACGCCCCAGAGCGCCTCCGCACCCCCGCAGTTGCTCGGCCTGCCGGGCATTCCGGACGTCCTCGACCTCGGCGACGCGATGATCCTCGCCGGGCTGCCGACCTCACACCTGCTGGTGCTCGAAGTCACCCCCGACGGGCGTGCCGCCCTGCACCTGCCCCGGCTCGAGGTCGGCCAGGGCCTCACCACCGCGATCGCCATGCTCGTCGCGGAGGAACTCGACGCCCGGCTCACCGACGTGGACGTCCCGCTCTCCGACGGCCGGCCCGAGCTGCTCTTCAACCAGCTGACCGGCGGCTCCAACTCGGTGCGCTCACTGTACGATCCGGTGCGCGCCGCGGCCGCCGCCGCCCGCGCCCGGCTGGTGACCGCCGCCGCCGACCGCTGGGACGTTCCCGCGACCACCCTGCGCACCGCCGACTCCGCCGTCCTCGCCCCGGACGGCCGCCGCCTCGGCTACGGCGAACTCGCCGCCGACGCCGCCGCGATCGCCGTTCCCGCCATACCCGCCACCCCCAAGCCGGCCGACCAGCGGCGCCTGGTCGGCAGGCCCACCGGCCGGATCGACGCCCGCGACATCGTCACCGGGCGCGCCGAGTACGCCGGGGACCTCCGGATCCCGGGCGCCGTGCCCACCGTGGTCGCCCGCCCGACCACCATCAACGGCACCCTCAAGTCCCTGGACGCCTCCGTCGCCCGCGCCATGCCCGGGGTGCTCGCCGTGGTGCCGGTCCCCAGCGGCGTCGCCGTGCTCGCCGAGACCTTCGACCAGGCACTCAAGGCCCGCGACGCCCTGCGCACCACGTGGAACCCGGGCCCGGTCGCGGACCTGTCCACCGCCGACATCCAGGCCCGGCTGCGCGCCGCCCACGCACCGTTCCTCCTCCCGCCGCTGCTCACCCCCCACCTGGACGGCGAGTTCGACTTCGCCTTCGTCAACCACGCCCCGATGGAGGTGCTGACCGCCGTCGCCGACGTTCGGCCGGGCCGCGCCGACCTGTGGTTCGCGGCGCAGAGCCCGATCATCGCCCAGCAGACCATCGCCGCCGAACTCGGCCTGCCGCAGAACGCCGTCACCGTCCACGTCGTGCGCGGCGGCGGGTCCTTCGGGCGCCGGCTGTTCTTCGACGCCGCCCTGGAGGCCGCCCGGATCTCCAAGGCCGCCGGCCGCCCGGTCAAACTGATGTGGACCCGCAACGACGACATGCGCCACGGCCGGATGCGGCCCGCCAGCCACCACCGCATCCGCGCGACCTACGGCCTCGGCCAGGTCCTCACCTGGGAGCACCGGGTCGCCACCGTCCGGACCGACCTCTCACACGGCCTCGGCGAGGCGCTCACCGGGGCCGGGTTCAACCTCTCGCTGGCCGGCCTCAGCCTCGCCCAGGCCTTCTTCCTGCTCACCGAGAAGAACCCGTACGACGTCGGCCTCCCCACCCAACTGCTCGCCGAGGTCCCGCTCGCCATGCACACCGGCAGCTGGCGCTCGGTCTACTCGGGCACGGTCCGGGTCGCCGACGAGATCATGATGGACGAACTCGCCCGCCGGATGGGCCAGGACGAGGTCGCCTTCCGCCGCGCCCGGCTGCGTGACACCGCCGGCCGCGCCGTCCTGGACACCGTCGCCAAGGCCGGCGGTTGGGGCCGTCCGATGCCGGCCGGCCAGGCCCAGGGCGTCGGCTACCACGACGAGCACGGCAGCCGGGTCGCCTACCTGGTCGAACTGGACGCCACCGACCGGGCCGCCCCCCGGGTCACCAAGGCGGTGATCGCCGCCGACGTCGGCCAGGTCATCAACCCCCGTGGCTTGGAAGCCCAGTTGACCGGCGCGCTGGTCGACGGTATCTCGGTCATCCTGCAAGCGGGCAACCACATCGACAACGGCGCGGTACGGGAGGGGAGTTACGCCGACTTCCACTACGCCCGGCAGCGGAACACCCCACCGGTGGTCGAGATCCACCTCATGCCGCCGAGCGGATCCCCGGGCGGCGCAGGCGAGTTGGGCGTCCCCGCGGCCTCGGCGGCCGTCGCCAACGCGTACGCGCGCGCGACCGGCACCAGCCCGCGCTCCTTCCCCGTCGACTTCTGAACCGTCGCCCACCGAACCGCCGAACCACTCCACCCGTCCGATCCGACCGAACCGCCGCCGACCGAACCGAGGACCTCCACTCCCCATGCCCACCCACACCTTCGTCCTCAACGGGCAGCCCGTCACCGTGGACGCCCCGGACGACATGCCGCTGCTCTGGGTGCTGCGCGACAAGCTCGGCGTCACCGGCCCCAAGTACGGCTGCGGGGTGGGCGTCTGCCGGGCCTGCACCAGCCACCTCGACGGCCAGGAGTTCCAGCCCTGCACCCGCTCCGTCAAGGACTGCGAGGGCCACACCGTCACGACCATCGAAGGCCTGGCCGACGGCGACGTCCTGCACCCGGTGCAGGAGGCCTGGATCGACTGCGACGTCGCCCAGTGTGGCTTCTGCCAGCCCGGCCAGATCATGACCGCCGTCGCCCTGCTGCGCCGCACCCCCGACCCCACGGACGCGGACATCGACCAGATCCAGAACATCTGCCGCTGCGGCAGCTACCCGCGCATCCGCGAGGCCGTCAAACGCGCGGCGACCGCCGGCCGAACGCACTGACACGCGTGCGCCCCGCCCAGGAAGGCGAATTCCAGGGACGGGGCGCACGCGTGTCAGTGCGGGCTCAGCACTCGGGGATGGTCGGAACGTGGAAGTTCCAGTTGCCGTCCGTGTAGGCCCCGTACACGTAGGCCGTCTGGCCGTGGTAGCCGTAGCTCGTGGAATACACGGTCGTCACCTGGTACCAGACGTTGCCCTGGTTGTTGATGTTCTCGCCGCGAGTCCAGCACACCATGTCGACCGCGTCCCCGGACCACGAGTACGAGTACAGGTCGCCGGCGACCTTGGCCGACCACGAGTACGGCTGCGAGTAGACGCCCACGCCGTGGTTGGTCGGGTGGTTGTTGAGGTAGTACCAGCCGACGGCGTTCGCGTCGCCTGCCGACAGACCGACACCGGCCGCCGCCAGCGCCACCGCCGCCACCGTGGTGCCGCCCCGGCGCCCGATCTTCTTGAGGATGCCCTTGACCATATCGACTCTCCTGTCCGGTCGAACCGTCTCCGCGCCACCGGTTGACCCCGGCGGCGGACACAGCTGACCCGATCCCCACCGGTGTTCGGTACCGCCTGACAGGAACTGACAACAGCTGACACCCGGCCGGCGAGAGCCCCACGGGCCCTCACTCCGACCGAAGTTGGCAGAGCACCGATCGCGGTTGGCCACGCGCCACTATGATCCGGACGCGACGAGCAAGCAGCGCCACCAAGGGATCTGACATCTGACAACAGGGGGCGCCATGGCGCAGCACGGGCAGGAGCCGCGACCGGGGCAGGAACCTCCGGCACCGACCGCCGCCGAAAGCTTCGCGGGCGAGCTCCGCACCCTCCGGCTGGACGCGGGCCAGCCGTCGTTCCGCACGATGGCCAAGAGGGCCGGCTCGATCTCCCACACCACGCTCTACGAGGCGGCCTGCGGCTCCCGCCTCCCCTCATGGCCCACCACGAGGGCCTTCGTCCAGGCGTGCGGCGGCAACGAGGAGCAGTGGCACCGCCGCTGGACCGCCGCCGTCAGCGGCGAACCGCCGGGAGAGCCTCCGCTCGCCGAGCCGCCGCCCGCAGCGCCCGGGCCGGCCCCGGCGCCGGCTTTGGTGCCGGCTTTGGTGCCGGGATCTCTGCAGGTACCGGGGCCGTCGGGGCTGTCCGGGCCGCCGGAGCCATCGCCGCCGGCCGCGCCGCACCCGCACTCACACCCCCGCCGGCTCTGGACGCACGCGCTCAGCCTGCTCCTCGGCCTGGTGCTCGGAGTCCTCGGCACCCTGGGCCTGCTCGCCGTGCGCGCGCCCGCCGCGCAGCCCGACGCGCACGGCTGTCCCCCGGCGGGCCCGGATGCCCCCGACCCGCAGCCGACGCCCACGGCGCAGGACGGCCCGGCCGCGAGCACCGCGCCCCCGTCCTGGATCGCCCGGACCGCCGGTGAACAACGGGCCGGCTCCAGTACGGGGATCACGCTGCCCGTACGCGTCGCGGTCGCCCGAGGGGACGCCCTGGTCGTCTCGATGATGCTCATCAGTACCTGCGATGGCCCGATCAAGGTCACCGACAGTCATGGCGACCGCTTCCAGCTGCTCGGGGACGTGACCGACTCGCTGCGCCACCGGGTGCTCGTCCTCGCCGCCTTCGACGCCTCCGCCCTGACCACCGCCGACTCGATCCGCGCGGACTACCCGCGCGCCGCCGAGTACCACGTCAGCGTGGACGAGTTCCGGGGTGTCACCACCGTGCGGGCCGTCACCCGCGCCTCCGGCGACGCCGGCGGCACCACCTTCACCACCGCGGCCAACGCGGCCGCCTGCGATCCGGGCGACCTCCTGGTGGGCACGGTCGGCAGCAACTCCGGCACCGCTCCCGAGTTCGGCACCGGCTGGACGACCCTGCCGGTGCTGCCGCTGTCGTCGTTCCGCCTCACCACCGCGCACCGGATCACGACCGACCCCGATCACTGCGTGGCCACCGGCCGGACCACCTCCCAGTGGGGCGCCGTTCTGGCCGTGCTGCGGTGAACCGCGCTCTCCACGGACGGGGTTCGGCAGCCGCGGCTTCCGCAGCGGCCCGTTCGCGCCGGCCGAAGTGGCCACGGCGCGTGCTTCGCCCGTGGGCCGGGTACCAGGATTCGCCGCCCGGTACCGTCACGAGCCGATGGCCGCCTGCGGGTCCCGGCCGAAGAAGGCGGCGAGCCGGTCGTACGGCGGGGCGTCCGCCGGGACGGGGACTTCGGGGCCGAACGCCTGCTGTTCGGACTCCTCGCCGCGGTACTCGGGTTTGAGTGCGCCGCGGGCCCAGGCGAGAGCCGCGAGTGCGACCTCGTGGTCCAAGCCGTCCGTGGACTGGCCGGTGGCGCGGGCCAAGTCCCAGGCGTGGGCGGCGAATTCCGCGGTCTGCTGATCCACCGGGAAGCGCGCCGGAAGGGTGTGGCCGCCGGGGAGCTCCACCACCCCGGTGAGGTCGCCGACCGCCCGCCAGGCGTAGATCAGCCGCTCCGCGCCGGCCTCGAAGGCGTGCAGCCAGCCCTCCTCCACCCGCTCGAAGGACTGCGACCAGTCGGGTTGGCCGCCCTGCGCCCGCACGGTGAACTGCCGCAGGTCGAACAGCAGATGGCTGACCAGGTCGCCGACATCCCAGGAGCGGCAGGGGGTCGGGCGCCCGGCCAGCTCCACACCGGTGCCGTCGATCAGGCCGGCGGTCTGGGCGAGGGCCCGGGCGAGCAGCCCGATCGGATCGTCCGCTGCGGTCATGGCACACCTCTCGGTCGGCAAGGGCACGGGTCGTGCCGGGCGATCGTAAGCGCGCGCACCGACGACCGCCCGGCACGACACCGGGCCCCCGTGTACCGGCCGTCAGGCCGCGAAGCCGCCGTCCACCGCCAGCTCCGCGCCGTTGACGTACCGGCCGTCCTCGCCGACCAGGTAGGCGACGGCGGCCGCCACCTCCGCCGCGGTGCCGTAGCGGCCGAGCGCGGTGAGGCCGCGCTGGAAGTCGGCGGACTCCCCGTCGGCCGGGTTCATCTCGGTGTCGATCGGGCCCGGGTGGACCAGGTTGGCGGTGATCCCGCGCGGGCCGAGTTCCCTGGCCAGGCCCTTGGTCAGACCGATCAGCGCGGCCTTGCTGGTGGCGTAGAGCGTGCCGCCGGGAAAGGCGACGCGCTGGGCGATGCAGCTGCCGATGCTGACGATCCGCCCGCCGTCGGCCAGGTGGCCGAGCGCCGCCTGCGCATAGAGGTACGGCGCGCGGACGTTGACCTCCAGCACCCGGTCGAGGTCGTCGAGCCCGACCTCCTCGATCGGCCCCATCGCACCGACGCCCGCGTTGTTCACCAGGACGTCCAGGCGGCCGAACCGCTCGGCGACCGCCGCCACGGCGGCGCGCACCGCCTCGGGGTCGGCGCTGTCCGCCCGGACGGCCCAGCCGGTCCGGCCCATCGCGGTGATCTTCGCGACCACCTCCGCGGCCCGCTCCGCCGCGCCCTGGTAGGTGAGCGCGACGTCGGCGCCCTCCTCGGCCAGTCGCAGCGCGACCGCCGCCCCGATCCCCCGGCTGCCGCCGGTCACCAGGGCCACCTTGCCGTCCAGCGCCGTCGCACCGTTCATCGCCGTCTCCGTCATCGTCATCGTCGTCTCCGCCATCGCGGTCGTCACGGTCATGTGTGCAGAACTCTTCGGTCCGCTCTCGGACATGACTCGATCCTCGGCTGGAACGGCCCGCGGTTCCGGCGGTATTCAGACGTCGCGTTCAACGTTCAACTACGACTCCACACGCCCCCGGTAGTACGACCCGACCGCCGGCTGCCCGGTCCAGTTCGGCCCGGCCGACGGGTCGGCGCCCGCGTACTCGAAGGGCAGCTCGACCGGCCGCCCGCCGTCGAGCAGCAGCAGGTGCCGACGCGCCCGGTAGTCGAAGCCGGCCTCCCGCAGGGCGGCCACCACCTGGCGGGCGGCGCTGGACCCGTCCGGCCGTCGCACGGACTCCGGGTCGAAGTGGGCGGCGAACCGGCCGTCCGGCGTCAGCAAGGCGGCGGCCCGGGCGATCGCGCCGAGCTGGTCGCCGAGGTAGTGCAGGCCGTGCACACAGGTGATCAGGTGGTACGACCGCGCGGGCGTCCAGTCGGCGAGCGCCGCCGTGACCAGCTGTAGCCGGGGCCGGGCGGACACGTCCGACGGCGCGGCGGGCGGCGGAACGGGCGGAGGGGTGAGCGGCCCCACCAGGTCGACGCCGGTGAGTTCGACGCCTGCGGGCAGCACCCGCGCGGCCTCCGCGAGCGCCCGCCCCTCCCCGCTGCACAGGTCGAGCCAGGCGGGCGCCGCGCCACCGTGCTCCCGCAGCCAGGCCGCCGGATCGAAGCCGAGCTCGCGGGCGTAGCTGTTGACGCCGCTGAGCCCCCGCTCACGGTTCATGGCGCTGTTGGCCACCACGGAGCTGCCGGTGAGCGCACTGTCACTGATCAATCGAACCATCATCCGACCCTACCGGCGCCGTCCGCAGCGGGTACCCGGCGACCGGAGGCATCCCCCACCCGCAGGAGGCGCCGGCACACGCAGCCGCACCCGGCACACACACCGGCACCCGACACGGACACCCGGCGCGCGATCCTGCGAACGCGGGGGGGGGGGGGGGGGCGGAAGGGGGGGGGGGGGGGGGGGGGGGGGGGGGGGGGGGGGGGGGGGGGAAGGGG
>NZ_JBVHXY010000001.1:0-30738 GCF_055569215.1 Kitasatospora sp. NPDC029312 | reverse complement strand
GCAGGCGTTCAAGCCCCCCCCCCCCCCCCCCCCCCCCCCCCCGCCCCCCCCCCCCCCCTCCCCCCCACCCCCCCCCCCCCCCCCCCCCCCCACAACCCCCCCCCCCCCCCCCCCCCCCCGTGTCCCCCCCTCGGCCGGCGTCAGGACCTGCCGGAAGCCCCAGGACGGCTGGGACGCGCCAGGACGCGATGGTGGGTCAGACGGTCAGGGTCTGCCCCGGGAAGATCAGGTCCGGGTCGGTGCCGATGATGCGGGCGTTCTTGCTGTAGAGGCCGTCGGTGTCGACGCCGAACTTGGCGGCGATGTCGCTCAGCGTGTCACCGCTCCGGACGGTGTAGCTGCCGCCGGAGGTGTTCTTCTCCGCGTCCGGCGCGGACTGGGCCGGCTTGGCCGACGGTCGGCCCGTGGCGGCCTTGGGCGCCTGCTGCTGGGCCCTGGGGGCAGCCTTGGGCGCCGTGGCGGGCTTCTCCGCCCGCTGGGCGGGCTTGGCGGCGGTGTCGGCGTGCGCCGAGGTGTCGACGGCGGCCGGGGCGCCGCCCTTGCCGAGGCCCGCCTTCTTCGAGCAGACGGGCCAGGCGCCCGGGCCCTGGGAGGCGAGGACCTTCTCGGCGACGGCGATCTGCTGCGCCTTGCTCGCCTGGTTGGCCTGCGGGGCGTACGCCGTGCCGCCGTACGCGGCCCAGGTCGACGGCGTGAACTGCAGTCCGCCGTGGAAGCCGTTGCCGGTGCTGATGCTCCAGTTGCCGCCGCTCTCGCACTGGGCGACGGCGTCCCAGGCGGAGGTGGTCGCGGCGGAGGCCGAGGTGGCCGTGACGAGGCCGGCGACCGGCAGGGCCGCGACGGCGGCACCCGCGAGGACCGCCATCCGCACGCGGTTGCGCTTGGGGCCGGCGGTGGAGTCGGTGGCAGCGGCGGTCTCGTGACGGTGAGTCATGAAGTTCCTCTCGTCAATCCCCGGGCGGGCAGCCGGAACCAAGCCCGGGACATGGGGCGGTGGGTCGCGCTTGCCTCGCTCGTCGGACGGCAGCGCACGTGTCGGACGTGCCGTGCCGTCCCGGCCACCTCCGCTCGCCGACGGCCTGGCAGGGCCGGTACGGCCCGCCAGAGCCGGTCTCGTCGACGGGCAACGCCCTTGCGCCGGAGGTCAGTCGGCGGGCGGTGCGTCGGGGTGAACCCGGGTGGCGCTCGTTGCGCCGCCAAGAAAGCTAGGGGCCATCTCCGGGGCGCAGCAAGCGGTTCTTGGTAATCGCAGGTCAGTTGACGGTTACCGGCGGTACGGATCAAGGAACTGCGGCTGGTTTGACCGGGTTTGACCGCATTTTCAGGATGAAACGATCAACTTCCGTGCCCTCACTCACATCTGTCCAGCCGTAAAACCGGGCACACCATCCACGCTCCGCAGTCAGGAGCTGACGTGCCGTCACCGTGACATCCGGAGTTCCCGATTCAGGCATCCGATTCAGTGGGATCCGCCACAGCGGACACCCAGCGTACTCGACTGAACACCGTCAGCTTCGGCCGTCGAGCTCCGCGTCCCGCGCCAGCAGCGCCGCCTGGACGCGGTTCTCGCAGCCCAACTTGGCCAGGATCCGGCTCACGTACGTCTTCACCGTCGCCTCGCTCATGTGGATGCGCACCCCCGCGTCGGCGTTGGACAGGCCCTCCCCGAGCAGCGCCAACACCTCCAGCTCGCGTGCGGTCAGCACCTCCAGCCGGCGCCGGGCCTGCGCGCTGCGGGCGGCCGCCGAGCCGCTGCGGCCGGAGGCCAGCGAGTCGACGATGTGCCGGGTGGCGGCCGGGGAGAGGAAGGCGTTGCCGCTGGCCGCCGCCCGTACGGCCTGGATCAGCTCGTTCGGCGCGGTGTCCTTGAGCAGGAATCCGGCGCCGCCCCCGGTCACGGCGCGCAGGACGTTCTCGCGCTCCCCGAAGGTGGTGAGGATGATCGCCCGTGCGCCGGGCGCGACCCTCGCCAGCTCCCCCAGCGCCGTCAGCCCGTCCATCACCGGCATCTGGATGTCCAGCAGCACCACGTCCACGCGGTGCGACCGGGCCAGCTCCAGCGCCTCCCGGCCGTCGGCGGCCTCCGCGACCACCTCGATGTCGTCGGCCGAACCCAGGATCATCCTGATCCCGGCTCGGATGAGCGGCTCGTCGTCGGCGACGAGGACTCGGATCACTGGTGGTCATTCCCCTCGAACAGTGGTGCGGCTGCGGCACCATCCTCACATCCCGCCCCACCCGCACCCCGGCCAGGGCGGCCGGCCCGGCCCGGCCAAGGACCCGGCAAGGACCCGGCAAGGACCCGGGCTGCCCGGCGGTCAGTCGTTGGTGACGTACTCGACCTTGTCCACCAGCACCCCGTCCTTGAAGCAGAACCGCGCCACGTGGCTCTCCGACCAGGACTCGGAGCCGCCCTTCGACAGCGAGTACCACCGGCAGCGCGAGCCCTCCGGGCGGTCCGGGCCGCTGCGCTCGTAGTCGGAGGTGAAGAAGTCGTTGCCGGGCGGCAGCTGTCGCATCACCTCGGCCTTCGACTCGCCGAGCTGGATCCGCTCGTACACCGACTGGTCCACCGTGGAGTCGCCGGCGCCCCGGACGAAGGCCAGCGCGCCCCAGACCACCAGCCCCACCACGACCAGCGTGACCGCGCCCACCCCGGCCGCGCAGCCGATCGCCGGGCTGCGCCGCCCCTCGCCCGCTCCGTCGGCCGGCGGCAGGCCCTCCAGGACCCAGTCCTCCTCCCCGACCAGGGCGCCCGCGCCCTCGCTCTCCGACCCCTCGTACGGGAGCACGGCCGCGAGCCGGAAGCCCTCCTCGGGCGTCGCCCCGGCGTGCACCATGCCGCCGACCAGCCGGGCGCGCTCCCGCAGCCCGGTCAGCCCCTGTCCGCCGCTGACGACCGACCCCGCGCCGACGTGTGCGCCGACGAGCTCCGGCGCTCGGGGGTTGGTCACCTCGACGACCAGCGCGTCCGGCTCGTAGCGGAGCGCGACCGCTATCGGCGCGCCGGCGGCGTGCTTGTGCGCGTTGGTGAGCGCCTCCTGCACGATCCGGTAGGCGGCGTTGTCCACCGCGGCCGCCAGCGGGCGCCGCTCGCCCTCGGTCGAGTAGGCCACCTCCGTCCCGGCCGCCCGGGAGGACTCCACCAGCTCCGCGATGCCGTCCGCCCCGCCGCGGACCGGCGTCGCGCCCTGCGTGCCGACCGCCGGCGGCAGCGCCGTCGACTCGTCGTGCAGCACGCCGACCACCTCGCGCAGCTCGCGCATCGCCGCGACGGCCGCCTGCCGCAGCACGCCGACCGCCTCCCGCTGCCGGTCGGTGAGGGTGCGGTCCACCTCCAGCGCGCCGGAGTGCACGGAGATCAGCGCGAGCTGGTGGCCCAGACTGTCGTGCATGTCCTGGGCGATCCGGTGCCGTTCGCGCAGCCGCGCCTGGCGCACCACCATGACCCGCTCACGGACCAGCTGGTCGTTGCGCTCGCGCAGCGCGTCCAGCAGCGCCCGGCGCTGCGCGCGGTAGCGCCCGTACAGCGCGGGCAGGACGGCGAAGACCAGGAACATGCCGAGCGACAGTCCGACGATCAGCTTGGGTGAGGCCGAGGCGCCGTCCTTCACCGCCCCGGTCACGGTGAACAGCAGACAGCTCAGCACGACGGAGCCCAGCAGCCGCCCGACCCGGCGGATCCGCGCCCCGGCCGCCCACCCCGCGCAGACCAGCAACGGCAGCGGCCCGAGCGACCAGCCCGTCATGGCCCCGACCAGGACGAGCACGACGCCCGGGAACCCCCGGCGCAGCACCCACAGCACCGCGACCGCCGTCCCGAACGGCACCGCCAGCCCGGTGCCCGCGAGCACCTCCAGCAGGCCCGCGACCACGCCCATGACCAGGGCCTGCACTGCCTCGCCCACCACCCGCCGGCGGGGCCAGGGCCCTGGCAGCGCCGTTCGTACCGCCCTCGACCAGGCCCGCGCGCTCGCATCCACCGCTCGAGGCTAACCGGACGGCCCCGCCCACCGCGGTCACCCTTCGTCGCCCCGCGCACCGACGAAAGTCGCCGGTTCGAAAGCGGTGAGCAGCAGCGCCACGTCGTCCACCCGCCCCGTCGAGCCGACCTCGCGCAGCAACCGCTCGGCCAGCTCCTCCGGGCCCTCCTCGGGCCGGGCGTGCGCCAGCGCCGCGCGCAGCCGGTCCACGCCCTGATCGATCGCCAGCGCCGGGTCCTCCACCAGGCCGTCGGTGTAGAGGGCGAGCAGCGAACCGGGCCGCAGCCGCAGCTCGCTGGCCGGGTACGTCGCTCCCCCGTCCACCCCCAGCAGCGGCCCGCCGGGGACGTACAGCGCCTCGGCCCGGCCGTCCGGGTGGCGCAGCACCGGCGGCAGGTGCCCGGCGCGGGCGATCCGGACGGTGCCGTCCGCGGGGGTGAGGCGGACCAGGCAGCAGCTGGCGAGCAGCCCCGGGTCGAGGTCCAGCAGCAGCAGGTTGGTGCGCTCGAGCACCCGGTCGACCGGTTCGCCGCCGCTGGCGAAGGCGCGCACCGCGCTGCGCAGCTGGCCCATCGCGGCGGCGGCGCCCACGCTGTGGCCCTCGACGTCGCCGATCACCAGGGTGAGGTCCGCGCCAGTGACGATCGCGTCGTACCAGTCGCCGCCGATCTCCATGCCCTGGGTGCCGGGCAGGTAGCGGGCGGTGATCCGGACGCCCGGCACCTCGGGCAACCGGTGCGGCAGCAGCCCCTGCTGCAGGCCGCGGGCCAGGGCGAACTCGGCGTCGTAGAGCCGGGCGCGCTCCAGCGCCTGGGCGATGAAGCCGCCGAGGCCGGTGAGCAGGCCGCGCTCCTCCAGGGTGAAGGCGTGCGGGCGGTCGAAGCCGAGGATGCAGCTGCCGACCGGACGGCCGGAGGCGATCAGCGGCAGGAAGGCCCAGGCGCCCATCTCGTCCAGGGCCAGACCGGGGTAGGCGGCGGCGAGCTCCTGGACCGACTCGAAGAAGATCGGGTGCCCGGTGCTGAGCGTCTCCGCCCCGGGCACCCGGGCGTCCAGCGGGGTGCCCTCGAAGCCGTCCAGGAAGCCGTCCGGGTAGCCGGACTGGGAGACCAGGTGCAGCCGCTGCTGGTGCACCGTGTAGATGGCGAGCTCCTGGCCGCCGAAGGCCGGGAGGATCTCCTCGGCCACCGCCCGGCACACGTCGCGCACGGTGACGGCCTCGGTGAGGGCGCTGGCGAGCTGGAGCAGGTGGAGCGTGCCGCCCACGCCGGTGGCGGCGGTGGACGGCGGCGGGGCGGCGGGCGGTTCGGCCGCGTCCGGCGGGGCCTCGGCGGCGACGACCCGTCCGGTGACGCCGTGCGCGTCGGGGTAGAGCGAGAAGGCGAGCCAGCCGCCGGCCGGGCGGGCGGCCAGGAAGGCGGTCGGCTGCTGGGAGAGCAGGGCGGCGCGGTAGCGGTTCTCGTAGAAGGGGTCGGCGAGCCAGGGCAGCACCTCCCACGGGCAGTGGCCGACCAGTTTGTCCCGGCCGACTCGCAGCAGCGGCTCGGTGGCGCGGTTGGCGTAGGTGATCAGGCCGTCCGGGGCGAGCGCGAAGACGCCCTCGCGCATCCGTTCGACGGCGGCCGCGGCGGCGGTCACGGTGCGGACGTCCAGCACCGCGCCGACCAGGTGGCTCCGGCCGTCGGCGATCGCGCCGGGCACCCGGGCCCACAGCTCCACCGGGTACGGGCGGGCGTCCGGCCCGAGCACCCGCACCCGGGCGGCCAGCACCTCGCCCCGCTCCATGGCGGTACGGGCCGCCGCCCGGAACCCGGGCACGTCGCCGGGGGCGATCCGGCTCGTCAGGCAGCCCACCGTGCCGTCGAACTCGCCGGGCCCGAAGCCGAAGATCTCCTGGAACAGCGCGTCGGCGGCGAGCGCGCCGGTGGCCGTGTTCCAGTCGAACAGCCCGACCCGGGTGGTGGGCGCGGACGGCGGCGGCAGCTCCACCACGGCGGCGTCCCCGGACGGCTCGACCAATCGCCCGGCCGCCGCCAAGGCGTCCAGCCCGGCGCCCAGGCGGGCGGCGACGGCGTCCAGCCGGCCGGACTCCCGGGCCGGCGCCCCCTCGTCCCCGGCAGGCCACAGCACGTTGAGCACCCCGAACCGCCCCTCGCCGTGCTCCACCGGCACGCAGGCGGAGACGAAGTCGTACGGCAGCCCGACCGCGAGCTGGGGGAAGCGCCGCATGGCGTCCTCGGTGTCGGCCAGCGCGATGGTCCGCCCGGTCCGGAAGCACACCGCGACCGGCAGCGGCCCGGCGGCGGCGATCCGCCGGAACGGGCTCATGATCGACAGCGGCGCCCCGGCGAGGGTCAGCAGCATCAGCGACCGGTGGTCCCGCGACCGCAGGTACACCATCGCCCCGTACGCTCCGGTGGTCCCGACCACCCGGCGGACGGCCTCCGCCAGCAGCTCGTCCCGCTCGTGCACCGCCTCCACGAGCACTCCCCGGCCCGCCTCCGGACCCACCCCCGGCTCCGCCCCGGCGCCGAACGCCGCACCCAGCTCCGAAACCGCACCGGAGAGCGCCTCCGGACCCGGGTCCAGGACCGGTTCCGGCAACGTTTCCGGGACCGCCGCGCGGACCGGCTCATCGGCCCCGCCGGTCGCCTGCGGATGGCGCATGCTCCCTTGCTACGTCCGCCCCGGAACCCTGTCAAGGCGAGCCCTGTGGCCTGAGCTGTCCGGCCGCCGACGGGAGCGGGAATCAAAGCCCGGAGAGGTCGATCTCCACGGGGTACGGCGCCACGGCCTTGACGATCCCGGCGAACAGCTCGCCCGCCTCGTACGACCGGCTCGCCGCATCCAGCACGTAGGTGTGGACGATCGGCACCCGCCCGGCCGCCTGCTCGACCCGCCAGGAGAAGGGGATGCCCGCCTCGGCGTACTGGTCGAGCTTGACCACCCGGTCGGTGGTCTCCGAGCCCGGCGACACGACCTCGACCAGCAGCAGCACGTGCTCCGGCCGGGTCGGCGACTCGTCGATGCTGTCCGCGCGGTAGACCACCATGTCCGGCCGCCGATTGTCGAGCGGCACGTCGTGCAGCCGCACGTCGAAGTCGGTGTCGGCGTTCCAGTCCTCGCCGCCCGCCTCGTCCAGGGCGTTCGCCAGGAGGCGCGCGATGCGGTTGTGCCGCTTGGAGGTGCTCGGGCTGGCGACGACCATCCCGTCGACGATCTCGATGCCCGCGCACTGCTCCTCGGTCCAGGAGTCGTACATCTCACTGGTGATCTGCCGGTGCATCCACTCGGGTGCGATGTCCCCGTTCGTCACGGCGTACCCCTCCCGGTGACCTGGGCGGCCTGTGCTCCGCGCCGCAGCCTAGTCCAGCCTCGGCCGCCGTCTCGGATGGTTCGTGGACGGCTCGATATCCTCCCCGGCGCGTGGTGGCGCCGAGCCCGCCCGGGAGGACCGCCTCTACGCGGGCCACGACGGCGTCCTCCACGCGCTCCCCCTTTCCTAGCGGCGGGTCAGGCACGGCGGCCCTTTCGTGGCGGCGGCGCTTTCCCAGCGGCGGGGCGCAGACGGCAGGATGGCCTGATGCAGGTACGCCCGATCTCCCCCGACAAGCTGGCCGAACTGCTCGCCGACCGCATCGCCGCGCTGCCCGGCGCCGGCGAGCGGTGGCTGCGGGTCGCGGTGGACGGAGCCGCGGCCGCCCGGCCCGAGGCGCTCGCGGACGCCCTGGTGGAGCCGCTGCGGCTGCGCGGCCGCCCGGCGCTGCGGGTGTCGGCCGCGGACTTCCTGCGGCCGGCGTCGATCCGGCTGGAGTACGGCCACCAGGACGCGGACGCCTTCCACGACCTCTGGCTGGACGACGGCGCCCTGCTGCGCGAGGTGCTCGACCCGCTGGAACCGGGCGGCAGCGGCCGGGTGCTGCCCTCGCTGCGCGACCCGGCCACCGACCGCTCCACCCGCGCCCCCTACACCGAACTCCCGCCCGGCGGTGTGCTGGTGCTGGACGGCGCGCTGCTGCTCGGCCGCTGGCTGCCGCTGGAGCTGACCGTGCACCTCGCGCTCAGCCCGGCCGCGCTGGCCCGCCGCACCCCCGCCGACCAGCAGTGGACCCTGCCCGCCTTCGCCCGCTACGAGGCGGAGACCGGGCCGGCCGAGTCCGCCGACGTCACCGTCCGGGTGGACGACCCGCGCCACCCCGCCCTGGTCGAGCGGACGTGACGGCCGGGGCCGGGCCGCGCTGGCAGTAGGGGCACCAGAACACCGCGCGGTCCAGCGGCGGATCGCCCTGGCGCCCGGTCCGGATCGGCGTGACGCAGCGCGGGCAGGGCCGGCCGGCCCGGCCGTAGACCCAGTGCCGGTGGCCGGGCCGGGTGTCGCCGGTGGTGATGTGGCCGGAGCGCAGCTTGTTGGCCTCCAGCATCTGCCGGGCGCGCTCCACCAGCCGGTCGGGGGACGGGAGTTCACCGATCGCGGTCCACGGGGTCAGACCGGCCACGAAGCACAGCTCGTTGGCGTAGACGTTCCCGATCCCGGCCAGGTTGCGCTGGTCGAGCAGGGCTTCGGCGAGCGGGCGGCCGGGGTGGGCGAGGAGGCGTCGGACGGCCTCGGCCGGATCCCAGTCGGGGCCGAGCAGGTCGGGGCCGAGGTGGCCGACGGCCCGGTGCTCGTCGGCGGTGCGCAGCAGTTCGACGACGGGCAGCCGGTAGCCGACGGCGGTGCCCCGCTCGGTGCCGAGGACGGCGCGGATCTGCCAGGCGGGGCCGCCGCTCCAGCGCTCGCCCGGGCGGTAGAACTCCCAGCGGCCGTCCATCCGCAGGTGGGTGTGGAGGGTGAGGCCGCCTTCCAGCCGGGTGAGCAGGTGTTTGCCGCGCGGGACGACCTCCAGCACCCGGCGGCCGGCGAGCGCGGCGGTGGCGTGGGCGGGCACCCGCAGCTCGGCGCCGGTCAGCAGCTGCCCGGCGAGGGCGTCGTGCAGCCGCGCCGCCACGCGGTAGATGGAGTCACCTTCGGGCATGACTCCATTCTGGTCCGGGCGGCGGCCCGCCGGGGCGGTGGCCCCTGCGTTCGGGTGCTGCCGCGTCCCGGGGCTGCCGCGCTCGGGCTACTCGGTCGCGCCCTCGGCCCCGCCCTGGCCCTCGCGGACCACGACCACCGGGCAGGGCGCGTGCTCGGTGAGGTGGCGGCTGACCGAGCCGAGCAGCACGCCGGAGAAGCCGCCGAGGCCCCGGCTGCCGACCACCAGCAGCGCGGCGCCCTTGGCGGCCTGGAGCAGGGCCCCGGCGGCGTTGCCGGGCACCACGTTCTCGCTGATCGGCACGCCCGGCTCGGCGCCGACCACCTTGGCGACGCTCTCGGAGAGCGTCGCGCCCGCGAGCTCCTCCGGGTTGTAGGCCTCGGCCGGCGCACTCGTGCCGCCCCAGCCGTAGAACGCGGGGTACTCCCAGGCGGCGACCGCGTTGATGCTCCCGCCGACGGCCTTCGCGTACTCGACCGCCCAGCGCAACGCCTGCTCCGAGGCGGGTGAGCCGTCCACACCGACGACGATCCGGGGCTTGGCACTCATGCCGTGACTCCTTCGGTTGCTCCTGCCGGGTCCCGATCATCCGAACATAGATCAAATCGGACATACGGTCGATATCCGCCGCGCCGGGGGGCGTCCGGCACCCCGGCGACAGACCTTGCCCGAAGGCTCTCGGAACCTCGAACCGGCTCAGCTCCGGTAAGCGACCCAGGAGTTCGCCATCAAGGCGGCCTGGCCCGGGGTGAACTGGCTCATGCAGGAGTCGTAGCTGTAGTCCATGAAGTTGTGGATCGGATCGAGGCCGGAGGCCGGGCAGGTGTGGCGGCCCTCGGGGCAGCCGTAGGCGGGGCTGCGCTCGGGCTGGGTGTCGTCCACGTAGTCGCCCGGGGCGAGGCAGCCGCCCTGGAAGGTGTGGAAGAGGCCGAGCCAGTGGCCGGTCTCGTGGGTGGCGGTGTCGCCCTCGTTGTAGTGGACGGCGGGGCCGCCGGGCAGCGAGTCGTCGAGGACGACCACGCCGTCGTCGGCGGGGTTCGAGCGGTAGGCGTTCGGGAAGGTCGACCAGCCGAGCAGGGACTGCCCGAGGTGGGCGGTGTACAGGTTCAGGGCGCCCTGGTCGCCCTTGCGCAGGGCCTTCTTCATCGCGTGTTCGGTGGCGGAGCCGGGGGTCATGCCCGCGTACCAGTCGGCGTTGTCCGTCCAGTCGGTGCCGGCCGGCTCGAACCGGAACTGCGTCGGGCTGTTGCCCTCGCCCTGGCCGCCGTAGGTGGCGTTGAGGTGGTCGATCTGGGCGGCGACGACCCCCTGGTCCAGCCGGCCGGCGTCCCCGGCGTGGATCACGTGGACGTACACCGGGACGGTGATCGGGGCGGCGCCCAGCGGGACGTGCGCGGAGCCGAGCGTGGCCAGCCGGCCGGCCAGGTCCGCCTGCATCGCCCGGGCCTCGGCGGCGCTGACGGCGTTCGGGTCCTTCCCGGCCTGGCTGCCGGCCGGCCTGCGGGCGGCGGCGTCGGTGCCGTCGCAGACGGCGGCCGCGGCCGCGGCGTGGTGCGGGGCGGGGGCGGCGAGCTGGCTCAGTCCGGCGGCGGCGACCAGCGCGGCGGCGCAGGGGAACAGGCGGGGGGCACGCGAGCGCGCCCGGGCGGTACGGCGCATCAGCGCTCCTGTCGGAAGGGGGTGACGGGGTGTCGCCCGCGCCGACGGGCCGGTCCGACGGCGACCACCGACCGACGACAGCAGACAGCCGACCGGGCGGGCGGACGGGCACGGCGGTCGGTGCGGCGATCGGGTGCGGCGGTCGGGTGCGGCGACCGGCGGTGCCCGGCGCGGATCCGCCGAGACTACGACGCCGTGAAGTCGATCACCCGTAGGGCGCGCGCGGCGCCCCGGTCGAGTACCACGGCCGACGCACAGCCGGCCGGCGGCCGCCGCGCCCCGAGCAGCAGTCCGCGCAGCCGCGCGGCGGAGGCCCGGTGACGGGCGAAGGCGTAGCGCGAGACGCCGCGGGCTCGCCGCCGCTGGCCCGCCAGGGCCTCGGCCGGGTGGACGTCGAGCAGCAGCAGGTGCACCCGGCGGCCCTGCCGGGCGGCGGTGCGGGTGAGCCAGGCCCGTACGAAGGGGAGGGTGCCGCAGTCGTGCACGGCGAGCGGGCCGCCGTCCAGGACGGCCCGGCGCAGCCGGCGGTAGTGGGCGACCCTGGCCAGCGGGCGGTAGAGCGCGTACGGGAGGCGGCCGGGCAGCCGGGCCGCGTACTCCTCGCGGACCTGCTGGGAGTCGACCAGCGGGGCGCGGACACTACGGCGCATCAGGGTGCTCTTGCCGCTGCCGGGCAGGCCGGTGACGACCAGCAGGTCACCGGGCGGGTAGTGCAGGGCGGTCGGGCCGGGGCCGCGCAGCTCGTGCAGCCCGGCCCGGACGGCCCGGCCGTCGCCGGCACGGGGCGGCGGCACCGCTGGCACCGCCGCCCGCGCCGTTCGTGTCCCGGCCACCGGCCCTCCCCCCACCGTTTCCTGGTCTCCTGGAGCATGGCGCATTCCCAAGGGCGAGTAAAGGCCCGTGGTCAGGGGCGGGCGGGGGGCCAGTGCGGCAGGCTGCTAGCCGAGCTGCGGGGCGACCCGGGAGGCGACCAGCTCCAGGTGGTCCAGGTCGGCCAGGTCGAGCACCTGGAGGTAGACCCGGCTGCTGCCGACCGCCGCGTAACGGCCGATCTTCTCCACGACCTCGTCCGGGGTGCCGGCCAGGCCGTTGGCCTTCAGTTCGTCCACCTCGCGGCCGATCACGGCGGCCCGGCGGGCCACCTCGGCGTCGTCCCGGCCGACGCAGAGCACCAGGGCGTTGGAGTAAACCAGCTCGTCGGCGGAGCGCCCGGCCCGCTCGACGGCGTCGCGGACCCGGCCGAACTGGGCGGCGGTGTCCTCCACCGAGGCGAACGGCAGGTTGAACTCGTCCGCGAAGCGGGCGGCCAGCGCGGGGGTGCGCTTGGGGCCGTTGCCGCCGACCAGCACGGGGATGCGCTCCTGGGCGGGCTTGGGCAGCGCGGGCGAGTCGGTGAGGGTGTAGTACTCGCCGGCGAAGTCGAAGGTGTCGCCGAGCTTGGTGCGCCACAGCCCGGTGATGATCTCCAGCTGCTCCTCCAGCCGCCCGAACTTCTCCTTCGGGAAGGGGATGCCGTAGGCGGCGTGCTCGGCCTCGTACCAGCCGGCGCCGAGGCCGAACTCGACCCGGCCGCCGCTCATCGCGTCGACCTGGGCGACCTGGATCGCGGTGACGCCGGGCAGCCGGAAGGTGGCGGCGGTCATCAGGGTGCCGAGGCGGATGGTGCTGGTGTCGCGAGCGAGGCCGGCCAGGGTGATCCAGGCGTCGGTGGGGCCGGGCAGACCATCGACGTCGCCCATCTTCAGGTAGTGGTCGGAGCGGAAGAAGGCGCTGAAGACGCCGAGTTCCTCGGCGGTGCGGGCGACCTTCAGGAGGGTGTCGTAGCTCGCGCCCTGCTGGGGCTCGGTGAAGATGCGGAGATCCATGCGGACCATTGTGGTACGGACCACCCGGTTCATGAGCGCATGGAACCGGCCGGCCACGGAACGTTTCGAGCGTGGTCAAGGTCTCAGCACGGAAGCGTCACGGGCCGGCTTCCCCGCTCGGCGGCTCGCCTACCTTGGACGGATGTTCGCGACCCCCGACGAATCGTTCCGGCCCTCCCCCGACGGGCCGGCCGGTTGCCCGCTGCCCGGCATCGTGGCCGCCTTCACGCCGCGGCTGGCCGAGTTCGCCTTCGAGCCCGGCTTCGTCGCCGCGGTCGACCAGCACGCTGCGATGCTGCGGGAGCTGCTGTACGCGCAGGGGCCGGAGCTCGCGCCCCGGCCCCTGGACCGTGAGGAACTGGCGGACTACGCGTTGGGCTTCCTGGACGCGCTCACCGAGATCGGCTGGCGGGAGCCCGTCGGGTACGACTACGCCGTCACCCGGCTGACCGCGATCTGCTGGCTGGTGCGCGATCAGGGCCTGCTGGAGGCCTGAGCCACTGCGCCCGGGCCACCGAGCCCGGCCCCGCCTGGACCGCGCCTTCCGTCCTACAGGCCCCGGCCCGGGTCGATGCCCGGGGTCGGCGGGTTGCCCGGGTCCGCCTGGGTGGTCGGCCGGACCGGCTGGTTGCCGAGCGCGTCGGCGCGACCGGCCTGGTAGGCGGAGCCGCGCAGCCGGGCGGTCTCCTGCTCGGCGCTGTCCAGCCACCGCTCCCAGCGCTGGCGCATCGGCATGATCAGGCCGCCGCCGACACCGACCACCAGCACACCGGCGATGGTTGCGAGCCCCGCGATCAGCACCGGTCCGGTGATCGCGGTGGCGATCCCGGCCTGGCCGAGCGCCGCGATCACGCCGAGGGCCACGATGAACCCCCACACCACGGTGGAGACGGTGCGGCCGTACGACGCGCCGGAGAGCGCGTTGCCGACGATGTCGCGCACGCCGTTGGGGGGGGGCAGCGCCACCACCACGACCGCGACGGCGACGATGCCCCGGGGCAGCCAGGCGACGATGCTGTGGATCATCACGCTGATCGGGTTGGGCCCGAAGACGCCGAACGCCAGCTGCAAGGCCATCAGCAGGATCGCGTAGTAGACGATCTTGCAGAGGATGCCGGTCATGTCGTACTTGGAACCGGCCAGGTAGCGGGCCATCCCAGCCCGCTCCGCGACCCGCTCCGAACCGAGCCTGCGCAGCACGCGGTCCAGCACCCGGGCGATCGCCTTCGCCACGAACCAGCCGATGACCAGGATCGCCAGGAAGGCGAGGAACTGCGGGATGACCTTGGCGATCTTGGACCAGGCCTGGGTGAAGCCCGACCCGAAATCGACGGAGAGTGCGAGCTGCTGAGCCACGGAGTCCTCCACTCGGTGACGCGACGCCACGAACGGCGCCTGCGGCCCCCCACCCTTCGTGGATAACAGCACCCCGCCCGGGCTGCGCGCGCCGGCCGTCCGGGATGGTTCCCTCGGGTGAACACTCCCGCCGTCCGCACGCGTACAGTGGCGGTCCGGAGGAACCGGCCACGGCGTGGAAGGGGTGCGACGGTGATCGGAACCGGCGCGGGCGGCAGTGACACGGACACCGGCGGCACGGACCGCGCCACGGACCGCGAGACCGGCCGTGGCACTGGCCGTGACACGGAATCCGTCACCGCCGCGCACCAGGTGCTGCGCTGGCGGACGCGGCCCGCCGGGGCCCGGGCCGCCGTCCTCGTCCTGCACGGCGGTGAGGAGCACAACCTCGCCCGGCCCGGACGCCTCAACCTGCCGCTGCTGCGGATGCACGGCTTCCTGCGCTCACTCGACCGGGACACCGCCGGCGCCGGGATCGCCGTCGGCACCGTCCGCTACCGCCACCGCGGCTGGAACGGCGAACGCGCCGACGCCGCCCGGGACGCGCTGGCCGCCCTGGACGAGGCCGCCGCGCTGCTCGGCCCGGTCCCGACCGTCCTGATCGGCCACTCCATGGGCGGCCGGGCCGCCCTGCGGGCCGGCGGCCACCCGTCCGTGACCGGCCTGATCGCCCTCGCCCCGTGGTGCCCGGCCGAGGACCCCTGCGACCACCTGGCCGGCCGCGACGTCCTGCTGCTGCACGGCGATCGCGACACCGTCACCCTGCCCGCCGAGACCTACGCCTTCGCCGCCCGCAGCCGCGCCGCCGGGGCCCGCGTCTGCGGCTACACCGTCACCGGCAGCGGCCACGCCATGCTCCAGCGCATCCCCGACTGGCACCGCGCCACCACCCGTCTCGCCACCGCCCTGCTGGGCCTGCGCCCCCTGCCGGCCGAGACCGTTTCGGCGCTGGCGCTGCCGACCACCTCCAGGGAGGCGCTGTCCCTGCCGCTGCCCCGGCAGCCGCGGACGGTGCCGAAGCTGCCGGCTGGCGTCTGAGACGGGGCCGTTCCGGGGGGACAGCCGGCCGAGCTGAAGGAACGGGGGTGGCCTCCCGGCCTCGGTCCCGGTCCCGGTCCCGGTCCCGCCAGCGTCTGAAGCAGGAATCGCGGTGCCGGGCCGTGGCGTGCCCGGGGCCGTGGGCCGCACCCCCCTGGCGCCGATCGGGTCAGCCCAGCTCGGCCGCCGATTCCACCACCACCCCGTACAGGTCCCCGATGGTGGCCAGGGCGCTGCGGTGCACCTGCTCGGCGGGCAGTTCGACGCCGCCCGAGGGCAGCGGGCGGGTCGCGCAGGCGTCGGCGACGACGGTGGGGCGGTTGCCGCGCAGGAAGGCGCCGGCGGTGGTGTAGGCGACGCACATGTGGGTCATGAAACCGGCGACCACCACGTCCTGGTGGCCGGCCGCGTCGACCAGGGCGCCCAGGCCAGTGCCGACGAAGGCGTCCGGGGCCTGCTTGACCACCACCGGCTCGCCCCCCGCCGGGGCGACGGCGGGGTGGATCGCGCCGATCTCGGCGCGGATGTCGTACGGGGTGCCCTCCCCGCCGTCGTTGACGATGTGGATGACGGTGGCACCGGCCGCCCGGGCGCGGGCGAGCAGGCCGGTGGCCGCGTCGAGGGCCTGCCGCCAGCCGGTCAGCTCCATCACGCCGCGGGTGTAGGTGTTCTGGTAGTCGATCAGGATCAGCGTGGAGAAGCCGAGTACGGCGGGCTTCTCGTCCAGTCCGGTGAGGGCGCGCAGGGTGGTGGTGGGCATGGCTGTACCGCCTTCGTCGGGTTGGGATCTCGCAGGTCACGCCGGGTGCGGCGTGCCTTCGGAACGCTACGGGCGGGCGCGGCATGGCGGCAATGTCGCCTAACATGCAGATTCCGACATCAACATTCCGACAGCGATATCCAGCAGCGATATCCGACAGCGGCAACGATCGACGACACGACGACATGGGGGACAGTCCGTGGAGACCACCGGGAGCAGTACGACCGCGCAGCGACTGATCGTCATCGTCCTGTTCGAGGGCGTCGACCTGCTGGACGTCACCGGGCCGCCCGAGGTGTTCTCGCTGGTGCGCCGGGAGACCGACGACGCGACCGGCTACCGGGTGGTGCTCGCCGCGGCCGGCCCCGGGCCGGTCACCACGGCCGCAGGGGTGCGCGTCCTGCCCGATCTCACCTTCGACCAGGCCGCGGAGAGCGCCATCGACACCCTGCTGGTGCCCGGCGCGGTCGAGGTCGACGGTGAGCGCCGGGTGCGGGCGCTCACCGACCCGGCCGTGGTCGAGCAGGTCCGCGCGCTGGCCGCCCGGGCACACCGGGTCGCGTCCGTCTGTGTCGGCGCCCACCTGCTGGCCGCGGCCGGATTGCTGGACGGCAAGCGGGCCACCACCCACTGGTCGACGGCGGGCCAACTCGCCGCCGAATACCCGCTGATCGAGGTCGACGCCGACCCGATCTTCATCCGCGACGGCGAGGTGTGGACCGGTGCGGGCATCAGCGCCTGCCTGGACCTCTCGCTCGCCCTGGTCGCCGAGGACTTCGGCGAGGAGCTCGCCCTGAGGGTCGCCCGGCAGCTCGTGATGTACCTCAAACGCCCGGGCGGCCAGAGCCAGTTCAGCGTCCCGCTGGAGCCGGTCTCCACCACCCGGCGGATCGAGGGGCTGCGCCACCACATCCGGCGCAACCTCACCGGGCGGCTCACCGTGCCCGATCTCGCCGCCCACGCGCACGTCAGCGAACGGCAGTTGATCCGCATCTTCCAGAGCGAGCTGGGCACCACCCCGAGCGCCTACATCGAGTCCGCCCGGGTCGAACTCGCCCGCCACCGGCTGGAGTCCACCGACGATACCCTCGAACGGATCGCCACCGCCTGCGGGTTCGGCACCACCGACACCCTGGTGCGGGCCTTCCGCCGCCGACTGGACACCACGCCGACGGAGTACCGGCAGCGCTTCCGCACGGTCACGCCCCCGGCAGCCGCACCGTGAACACCGTACGGCCCGGCCGGCTCGCCACCGTCACGGTGCCGCCGTGCGCCTGGACGACGGCCTGGACGATGGCCAGGCCGAGCCCGGTCGAGCCGGTGGCACGCGAGCGGGCGCGGTCACCCCGGACGAAGCGTTCGAAGACCTGGTCCAGCAGCTCCGGCGCGATCCCCGGCCCGTCGTCCGCCACCTGCAACTCGACCTCGGTGGCGGCTGGTTGAAGACTCAGCTCGACGCCGGTGCCGGGCGGGGTGTGGGTGCGGGCGTTGGCCAGCAGGTTGGCCACCACCTGGCTCAGCCGGTGGTCGTCCCCGGTCACCAGGACCGGTTCCTCGGGCAGGACGAGCCGCCAGCGGTGGTCCGGGCCGGCCGCTCGGGCGTCGGCGACGGCGTTGAGCGCGATCCGGGTCAGGTCCACCTCCTGCCCGGCGAGCGGCCGCCCCGCGTCCAGTCGGGCCAGCAGCAGGAGGTCCTCGACGATCGCGCCCATCCGCAGCGCCTCCGCGTCGATCCGCTCCAGCGAGTGCCGCACCGGCCCGGGCACCTCCCCGGGGTGGCGCAGCGCCAGCTCGGCGTGGCCGCGCACCGTCGCCACGGGGGTGCGCAGCTCGTGGCTGGCATCGGCGGCGAAGGCGCGCAGCCGCTCCTCCACGGCGTGACGGCGGGCGAGGGCGTCGCCGACGTGTCCGAGCATCCGGTTGAGCGCCGCGCCGACCCGGCCGACCTCGGTGCGCGGGTCGTCGTCCGGCACCCGCTCGGCCAGCATCACCTCACCGCTGGCGAGCGGAAGGGCGCTCACCCGCTCCGCCATGCCCACCACCCTGCGCAGCGGGCGCAGGGACCAGCCGACCCACACCGCCCCGGCGGCGCCGGCGGCGGCGACGGCGATCGCGAAGACGATCAGTTCGAGGGCCTCCAGCCGCGCGACCGTGTCCTCGGCCGGGCGCAGCGGCAACCCGCAGACCAGCACGTCGCCGTCCCGCCCGGCCACCGCGCGGACCCGGTAGGGGCCCAGCGCCCCGCCCGGATCGAAGGTGCGGGCAGGGCCGCCGACCGGAAGAGCGGCCAGCGACCGTTCCTGGTCGGGCGTGAAGGTGATCCGGTCGTCGGAGTCGGGATCGTCGGGGCCGGGGTCGTCGCCGTCGTCGGCATCACCGTCGACCACACCGGCGGCGGTGACGTGGCCGCCCACCAGCCGTACGCCCAGGGTGCCGGGGGTCTGCGCCCGGGTGTCCGGCGCGGCGCCGGAACCGGCGTGCTCCAGGCTCGCGGCGTAGCGGCCGCCGGTCTCGGCGAGCTGCTGGTCCAGCCGGTCGACCAGGAAGTGGCGCAGGGCGGCCGTGGTGGCGAAGCCGACGGCGGCGCAGGTGACCACCAGGAGCACCAGCAGGCCGGCGATCAGCCGGGCGCGCAGCGTACGGGGCAGCGGCGTGCGGGACAGCGTCTTCCGGACGCGGGTCACGGTGCCGCCTTGATCAGGTAGCCGGCGCCGCGCACGGTGTGGATCATCGGGCTGCGGCCCGCGTCGACCTTCTTCCGCAGGTAGCTGATGTACAGCTCCACGATGTGCGCCTGGCCGCCGAAGTCGTACGACCAGACCGCCTCCAGGATCTGCGCCTTGCTGAGCACCTGCCGTGGGTGGCGCATCAGGTGCGCGAGCAGCGCGTACTCGGTCGGGCTGAGCTCGATGGTCTCGCCGCCCCTGGTCACTTCACGGGCCCGGTCGTCCAGCACCAGGTCACCGAGCACCAGGGCGTGTTCGGGTACCGGGCGCGGCCCGGCGGGTGGGGCCGCGCGGCGCAGCAGGCCGCGCAGCCGGACCACCACCTCGGCCAGGCTGAACGGCTTGGTCACGTAGTCGTCGCCGCCCGCCGCGATGCCCGCGATGCGTTCCTCGAGGGCGTCCCGGGCGGTGAGGAAGAGCACCCGCACCTCGGGCTGCCCGGCGTGGACACGGCGCAGCACCTCCAGGCCGTCGAGGTCGGGCAGCATCATGTCGAGCACCACGGCGTGGGGCCGCCAGTCCGCCGCCTGGCGAACGGCCTCCAGGCCGGTGGTGGCGCCGCGCGCCTGCCAGCCCTCGTAGCGGACGGCGCCGCAGACCACCTCGACCACGTCCGGTTCGTCGTCGACCACCAGGACGCGCCAGTCCGGGCGGTCGGTGACGGTGTCGTCCATGGTGCTCCTCGGCTCGATGTCAGGTCGGCGTTCATGCTGCCCGGTCGCGATGAGAAACCCGTGAGATCGCGGAATGTGGTTCGCACACCAGCACATTGGCTTTGACCTGGACGGATACCGCTCCGAAGGAGCTCGGGCCGGCCTCCTTCAGAGGTGGCTCAGAGCTTGTTCAGAGGTGGCTCAGAGCTTGCGGTGCGATCGTGGAGCGCCTCGGCGGGGCCGCGCCGCCGCCGGGAGTCGAGGAGGATCCAGATGACCACTGCCACCGTACGGAAGTCCCCGCCGGCCGCCGCCGGCCCGCGCCACCGGGCGGTGCCGCGCCCGCCGCTCGAGCTGCCGCCGCGCGCGGCGCTCGGGTTGATCGCCGCCGGGGCGCTCGGTGTGCTCGGACTGTGGTGGCTGAACACGCCGTCCGTGGTCGGCGCGGCCGGCTGGCTGACCGGCGCCGGGCGGATCACCGGACTGCTCGCCGGGTACGCGGCGCCGGTGCTGCTCCTGCTGATGGCCCGGCTGCCGCCGGTGGAGCGCGGGGTCGGCGCCGACCGGCTCGCCCGCTGGCACGCCTTCGGCGGGCGGTGGCTGGTCGCCCTGGTCTCCGTGCACGTGCTGACCGTCGTCTGGGGCTACGCGCTCACCGACGGGCGCGGGCTGGTCGGCGAGGGCGTGGAGATCGTCTTCCACTACCCCGAGATGCTGAAGGCGACCCTCGGCACCCTGCTGATGCTCGGCACCGGCGCCGTCTCCGCCCGGGCCGCCCGACGGCGCCTCTCCTACGAGACCTGGTACTACCTCCACCTGGCCACCTACCTCGCCGTCGCCCTGGCCTTCGCCCATCAGCTGGCCACCGGTGCCGACCTCGGCGGCGGACCGGGCCAGGCCGCCTGGTACGCGCTCTACTTCGGCACGGCGGCGCTGCTCGGCTGGTTCCGCCTGCTGCGGCCGTGGCTGCTCGACCGGCGGCACGGACTGCGGGTCGCCGAGGTTCGGCCGGAAGGCCCGGGAGTCGTGTCGCTGTTCCTCTCCGGTCGGCGGCTGGACGAACTCCGGGCCGAGCCGGGCCAGTTCTTCCGGCTGCAGTTCCAGGCCCCCGGGCTGCGCTGGGCCGCCAACCCGTACTCGCTGTCCGCGCCGGCGCACCCGGAACACCTCCGGTTCACGGTGAAGGATCTCGGCGGACACAGCGCGGCCGTCGCCGCACTCCGCCCGGGCACCCCGGTCCGGGCCGAAGGGCCGTACGGGGCGTTCACCGGGCGCCGGCAGCGGCAGCGCAAGGTGCTGCTGCTCGGGGCGGGCGTCGGGATCACCCCGCTCCGGGCGCTGTTCGAGACGCTGCCGGGCCGGGTGACGCTCATCCAGCGGGCACGGCGCGCCGAGGACGTCCTGTTCCGGGCCGAACTGGCCGAGGTCGCCCGGCGGCGCCGCGCGGCGGTGCACGAGCTGCTCGGCTCGCGGGAGCAGGTCGGGGACCTCCGAGCGGCACTGCGCCGACTCGTCCCGGACCTCGCCGAGCACGACGTGTACCTGTGCGGGCCGGAGGCGCTGGCCGAGGAGGCGGTGCGCGCCCTGCGGGCGGCCGGGGTGCCGGCGGGGCGCATCCACCGCGAGTCCTTCGCGCTCTGAACCCGCCGGCCCTGCCGCATCTGCCGGGTCTGCCGACCCCATCGACCTTCTTCGTTCCTTCGCTCCTGAGGAGTCGTGCCGCTCATGCGTCGAGCCATCGTCACCAGTGCCGCCACCGCCGCCGGGGTGGTGCTGCTGCTCTCCCTCAAACCGCACGAGGCGTCCGGACCCGCGCCGGTGATCAGCTCGGGGTCCTCGGGCTCGTCGGGCTCGTCGGGCTCGTCGGGCTCGTCGGGCTCGTCGGGCTCGTCCGGGACCTCGGAGACCGCCGATTCCGGCTCCGCCGGTGGCTCCTCCACCCCGTCCGCCTCCCCCGCACCCGCCTCCTCCGGTGGCGCCACCCGGAAGGTCAGCGGGGACACCGTGAACACCCGCTACGGGCCGGTGCAGGTGCAGATCACGCTCGCCGGGAGCCGCCTCACCGCCGTCGACGTGGTCAAGTACCCCACCGAGGAACGTCGGGACCGCGAGATCAACAGCAGCGCCCTGCCCATCCTCAACCAGGAGGCGATCTCCGCGCAGAGCGCCCGGATCGACGTGGTCAGCGGCGCGACGTACACCAGCGACGGCTACGTCCGCTCCCTGCAGAGCGCCCTCGACCGGGCGAAGAGCTGAGGCCCGGTGCTGCGCCACGCCGAGCCCGTGATGGGCACCGTGTTCTCGATCGCCGTCCGCGACCCCGGCCCGGACACGTCCGAGGTGGTGCGGCGGATCGTCGAACGGCTGCACCGGATCGACGCCGTGTTCTCGACCTACCGGCCGCAGAGCGACATCAGCCGGCTGGGGCGCGGTGAACTGACCGTGCAGGACTGCGATCCGGAGGTCCGGACGGTGCTCGCGGCCTGCCGCGAGGTGGCGGCCGAGACCGACGGCTACTTCACCGAGCGGCCCGGCGGGCGGCTCGATCCCAGCGGCTGGGTCAAGGGCTGGGCCGTCGAGGAGGCGGCCGCACAGCTGCGCGCGTCCGGCGCCCGGCAGTACTGCGTCAGCGGCGGCGGGGACGTCCAGACCGGCGGCGGCCCTTGGCGGATCGGCGTCGCGGACCCCCGCCGGCCCGACCGGCTCGCCGCCGTCCTGAGCGGCCACGACCTCGCGGTGGCCACCTCCGGCACCGCCGAGCGCGGCGCCCACATCCTCGACCCGCACACCGGCCGCCCGGCCGACGGCCTCACCTCCCTCACCCTGGTCGGCGTTCCTGGCACCGGCATCGCCCGCACCGACGCCTGGGCCACCGCCGCCTTCGCCATGAGCCCCGACCGCGCACTGGCCTGGGCCGCCCGCCGGCCGGGCGTCGAGGCGCTCGCCGTGCTTCCGGACGGGACGAAGCGCTGGACACCCGGCCTGCCCGGCCACCTTCCGCCGTCCGGCCCGGCCGACTGGCACCTCGCGGCCCGCTGAGGACCGGTCCCGCCCGACTGCTCCCGCCCGGTCAGCCGGCCGACCTCGTCACGACTCACGCCCCTGCTGCGCCGCCCGCCAGGCCTCCCGCGCCACCAGCGGCGCCAGATACGACCAGCGGCGCGAACCGTCCGGACACTCCCCGCCCACCACCAGGGCCGAGACCACCCGGCGGGTGAACGGCACCCACACCGCCATGTCGTGCTCGAACGTGCTGTGGCAGGCCTCGCGCCGCCGGTCGATCTCGGCGGCGTCCAGGCGCGCCCGGACGGTGGCGACCAGGGTGTAGCAGGAGGCCCGCTCGCTCCAGCCCAGCCAGCCGATCACCGGTGGGCCGACGTCCGCCGGCAGCAGGCCCAACTCCTCCTCCAACGCCCGCTGGACCAGCCCGTAGAAGTCCTCCGCCGCGCCCGGCTCGTCCCGGTACTTCATCGTCTCGTTGATGCCCACCGTCCACTGCGCCGGAAAGGTGTTGACGGCCAGCGACCGGCGGAGCAGCAGCAGCCGCCCGGCCCGGTCCCGCACCGCCACACAGGCGCTCACCATCGTCGGCGGCACGACGGCGACGAACGCCGTCAACCCCTGCCCCAGCGCCTCCCGCAGCAGCCGGCCGGCCTCCGGATCCTCCCGTCCCAGCCGGGTGGTGGCCATGCACTCGGCGTAGTCGCTCTCGGCGATGCCCACCTCGCACACCCGCGCCGCCCCGTGCTCCCCGTGATCGACCGTCAACCGCGTGATGTACGCCGTACGCCCCGCCGCCCCAGCCGCCCGCTGCCGCGCCACCTCGTCGGCCCAGCCGGCGCCGTCCAGGACGTGCGGGCGCTGCGGCCGCCCCTCGTAGCCCGTCACCAACGAGCCCGGCGTCAACGGCCGCGCCGCCGACCAGGTGATCAGCGGCACCAGCCCGTCCGCCGCCACGTCGTGCGCCCGCGCCTGCGCCGACAGATGCGCTCGCCGAGCCCGTGCCAGGGGAATCCGGGACCCGCCGACCTTCACGAAGTCGTACACCAGATTGGTCACCACCCCGAGCAGCAGCGCCCCGCCGATCCCCAGCAACCACCCCACCACGGCCCCCAACCCTCGTGCCCGACCGGCCCATTGTGGGGCGTGCGGCGCGTGGGCGAGAACCCCTTTCGGGTCCCGGCTCCCGACCGGGCCGGCTCCCGCGTCAACAAGGGCCCCTCCTCCTCAGGAGTGACATGCACTCGGCCGCCACCCCGCGCGGGCTGGGCGGGATCCGCACGCAGCGGCGGCGCCGCCACCATGGGCCGTCGGGCGTCCCCATAATCGCGTGGTGATCACCTCCTATGACGAAGCGATCGACCGCCTGCGGACCCGGCCGGGCCTGTCCGTCAGTCGGCGGCCCCTGGTCGTCCTTCCCCTGCTGCGGGCGGGCTGCCTGTCGACGGTGCTGAGCGTCGAGGCCGAGGACGCGGACTGGGCGGGCGAGTTCGGTGTCGAGTTCCACTCCCTGGAGGCCGCCACCCGGGTCCGTGACGACCTGGGCGTCCGTGCGGGGATCGGCGAACTGCTGCGCCGGATCCCGGAGCGCACCCACCGGGCCTGGTCCGGCCGCGAGTTCGGGCTCCACTCGTACCTGACGCTGCGGGCGTCCTGGCAGGCAGCCCTGGCGGCCCTTGGCGCCCGGGTCGTTCCGCCGCATCCCACGCCGGACCTGCCGGTGCTGAACGACAAGATCGCCCAGCGCGAGTGGTTCCGGTCGATCGGGGTGGCGACACCGCCCGACACCGTGGTCGGGGAGCTCGACCACCGTGCGCTGCGCCACCGCTTCGGCGAGGTGTACGTCGTGCAGGCCCCGCAGGGATCCAGCGGGCAGGGCACGTACCTGGTGTGCGACGAGGACGACCTGCGCCGCATCGCCCCCGCCGAACGGTGGTTGGTGAGCCGGTACACCGAGGGCACCGCGATCAACGTCCACGGACTGGTGTCGGCGGACGGTACGGTGTCGGTCCTGCGCACCTCCGTGCAGCTCACCCGGGTCGACGGCCTCGGCACACCGTTCGGCGCCTACGCCGGCTGCGACTTCGAGGCACCCGCCGCGCTGTACCCGCCCGCGCTGGAGCGGGCCGCTGCGACGGTGGCCCGGGTCGGCGCGGAGCTCGCCGGACTGGGCTACCGGGGGCTGTTCGGCGCGGACTTCGTCCTCGGCGACGATCGGACGCCCCTGCTCCTGGAACTCAACTGCCGGATGCAGGGCTCGACCTGGCTGCTGGGCGAACTGGAGCTCGCGGAGCGGACAGTGCCCGCCGCCCTCCGGCACGTGCTGGAACGGTACGGCCACGCCACCCGCTCCGACGCCCGGCTGGACCCGGTCGGCGCCACCCAGTTGCTGGTGCCGCACACCGGGCCCACCGCCCGGCTCGCGACCGCGCCGACCGGCGGCCTGCACCGGCTCAAGGACGGCGGACTGCACCGCTGCGGCGACGGCCTCGGTCTGCTGGAATGCGGGCCGGACGACTGCGTGCTGCTCCAACTGCCCCGCGCCGGCACGGTGGTCCATTCCGGTGCGCCGCTCGGCCGGATCGTCACCCGCTACTCGCTGACCACGGTCGACGGCACGACGCTGAACCCCGTGGGCCGCCGCCTGGTGGACGCGCTGCGCGCCCGGTTCACCTTCGAGCCGTGCTGACGACCGCGGCGCCGCCCCCGCTGTACCTGCGCGCCGCCGTACCGGCCGACCTCGACCACCTGGCGGCGCTGCGGGCGGGCGCGGCGGCCTGGATCGGCCGCGAGCACGGCTCGACGCAGTGGTCGACACCCCTCGACACGGCGCACACCCTCGCCTGGATCGAACGTGGCGCCACCGTGGTGGCGATGCTGGAGCCCGAGGGGCCGCCCGTCGCCACCCTCACGGTCCGGCCGACCGGCAGCAGCAGGCTGTGGACGCCTGAGGAACTGGCCCAGCCCGCCCGCTACTTCAGCCGCTTCACGGTCGACCGCCGGTACGCCGGCCGGGGCATCGGAGCACGCCTGGCCGACTGGGCCCGGTGGCGGGCGGCGACCGCCGGCGCCGAACTGCTCCGCGCCAACGCCTGGAGCGACAACACCGGCCTGCACGCCTACTACCGCGCACACGGCTGGCGGCTGGTCCGGATCGTCGAAGGCCCGCGGTCAGGCGCGCTGCTCGACACGCCGGTACGCCACACCCCGGCCACCGCGGTCCACGAGCTCGGCCCGGCCCCGCTCCTGCCCGGCTGACGACTCAGCCCCGGATCCGCGACGGCACGGCCGGGGCGGCTTCGTCAAGGTCGAGGGCACGCCGGGGCAAGGTCACTCCGACGGTCGCGGCCCAGATGCTGTCGTTGGATGCCGTGGGAGCGACGGCACTGCCCCAGGCCAGCACCAGGCGGGTGGGTGACAGCGCGGACAGGCCGAAGGTGTCCCCGGGCCACACGGTGCCGGTGCCGAAGTCCCGCGACACCGGGACCGGGGCCGACAGCCAGCCGTTCGTCGTCGAGAAGGTCCGGAGGTACTGGGCGTAGCCGCGCGGGTCACTGCTGGACAGCCAGCCCACGTAGGCGATCCCGGGCGGGCCGGCGACCACCTGCATGATGTGCGGGACGTTCAGCGTGTCCGCGGGTGCCTGGAGCGGAGTGGACCAGGTCGAGCCGTGGTCCCGCGAGTACGACAGCCATCCGGTGTCGCTGTTCGGGCCCTGGGTGTCCCAGGTCGCGTACAGCGTCCCGTCCGGGCCGAGCGCCTCGCTGCCGTCGATCCACCATTCGCTGTTGTTCATCGTCCCGGCGTCGGCACCGATCCGGACCGGCGGCGACCAGGTCGTGCCGCCGTCGGTGGAGCGGGTCGCGTAGGTGTAGGCGACGGTCAGGTTGTCGGTCGGGACGTCGGTGACGACGTAGCCCTGGTACACCACGTCGAGCGCGCCGTCCGGCTCGACCACGATCGGTGCGCTGTCGGCCCCGCTGTTCGGGTAGCCGGGGCTGATGTCCGACATCGGGCTCCACGTCCGGCCGCCGTCGGTGGACTTCTGCAGGACGGCGTTGACATCGCCGGTCGCGAAGGCGCAGCTGCCGCTCGGCGCGCAGACGAACGTCACGGCGGCCGCGCTCGGTCCGTAGTCCCAGGTGAGGTAGAGCGTGCCGTCCGGGCCCGCGGTGATGAAGTCCCGGTCGCCCCAGTTGTTCGCGTCCGGCGGGGCGATCGTTCCGGCGGTCTTGAAGCTGGCGCCGTGGTCGGTGCTGACGTCGACCACGGGATAGGTCAGGCCGGAGCGGGCGACCATGAACGCGACGTAGACGGTGCCGTCCGGCGCGACGGTGATCGCCGGGTCCCAACTCCGGCCGCCGTTCTGGCCGACGCTGCCCGGCAGGGTGACCGGCGCGCCGAACGTCGCTCCCCCGTCCAGTGAGCCCGCGAAACCGATACCCCGGCAGCCGATCCAGGAGTCGTACACGGCGTTCACCGCCGGATCCACTGCCTGGATGGTCTCGGCGTTCTGGCCCGCGCACGCCGTCGAGAGGTTCGTCGGCGTGCTGATCACGTAGGCGGCGGTCGCCGCCGAATCATGCGGACTTCCCGTCACGTACCGGGCGGCGGCCGTCTGGGCGCCGACCGGTACGGCCTGCGCCGGCCCCGCCGTGACGGCGAGGGCGGTGAACCCGGCGCAGAGGCCGGATATCAGGGATCGGAACAGCGTGGTGCGACGTGGTGTGGTGCGACGTGGACCTGCGGGCACGGCTGGTCTCCTGCGGATGGAAGCGGGTCGAGGGTGATGGGCCGTCAGCACCGCCGGTGCGTTCCGCCCAGGACGGGATTCCCCCGGGCGCCGCCTCCGAAGCCCTGGCCGACGGCGCGAGCGGTGAGCACCGGGCTGTTCCGCCGTGCGGTGAACTGTCGTAGCGTGGCCGGGTGGACACCGACGCGTCACCCTCCGGTCCCGGTTCACGCTCCGTCCGCCACGACGTAGTGATCGTCGGCGGCGGGCACAACGGCCTGGTCGCGGCCGCCTATCTGGCGCGGGCCGGGCGGCGGGTGCTGGTGCTCGAACGGCTGCCCGAGGTGGGTGGGGCGGCGGTCTCCACCAGGGCCTTCGCCGGGGTGGACGCCCGACTGTCCCGCTACTCCTACCTGGTCAGCCTGCTGCCGCGGAAGGTGGTCCGGGAGCTCGGGCTGCGGCTGGAACTCCGCCGACGCCGGATCGCCTCGTACACCCCCACCGTGCGCGGCGGGAAGCCGACCGGCCTGCTGGTGGACGCCGGCGACCCGGACCGCACCCGGGAGTCGTTCCGGGCGCTGACCGGTGACGACCGGGAGTGGCAGTCCTGGCAGCGCTTCTACGGGATGACCGGGCAGGTCGCCGAGCGGGTGTTCCCGACGCTAACCGAGCCGCTGCCCACACGCGCCGAACTGCGCCGGCGGATCGGCGACGAGGCCGCCTGGACGGACCTGTTCGTGCGGCCGCTCGGCGAGGCGGTCGAGCGGAACTTCGCCGACGACCTGGTGCGCGGCGTGGTCCTGACGGATGCGCTGATCGGCACCTTCAGCCACGCCCACGACCCGTCACTCCTCCAGAACCGCTGCTTCCTCTACCACGTGATCGGCAACGGCACCGGCGACTGGGACGTCCCCGTCGGCGGGATGGGCGCGGTGACGGGCGAACTGGCCCGGGCGGCGCGGGCGGCCGGCGCGGAGATCCGGACCGGCTGCGAGGTCACCGCGATCGCCACCGACGGCCGCGGCGACGCCGAGGTGTCCTACCGGCACCGGGACGGCGAGGCGATCGCGGCGGCGCGCCGGGTCCTGGTGAACGCCGCACCGGCCACCCTGGCCCGACTGCTGGGCGAGGACCCGGGGCCCGCACCGGAGGGCTCCCAGCTGAAGGTCAACATGGTGCTCCGCCGCCTGCCCCGCCTGCGGGACACCGCCGCCGACCCGCGCGAGGCCTTCGCCGGCACCTTCCACATCGCCGAGGGCTACGGCCAGTTGGAGACGGCGTACGCCGAGGCGCGGGCCGGCCGGATCCCCTCCGCGCCGCCCTCCGAGATCTACTGCCACACCCTCACCGACCCGACGATCCTGGGCCCGGAGGCCGTCCGGCAGGGCCTCCAGACGCTCACGCTGTTCGGTCTGCACATGCCCGCCCGGCTGTTCGACGACCCGGCGGCCAAGGAACGCGCGCTGGCCGCCTGCCTGGCGCAGCTGGACGCCGTACTGGCCGAACCGATCGCCGACTGCCTGGCCACGGACGCCGACGGCCGGCCCTGCATCGAGGCCAGGACGCCGCCGGAGCTGGAACGCGAGATCGGCCTGCCGGGCGGCCACATCTTCCACCGCGACCTCGCCTTCCCGTTCGCCGCCGAAGCCGGATCCCCGGGCGCCCAGTCCGGTTCCCCCGGTGCTCGGTGGGGCGTCGCGACGGCCCATCCCAACGTCCTGCTGTGCGGCGCGGGAGCCGTCCGGGGCGGCGGGGTCAGCGGCATCCCCGGACACAACGCTGCGCGGGCCGTCCTGGAGGACGCCGCGGGGTGACGGATCGCGCCTGCTGGTCACCGACGGCGACCGCCCGCCGGCCGTCCCGCCCCGCACGCGGGCCCGGGCGCCGGTCCGCTCCCCTGGCACGTCACTCGCGGTAGCGATTTACTGAGAGTGAGAAGGGCAGGAGGGAGGCCCTCCGATGGAATGTCCGCACCCACCCGGGTTCCACGCCGAGGTCCGAGAACGCTACATCGCCGCCGTGGCGGAGGTGACCCGCCTGCTGCGGGCCGTCCCCGAGGACCGCTGGACGGCACCGACACCCTGCCGGGACTGGGACGTCCGCGCCCTGGTGAACCACCTCGCCGCGCAGCACCTCTGGGTGTGCCAGGCGGTGGCCGGCTACACCCCCGAGGAGATCGGCCACCGCTTCGACGGCGACGTCCTGGGGCGCAACCCCCTCGGCGTGTGGGCGATGGCCGCCGACACCGCCGTCCGCGCCCTGCACCGCCCCGGAGTGCCCGACCTCCTGGTGCACCTCCCGTACGGGCTGCGCGACGTCGGCGGGTACACCCGCGAACTGACCGCCGAGACCATCGTGCACGCCTGGGACCTCGCTCGCGCCCTGGGCGAGAACGGCCGCATGCCACCGGGCGCCGCCCGCTACGCCCTCACGGAGTTCCTCGGCTACCGCAACCTGCCCGGCACCGGCCTGTTCGACCCGCCGCTCACCCCGGACCCCGGGGCCGACACCCAGGACCAGCTCCTGGCCCTCACCGGCCGCGACCCCCACTGGTCCGCCGAACGCATCTGAGCCGGGCCACGCAGAGCAGACGTGGCCGTGGCCGTGGCCGTGGCCGCAGCCGTGGAAACTCGCCTGGTTGGTGGCGGTCGGTACGCCCACCGGGCGGCGGGGGTACCGACCGAGTCCGAGATGTGACGTGACCCTGTCTAGTTCGTTCGCGTCCCGTGTGGTGGGATGTGTGACCACGGGGTGACGAACGCTGCTGGGGGTTAGTGGTGCGAAGTGGACGGGTGTTGGACCTGGACGGGGACGCGGCGCGACTGGTCGCCGTGGGCCTGGTCCGGCTGGGGGCGCGGGAACGGCTCGGCGCCCCGGGTGGGGCGCCCGCCTGGGTGGGCGGGCTGCGCGCCGCCTCGTTCGCGGACGCCTGGCTGTCCTTCGGCGACACACCGGCGCCCGGCCTGCGGGTGCCCGCGCCCGCGGTGCTGCGCGCCGTCGCCGAGCAGGCCGCCGAGCTCGTCCTGCGCTCCTGCGGCGACGACGGGACGGCGGCGCTGGTGTGGCTCGGCCAGCGGTCGGCCGAGGCCCGCGAGCAGGCGCGCCGGGAAGGCGTGACGCACCCGGCCGAACCCTGCGCGCTCACCCTCGTCTGGCACGGCGTCCAGGCACTGGCCACCGGGGACTGGCCCACCCACCGCAGGCACCTCCGGGACCGGGGCGCGGCGTACGTGCGGGAGCCGCACCGCCGCCAGGACACCCTCGCGCTGGTGCTGTGCTGCGCCAGGGTCGCCGCGGCCGCCCTGGTGGACCTGAGCGGCGCCGACCCGGAGCGGGTGGACGGCTTGCTGGAGGAGGACGCCGCCCGCGCCATGCCGCGCGGCGGCCCCGTGCCGCTGTGGGTGCCGGGCCAACTGCCGCAGCCGGCCGGCTGACGGGCGCCGCCGAGAGCGCCCGCACCGGAGCCGGCCCGTCAGTGACGGCGGGTTGGACGGGCCCAGGCGTCAGCCGCCCGAATCCTCCGCGCCCTCCAGAAGGGCCGCCCGGTTCGACCGGAGCCAGGACCGCTCGGCCGCCATCTCCGCCGAGTCACCAGGGGCGAGGAAGCCGCTCCGGAAATGCGAAGAACCCCCATCCGGGAATCCGGATGGGGGTTCTTCAGAAGAATTGTTCGGCGGCGTCCTACTCTCCCACAGGGTCCCCCCTGCAGTACCATCGGCGCTGTGAGGCTTAGCTTCCGGGTTCGGAATGTAACCGGGCGTTTCCCTCACGCTATGACCACCGAAACACTATGAAACTGTTCCGACCCGCCGGCAGGGCGGTCGTTGTTTCAGAACAACACAGTGGACGCGAGCAACTGAGGACAAGCCCTCGGCCTATTAGTACCGGTCAACTCCACCCCTCACAGGGCTTCCATATCCGGCCTATCAACCCAGTCGTCTACTGGGAGCC